>CALFIT010000158.1 GCA_937877465.1 uncultured Bacteroidales bacterium | reverse complement strand
CTTATAAGGAAAAATCCAAAACCCAAATCCAAACTTTTCCCGTATAGCGTTGAAACCCAACGCTATATTTTTTTGTCCAAATCCAAACTTATAAGGAAAAATCCAAAACCCAAATCCAAACTTTTCCCGTATAGCGTTGAAACCCAACGCTATATTTTTTTGTCCAAATCCAAACTTATAAGGAAAAATCCAAAACCCAAATCCAAACTTTTCCCGTATAGCGTTGAAACCCAACGCTATATTTTTTTGTCCAAATCCAAACTTATAAGGAAAAATCCAAAACCCAAATCCAAACTTTTCCCGTATAGCGTTGAAACCCAACGCTATATTTTTTTGTCCAAATCCAAACTTATAAGGAAAAATCCAAAACCCAAATCCAAACTTTTCCCGTATAGCGTTGAAAAACAACGCCTTTTTTGTTCCCCAAAATCCCCATTTGGAGTGCCCCGAAAAAAAAGTGCATTTTTTTTGAAAAAAAGTGCATTTTTTTTCTTGCGGTATCAAAATAAAGTGTTATATTTGCATCGTCAAATCAATTAAAACTGATGAGCCAACAGGATAAAACCGGCGACAAAAAAAATGAGAGCTCACTTAATCACAAGCACCGAGTACAAGTACAACGAACCAGACCGTTTCATCATGGATGAAAATGGCAGCTATTACGGCGTGGGCGAACATAGTTACGCCACCTTACACAAATTCCCCAAGAGCATCCACTTCTGGATGACGGCAACTTGCGCAGACAGCGACCGCTTCTTCAACGTCGTAAGCGTGGAACTCACCAAGGAGCAATTTGAAGCCTTCGACAGAATCACCAAGGAGTACATCAACCATTCCAACTCAGCACCGTTGTTTGGCGAGCAATATCCGAACGGCATGAGCAATGAATGGAAGACTAAGAGAGCTTATAACGCAGCAGTGGAGGAGTGGATGAAGCGCCACGATGCATGGGCTGCCGAAAATAGAAATAACATCATCGAATATCGTGAACGCGAGCGTGAACTTTATCAAGAGCGCAAGCGCATGTTCGCTTCGTTCAGCGAAAACAAGGGATGTGTGGCATGAGCGACGCATGGATCTTGAAGAATATCGGCATGGACGCCGACGAGCTGCTTCGGCTGAAGCAGATCAGCGGCTTGGCCGAACTGTTTAGAAACAAGGAATTTTCAAACGCACAAGAAATATGAAACGATACCGAATCAACATCAGACTGAGTGGCGGGGACGAAGTGAAGTCCACCGTCATGGCTCGTAATCAGGCCGATGCCATCAAAAGGCTGGAGCAAACCCCTGAATTTGCAAGGTTTGTCGGACAGAACGAGATTGTCAACATGGATGTGGAGCCTATCCCCATCGAACCTGTCGACAACGAGAGGTTCGCCGTGACGACCATCGACAACAAGCCTGGCTGGTATATGGTGGCCGACCTCGACAATATGTTTAAGATTGAATGGAAGAAAGGCAGGTACAACGAGACGCAACGGGTGCTGCCTATCGGCGAGGGCAAACCGCTTGACGCACAACAGGCGGCCACTGCCATGCGTGAGATTGCCGACTACCTTATTGACAACTTCAAAGAGCTGATATGAAAGGACAAACCAACAACCCCAGCGGACGACCCACCAAGGGAAACGAGAAGCGCAAGGCGGTCAGCTTCCGCCTCCAGCCGTCGTCGATTTCGGCGATACGACTGGCCGCAGCCCGCATGGGCTTCAGCCAGTCGGATTACGTCGAATATTTGCTCAAAGAATCACAACTGTTGAACAAAGGCCAAACGAGATTGTCGGCAACAGATTGAGATTTAGTCGATTAGTGCCGATTCAGTCGCTTGCATGGCATGCAAGAGGTCATCGGTTCGACTCCGTTATGCTCCACAAAACAGGAAGCCGCTGAAATGCGGCTTTTTTCGTGCGTTTTCTCGAGATTACAAGATGCCGGCAACCAAACTTTTTTTTCGAAAAGTTCACGATAACGGTCGAAAATCGCTATTTTCGCGCCGATTTCGTTGCACAATAGTTGCACAAATCAATCGTAATTCGAAAAACGCAAGGAAAAAATGGCAACATTCAACTATGAGGTGTCGCCCTACAAGCGGCGTGACGGCACCTATCTCGTCAAGGTACGCATGACACACCATCGTTGCAGCGTGCGCAAGCCGACAGGCATCTACGCCACGGCAGAACAGCTCAACCGAGACCGCAGCCGCATCCGTGACGCGGCGTTGGCCGCTGCCGTCGCAACATTCATCGACCGCCTGCGCAAGGCGGCGGCAGCCGTCGATGGGGCTGACTTCATGGATGCGACGACGCTATGGGTGGCGATTCAGGCGCGGATGGAGGCGGTACGAGGCTTCCGCCTCGACTTCTACAGGTTCGCCGCCACCGTGACGGCATCGATGGAGCGCGGCACGGCTGACGGATACCGCTATGCGCTCAATGCATTAAGGAGCTACACCGGCAAGGATGAGCTCGACATCAACGACATCGACAAGGCGATGGTCGTCGGCTTCCGAGAGTGGATCGAGAGCCGCAACGGGAAGGGATGCCGGTCGGCGTCGGCCTACCTTGAGAAGCTGCGCACGCTGCATAACCGCGCCCGTGACATCTACAACGATGACGATGTCGGGCTTGTACGCATCCCACGTCAGCCCTTCCGCAACGCCATCCCACCGCAGCCGACGTCACGGCACCGAGCCCTGACGGTGGAGCAGCTGCGACGCATCCTCGATGCGGATCCGGCGACGTGGAAGGCACGCATGGCTCGGGACGTGTTCGCCCTGTCGTTCGCGCTCGTCGGCATCAACACGGCTGACATCTACGCCCTCGGCAAGGGCGATGCGCGTGGAGGCATCCTGACCTATTGCCGAGCGAAGACTGACAGCCGACGTAACGACCGCGCCACGATGGTGCTGCGGGTGGAGCCTGAGGCGGCTGCCGTCATCGGGCGATGGCGAGGCACGCGCAAGCTGCTTGCGTGCTGCGAGCGGTACGCCGACTTCAAGGCATTCAACAAGGCCGTCAACCAGGGCCTGAAGGAGGTGGGACGGATGGCCGGTGTGCCGTCGCTTACGACCTACTATGCAAGGCACACATGGGCGACGCTGGCGAGGAATGCCTGCGGCGTGCCGCGCGATGACGTGTCGGCTGCGCTCAACCATGCCGAACATGGCGGCGCAAGGGTGACGGACATCTACATCGAGCGTGACTGGTCGAGGGTGTGGACGGCAAATCGCGCCGTGCTTGACTATGTTGCGGGAAAATTTCCTATCTTTGCGGCGTGGAAGTTTTGAAATTTGCGTTTTTCATTTTACCCGCCCCGTGCCGTTTGGCGCGGGGCTTTTTTTTTTGCTCTTAGTCAGTCAGCTTCTCGATGATGGCCAACAGGCGGTCGATCTGATCCTGCGACTTGCCGAGAGCGTCCAACGCCTTGACAACGGCTGGGTCCGACTTCGTGACGGTGTTGGTGTTGCCTATGCCGTTGCCGACGACATCGCCAACGCCGTCGATGCCGAACACCTGCTTCAGCTTCATCGACGCCGTCCCCGAAATCTTCTTGCCATCCTCCCAGTTTCTCACAGTCTGGACAGACACTCCCATGATTTGGGCGAGTTCGGCCTGCGACAGGCCACGTTCTTCCCTAAGCTCTTTGATTTTTAATTCTTTCATTTTCAGCGATTTATAAAAATTAGAAAAAATAATTGAAAATTTTTGCCAAATACTTGACAATTATTTGCCAAATATCCGTATATTTGCATTGTCAAATGACAAAGATAGTAAAAACCTCAAAAACGAAAGGAAAAAAAATGGAAAACTCAACAGCAAGAAAAATGAAAAAGTTATCGAGAGATGAAAAGAAGAACGCGGCCCGTGTCATGGCAGAGGTGTTCGATATGCTCGACACCCGCGTGGGCGACAAGGCGCGTTGGAGTGTCGAATTGACGGCAACCAACTCACCGCACGAGCCGCTCGTCGAACAGTACTTCTCATTAATGGTGATAGTCTACTATGGCGGGGACACCCCTATCATCTACAGGTCAGTGTTGACCGAATGGGCATTCGACAAGCCGGAGGCTCTGGTTGCCGGACTCGCGAAGTATCTCGACGAGAAGTTTCCTGAATGAAATAACCCAGCCCGCCAAGGCCTTCCGAGCCGAGGCTCCGCCAAGGTACAGCGGGCTATTTAAAAAAAACAGACAAGATGACTTTCGAAGAAATCTACGAGAAGGAGAAAGAGAAGGCGGGAGGTTCGCGCCCGATAGAGTGGATGCAAGGCGTGGCCGTCGCCGCCATCGTGTCGACCGAGACCGTCTACCATTGGGGGCTCGGATGGCGCACCCCTTCCAAGTCGGCAGCATGCCTGGTTGCCAAGCACCTCGACATCCCCGCAGAGCAGCTGTTCCCGAAGAGAGGAGGTGAACAATGAAAGCGCGAAAGACTATCGGCGGCATCATGGCCGTGGTAGGGCTATTCGTGGCCGTATGCACGATGAACGGCTGCGCACACGAGATGATCATCCGTGGCATCGGCGTGGCCGTGTTCACGGTCGGAGCCGCCATCGGAGGCTGGTTCGACTTCCAGGAAGGAGGCCGGCAATGAAGTGGCTCGACACGATGCGACGCAACGAGGAGCTGACGATGGAGGTCGCAGCCTTGCGAAAGGAAATTGCCGAGCTGAAGGGCTCGCTGGCAGTCAAGGACGCGGATCTGAATCGCAAGTACGCCAAGATAGGCAACCTCATCCAAGACAACGGGAGGCTCATCAAGGCCAACGCCTGCCTCGCCGACATGATAGGGGCACGCCGTGCCCGACGCAAGTACGACCAGAACGGGGACTACATACCGGCCCCGAGGAAGGAGCAACAATGAACAAAGACATCCTCGACCTCATCAGAGGCAGTGCGGCGATGGGCGCGGCGGAGACGCTGCGCCGCCTGAAGCCAGCCGACGACCGCATCAGCCAGACGAAGGCGCGTCGGGAGTACGGCAGCGCATTCCTTAGGGACCATGCCGACAGCCTCACAGTCACGGCCAACGGCAACCGCCTTGAGTACAGCCGTGCCGAGCTGGAGCAGCTCCGTGCAGCGCAGACCGTGGCGATGCTGGCCCTGAGGATGGAATACGCAACCGACACAGATAACAAATTCAAAAACAAGTAAAATGGAAAACACTAAAATCCAAGACATCACCAAGGAGGCCGCAACGAAAGACCTCGACATCCTAATCAAAGAAGGTGAATTTATCCAAAAAAGCGGACTGCCAAAGGAACTCGCCACGCTGATCTATGCGGCGTACCGCAAAGGCGTTGAAGCCTATCAGAACAGTTTCTGGAAGGTCAAGGAAGACCGCGATAGCTACAAGAGCAACTACGAGAAGCTGGCCGTTAGCCTTGCTGACATGATCATCGGCAAAAAACAAAACATCAACCTACCATTCTAAAAGCCATGGAAACGCCTAAAATTTATCAATCCCTATGCGCAATCTCGAAGGAGATAGGTGCGATAGGCAAGGACCGAAAGAACATGCAACAGGGGTTCATGTTCAGAGGCATCGACCAGGTGATGAACTCGCTACACCCGCTGCTTGCCGAGCACGGCGTCATCATCGTGCCGGAAATCATCGAGAGCCACCGTGAGGAGCGGCAGACCAAGAGCGGCGGCAACCTCATCTACACCGTCCACACGGTGAAATACCACTTCACGGCGATGGACGGCTCGGAGGTGTGCGCCACCGTCATCGGCGAGGGCATGGACAGCGCGGACAAGTCGAGCAACAAGGCGATGGCCGTGGCTTTCAAATACGCATGCTTGCAGATTTTCTGCATCCCGACGGAGGAGATGGCCAAGGACGACCCCGACGGCTACGCTCCCGACGAGAGCCGCCCGACGGACGAGCAGCTACGGGACTACATCGACCACTGCGACACATTGGAGGACTTCCGCACGCTGCAACAGGCGTGGGGGAGCTTCATCAAGACTGACCAGCAACTCTCGGCCTACGCAAACGGGCGTTATGCCGAGATAAAGAGAGGAGGCAGGCCATGAGGAACGAAGAGAGATACCACCGACTGTCGATGGCCGAATACGAAGAGATCTACGGCGAAGGAGCCGAAGACTTCCTCTACGAAAGAGAAAAGAGCCTGTACCAGCTCGAATGCGAGGCGGCAGGCATCCCATACTAACACAATCATCAACACCTAAAAAAAACTACAATGGACAAAATGATCAACATCAAAGGCGAGGAGTTCCGCCTGAAACGCGAGAGGCAAGAGGTTCGTGCGAGTTACGAGCGCGAGGTCTCGATCCTAAGACAAGGATTGCAAGCAGAAATCCTGAAGTTGCAGAAAAAGCGCGACGACCGGTTGCAGGAACTGGCGTACCAAGAAGGCCGCATCGTGGCCACTTACCAGCTTCAGAAGGCCGCGTTGCTGGCCGAAGCAAAAAAGGAGGAAGGAGACCAGCCATGAGCGGGATTCCCACCCTCTACACCATCAGCGGCGACCTCCTCGCCGTCCTCGACCATCTGGAAGAGAACGGCGGGGAGCTGACCCCCGAGCTGGAGCAGGCCCTTACCATCACCGAGGAGATGTTCACCGAGAAGGCCGTGGACTACGGCCTCGCCATCCGCAACCTCGAAGCCATGGCCATGGCAGCCAAGGCGGAGAAGGAACGCCTCGCGGGCTTGCAAAGATTCTACGAGAACGCCAAAAAAAGGCTTTCTGACACGCTTTCGGGCGCGATGCGGGCACTTGACCATCCGAAGGTGGAAACGCCGACGCTGCGCCTGTTTTTGCGCCACACGCAAGCCACAGAGGTCGACAACGCCGACGACATCCCCGCACGCTTCAAGGTGACCAAGGTGGAGACCGTGGTCGACAAGACGGCGGTCAAGAAGGCCATCGTCGCCGGTGAGGAGGTGCCAGGGGCTCGCCTCGTGGATAACTACAACCTGCAAATCAAGTGACGATGGCCGACAGGGACACACGCGCCGCGCTGCGCCTGTTGGAGAGGCTCGCCAACCCGACAGGCGACTGGCGCGACGACGAGGCTCGCCGGCTTGCAAGAAAACTAATCGCGAAAACCAAACGAAAAAATGATAGTTGTAAAAAAGAAGAACATTGAACCAGGCGACTTGGTGGCATACCGTGACCGCATCTACATGGCGGTCAGCTGGGACAAGTCGATGCCATGCGCCTCGCAGTGCCATCTGTTCAAGGAATCCAGATGCACCGGATACTGCTACCGATGGGCCAACGGCGAGGAGGTCGTATTCCGTGACATCATCGCGCAAGGCTTAACAAAGGCCACAACCGAAGTCGTCGACTGCTCGTTGTTGCCGGACTTCTTGGATGGCTACCAGAAAGAGCTACTGTCAGCGAGGAAGCGTGCGTCAAAGGCGCGTGCCGCTGCGAAGCTGTTGGTTGAGGAAGGAGGCAAGGCATGACTGACAAGCGCAACTTCATCTGGCGGGGCGAGTGGGCGGAACTGACAGCCGACCTCAGCCTTGAGCAACTCGGGCTGTTGATGCGGGCTTTGCAGGCCTACAACGACGGCGACACGCCCGACGTCAACGGTGACAAGGAGGTGAAGATGGCCTTCCGCTTCATCGCCGTAGCCATCGACCGCGACAAGGGCAAGTACGAGCAAATCTGCCAAAAACGGGCAGAAGCGGGCAAAAAGAGCAGGGCTAAACAAATCGAACAAAACGGGCAAATGCCAGCAAATGCCAACAATTGCCAGCAAATGTCAGCAAATGCACCCCAATCCCAATCCCAATCCCAATCCCAATCGCAATCCCAATCCCAATCTCAATCCTACACCCCTAAAAAGGGGTGCGCTACGCTTAACGCGCACGCGCCCGCGTGTGAGGGGGATGGTGATACTCTCGAAAAATACGGGGTGCTGCGCAACGTCAAGATGGCGGCTGCGCAATACCGGCACCTCGTCGAAAGCTACGGCCAGCAGGCTGCTGACTCCGCCATCGACGACCTCGCCTGCAAGCTCGCCGACGGCAGCCACGTCAGCGACGACCACTACGCCACGCTGCTCTACTGGCTCAAGTACCGGCAACGGATGGACGCGGGACGCGTGCCGATGAGCAGCACGCAGGCGGCTTCACTGCCTTCCAACCCTTTCGACCCCTTCGACGACCAGACAATGCGCATCGGTTGGGCTGCTCTCAACGAAACCGAACAAAAAGAATACCTTGACACTCACGGCGGGCGACTGCCGTGGGAACAAAATGAAACGCAATGATCGATAAAAAGACACCAATCAAGCAGGTGCCGGCCTTCGAGCTGACGATTGCACTCGCCTCCTACGTCAGGCAGGCGTACTTCCGACGCTCGCGGCAACTGCCGGCCAACATCAACGAGATGGTGGAGTGCCTCAAGGGGGACCTGCTCAAGCACTTCAAGGATTGTCCCATCGGCACCGTCGACGACGCCATAACCACGGCGACGCTGTTCGACAACGACAAGCCTATCTCCGTAGCCTTCTTCTTCGATGCCGTCAAGAAGATATGGTGGCAGCCGAAGACAAATGTACACAACTACGAGGATGTGCCGGCAAAAACCGATACCGAGGCCAACACCATCTCCTTTCTCGACACCTGCGCCGACATCCTCAAGGACAACGACGGCCATGCTGTAGCCGACCCCGACAAGCCGCTGAAAGGCTGCATCGCGCTGCCGGCCTTCGATGCAAAGCGTGAATACGGCTATCTTGTAATGCGAGGCCAGCTCGACGCAAAGGCAGCCAGCCACTTCTTCATCGACGCGCTGCCGATCGTCAACACCGACCGCCGCGCCAATCACCACCACCGCCTGTCAAATGAGGAAGCCAAGGTGAACTGCTACGTCTGGGCGCAAGCCGTGCGCCTCGCCGTCCTTGACTGGCTTCGCGGGTGCAACACTCTCGGCAAAAGGCCGTCAGATATATTGACGCCCCTGCCGACCAACACGCCTTTCGACTGGAAGGAATACCTCGACAAATATGGACAAGAACTGTTTGAAAATTTAATCAATTAAAAATCTGTAAATTATGGAAATGTTAGCCTACTACAAAGGTCACTCCGACACCCAAGAGGGTGTGAGCCAATCGACCGGCAACCCGTGGCGCAAGGTCACGGCTATCTTCGAAACTATCGAACACTATCCAAAGACAATCGCCGTCACCGCCTTCAACAACATGTGCGAAACGGTCTACCAATGTCAGCCAGGCAAACTTTACCGCGTCAGATTCGACGTGGAAAGCCGAAGCTGGACCGACCAGAAAACAAACGCTGAACGATGGTTCACGGAATGCAAGTGCTGGGGCATCGCCGCAGAGGTGCCAGCCGCAACGCCTGGCATCCAACAGCAGCCGCAAGGCGTGGCGTACCAGCCCGCCAAAGCCGAAACGCAAGACGACCTGCCGTTCTAAAACACAACCCAGCCCGCCAAGGCCTTCCGAGCCGAGGCTCCGCCAAGGTACAGCGGGCTTTTAAAGACAAAGGAAAATGAACAAGACAAAAATCGCATGGACTGAACGGACTTGGAATCCCGTAACGGGATGTACCAAGATTTCCGCTGGCTGCGCTCACTGCTACGCCGAGGTTATGGCAAGACGATTGCAAGGCATGGGGCAGAAACGCTATGCCAACGGCTTCAAGCTGACACTTCACCCCGAAGCACTCAACGAGCCAAAGAAGGTCAAGGAGCCTTCGATGTTTTTCGTTTGCTCGATGGCCGACCTTTTCCACAAGGATGTTCCGTTTGAGTTTGTGGATAGGGTGATGGATGTAATCGAAGCAACACCGCAGCATACCTACCAGCTGCTTACCAAGCGTGCAAACTTAATGCACCAATACTTCACTTTGAGAGGCTATGTACCTGACAATGTTTGGCTCGGTGTGACAGTCGAACATTACAAAGTCAAGGAACGGATGTACTTTTTGAAGGAAATAAAGGAAACCTGTGGAGCACCTGTGACTTTTCTTTCGTGCGAGCCTCTTTTGGGCGACTTGGGAGCGTTAGACCTTGAGGGCATTGATTGGGTCATCGTGGGCGGCGAAAGCGGCCCACAAGCCCGAAAAATGAATAAAGAATGGGTGCTAAACATCCAACGCCAATGCGCCGAGCAAGGCGTCCCATTCTTTTTCAAGCAATGGGGAACATACGGCGAGGACGGAATCAAACGCAACAAGAAGGCCAACTGGTGCCTGCTCGACGGCAAGGCCTGCCAAGAGTGGCCGAATCGAGTATCCGTAAAAGAATCAAGAAAAACGACTTGCAAAGGATAGGCAAAAGATACACCGTGTCCATCTGCGCCGACGACGGCAGGGTATTTCCATCCGCGCGTTATGCCGCATCCGCACTGTCGGTCTCGTACCAGTATATAATGTTTTGTCTGAAAAACGACCGCCCTTGCAAAAGGATACGCATCCGACGCATGACAGAACTCGACAAGATCCTTGCCGAGATCGAGAAACGCAACCGCGAACCTTACCAATTCTCAAGAAGATGAACCAAGACGAGCATAACCTGCAAGCCGCTTGCGTCCAGTGGTTCAGATACCAGCACCGTGACCTCGCCTCCCTGCTCTTCGCCGTGCCAAACGGTGGAGCGAGGAGCAAGGCCACGGCTGGCAGGCTCAAGGCCGAGGGCGTCGTCGCCGGTGTCGCCGACCTCATCCTGCTGGTCCCCAATGCCGACTACCACGGCCTCTGCATCGAGATGAAGACACCGACGGGCAGGCAGTCGCCCGAGCAGAAGGCATGGGCGCAAGAAGCCGAGCGGCACGGATACCGCTACGTCATCATCCGCTCGATCGAGCTCTTCATCAACATCATCGACAACTATCTGGAAAAAAAATGACTAATTTTGCAAAAAAAAACGATATGGAAAAGGAAATCAAGACTCTCGCCGACCTCACTCCCGACGGCGAGAATTTCAACAGGCACACCGAGTTCGGGCAGAAGCTGCTCGATGACTCGCTGCGCAAGTTCGGGGCCGGACGTTCCATCCTCGTCGACAAGGACGGCAACATCATCGCTGGCAACTCGACCGCCGAGACCGCAGCCGCCATCGGCATGGAGGATGTCATCGTCGTCCCCTCCGATGGCAAGAAACTGGTGGTGGTGCAGCGCACCGACCTCACCCTCGACAGCCCCAAAGGGCGCGAGCTGGCATTGGCCGACAACATGACCGCCCTCAAGGGCATCGACCTCGACTTGGATAAAGTCAGGGAGACCCTCGGCGACGACCTCGCCAAGGCGTGGGGAATGGCTATACCAGATGTGGCCGACAAGGTGACGGAGGACGACTTCGACCCCGACAAGGAGCACTACGACCCCGTGACCAAGGCGGGCGACATCATCCTGCTGGGCGACCACCGGCTGATGTGCGGCGACTCGACAAGTAGAGAGGATTTTTCCAAACTGATGAACGGGGAAAAGGCTGACATCGCCTTCACGTCACCGCCATACGGAGTGAACGATGGCAGGCTGCGTGAACACAAGGTAGCAGGACAATCCAGTAATGCCGACGATAATTTCTACATCGAATATGACGATAACATGGGAACATGGCCGACATTGATAGAAGAATCATGGCAGCGCATGAATGAAAACAGCGACCAACAGTTCATCAACATTCAGATGCTACGTGATAATAAACGTGAATTGGCTCAATGGTGTGCCCGTCATGCTGACAACCTTTGCGATATTCTGATATGGGATAAAAACCGTGCCGCACCTCAGATGTGCCCGAATATCGTCAATAATACGTTTGAATTCATTTACGTGTTTGGCGAAAAGGATGCAACCCGTGTGCTAAAGTACGGCAATTTCCGTGGCAACGTGTCAGCAATCGTTCGCGTATGTGTCGGGCAAAACGAATATGCCGACATACATAAAGCCGTTTTCCCTGTCGCATTGCCTGGCGAAATACTCAAAATCAACGGCAACGCAAAGTCAGTACTCGACTGCTTCGGCGGCACAGGAACCACCTTGATAGCTTGCGAGCAGTTAGGGCGCAAGTGCTATATGATGGAGATTGACCCGAATTATTGCGACGTCATCATTGCCCGCTGGGAGAAGCTGACGGGCAAGAAAGCAGAAAGGATACAAAGCAATGGAAACGACTAAGAACAAAGGCGGCAGGCCGCCAAAGTACAAGACTCCGGAAGAGCTCCGCGACAAGGCGGAGGGCTATTTCCAGTATTGCGACACCCACCCCGTCGAGGTGTGGCAGCGCAAGTCGGCAGCAGCCAACCAGACCGCCAAGAACGGCAGCGGAGTCAAGTCCGACGAAGGCACGATGTACATCCGTCGCCCTTACACGCTCGACGGCCTCGCATTGTGGCTCGACATCCATGACTGGAGGCACTACAGGGCCGACCACGCCGACGACGGCTTTTCCCCAGTCATCCGTGCGCTTGAGGCGCGCGTGCGCGACCAACAGGTCACCGGCGCACTGGTGGGTGCTTACAACCCAAACCTCGTCGCACGGCTCAACGGCATCTCCGAGAGCGTGCAGGTGGAGACGGCGACGATACCCGTACAACTCATCGACGACGGCATGGACGATGAATGACGTCGAGCTCATCCGGTCCGTGTCGAAGCCGCTCATGGCGAAGTTCAAGCCGCTCTTCAAGCAGGGCGTCCGTCGTTTCGACTTCATGGGAGGCCGTCGCAGCGGGAAGACGTGGTTCATCCTGCAACGGCTCATCGGGCGTGCCGTACGCGGCAACGTGGTGAGCGTCGCAACCATGACCGACAACCAAGGCGAGATGGGCGCGTATGCCGACACCATCGAGATCATCGAAGGCTCGCCGTCGCTGAAGCCGCATGTCAAGATTGGCAAGTCGCCAAAGACAATCCGCTTCTCTGGTGGAGGACTCATGTTCTTCAAGTCGTATTCCGACCCCGAACGCGCCAAGGGCATCAAATGCGACTGGCTCTTCGTCAATGAGGCCAACAACTTCACGAAACAGCAGTACATCGACCTTTCGGCATCCGTCCGCAAAGGCGTGTTCGTCGACCGCAACCCTAACAGCCGTTGCTGGTCCGAGGAGATGGGCTTTGCGCTCATCCACTCCACTTGGGAAGACAACAAGGATAATCTCACACCCGTGCAGCTGGAGTGGTTCGCCAGCCTCAAGGCGCGTGCCGAAAGCCCCGACGCAACCAGTGCCGACCTTGCGCTTTATGCGATGTACTATTTGGGCGAGTATGCCGACATCGACGGTGCTATCTTCACCCGGGCCAACATGCGCTTCGCGCCGGAGCTGCCGCGCCGTGACAACGGCGACCTCGCCTTGCGCAACTTCGCCGTCTTCGCCGATCCGTCGGCATTGCGCGGGGCTGACTACTTCGCCTCGGTCCTTTCAGCCACCGACGACGACGGCTGCGTCTGGGTCATCGACACCGATAGCCGCAACACCGGTGGGCGTGAAGGAGTCGTTAGGTGGATGTTGGACGTCGGCAAGGCGTGGGACGTCGACAAGTACTACATCGAAACCAACGGCATCGTCGGCATCGATTTCCACGACTTCGCCGCAAACAGCGGCCTGCCCGTCGAAGGGTGGTACAGCCGTGGCAACAAGTACCAGCGCATCGTCGACAACTACCAGAACCTGACGGGCAAGGTCTTCATCCTCGACACGCCTGCCAACAGAGCCTTCATGGAGCAGGTCTACACCTTTGATCAGAAATGCGAGCATGACGACAACGTGGATGCGTTGAACTCGTCTTTCAACATGCAGTACTACATTGCCGGCAGGTAGGCAATCCAAAAAAAAATAAGGGACGCTAAAATGCTCCCGAGTCTTGCGGCACTCGGGCGCATCGTCGTATTTTTGCCGGCGACAATATAAAGATTATTTTACAAATGGCGATTTTTCATGGCCTGAGGAGTCTGTTTAGGGCGAAGCCCTCGTATCTGCGACCCGCGTATGCGGCTGCCGGATGGGAGGGCATCACCTGCCTGCCTTTCGGCGAGCTGGTATTCCGCAACATGGTGGAGATGCTCACCGACCTCAACAACGACGTGACATTCACGCTTGCCAGTGGCGACCGCATGACGTACGCCGAGTTTGTGCGCTTCTTCAACGTCGAGGGTGAGATTGCTTTGTGGCGCGTCTACAGATTTGGCTTCGCCGTCGTCGGCGTGCGCTGGGGCGGTGCCGAAGGCAACCGTTTCGCCACCAGCATCCGCCTGCTCGACCGTGACGAATGGAACGAGTTCCAGAGCGACAACGACACCTACATCCGACCCGTCGACGCCACATTGCAGGCATTCGTCGTCAAGTCGCAGTCCTACCGGATGGATGGCCGTAGCGACTACGACCTCTGCCGTCCGGCCATCGAGTTCCTCGACAACACGCTTAACGCATCCAACACCAGCGTGAAGAAGCTGGGCGCGTTTGTCGTCGCTTCACCCCAGACGGCTGGTGCTGCGCCGACACCTGCCGTGCTCAACCCGAAAGACAAAGCTGACATGGAAAAAGAGATCGCCAAGGAATACGGCCTGCTCAACCGGCAACGGCAGATAATGCTGCTGCCGCGTGGCATGAACTTCCAGACCATCAGCCTGACGAACATCGACAACAAGTTGACCGAGCGGGTAAGGTTGAACGTCGAGCTTATTGCCGACCGCATCCGCGTCCCCGCCTCGCAGGTGTCGGTCATCGACGCCACCGCGGGCAAGAGCCTCTCCAATGGCGGCGAGGTGCATGAAGGCGACCGGCTCAAATACAAGACCTATGAGCGGATGATCAACAAGACGTTCGTCAACCTTGCGCATGAACTTGGCATGGCTGTGACCTACTCGATTTATAACAAGCCCGCCGATAGCGTCACGGGCAACATCAGTGAAGAAGGATGACACACATGAAGAAAATCAAGATAACAGATACCACGCTCATCGGCAACTGGGAAGAGGTCGCCGACATGGAGCTGTCAAAGGTAACGAAGAAGGATACCGACACGGCGAAGCTCAACGGCCTCGTCATTCGCGGCTATGAGACCAAGTTCGCTCGCACCAACGAGAATGGCGAGAGATACGAGCCAGGCTGCCTCGACGACTTCATCAAGTCGTACTTCATCGACAACGGCCTCAACATGGTCGTCGACCTACAGCACGGCTACGGCATCGACGACCAAGTGGGGCGCGTCATCTACCTTGAGACGAACAGCGTCGGCTTCTACTTCGTCGCCTACATCCCGAAGAGCGTCGCCCGCTACGAGCAAGTCAAGAACCTCCTCGCCGAAGGCATCTTGCAAGGCTTCTCAAAGTTGGGCTATGCCTCTGAATACGAATACAATTACACCCCCGACGGCGACTTCGACTACATCCTCATCAAGAAGATGAACATCGTGTCCGTGTCGCTCGTCACATCTCCGGCCAATGCCGTGGGCTTCGAGTCCGTCGGCGAGGCCGTGCAGAACCGCCTCGAATACCGCAACCGCATCGATGAGGCTGCGGGTGCGAAGAAGAAATCTATCATCAAATCAAAAAACAATAAGAGATGAACAAAAAAATCATTACAGTAAAAGACTTCACGACGTTGCAGGCCAAGATCCGCAACGCGAAGAAGCAAATCAAGAACGAGCTGACCGAGGACGCTGCCGAGCTGCGTCGTTCCTTGCTTGAGATGCTCGACGAATTGGAAAACGCGGAAGTCGAGGTCGACGAGGCCGAGCTTGCCGAAAAGGTCACCGAACTCATCGAAGCCTACAACAAGGACGAGAGCAGTGAGGTGCCGGCTGCCGTGGCCAACGCCATCGCCGCCAAGATGCAGGAGCTGAAAAACAGGATGCCCGTGAGCGACCGCCTCACCCCTGCCATCAAGAACCAGGTGAGCGCAGCCATCTTGAGGGCTCGCGGACGCGACGACATCGAGCAGGCAGTCAACGCCGTGCTCGTCAAGAACGGCATCAGCGGCTTGAGCTTCGAGGCTGCCGTTGACTACGCCATCGCCACCAACTGGGGCGAGAACAACAAGCTCTTCAACGCCTTGCGCAAGAGCCCGTTCGCAAAGTTCTTCTACACTTCTGCCGAAATGACCGCTGCCGGCGTCGTCGCCCACGGATGGAACAAGTCGTCAGAGAGCGAGAAGACTGTTCAGGCCATCACCGTCTTGAACAAGTCCATCACGACGCAGTACATCTACAAGCGTCAACAGGTCGCCCTTGAAGACCTCGACGACATGCGCGAAGTCAACGGCGAGACCACCTTCTTGCAGTGGATCAACGAGGAGCTGGACAACCAAATCATCAACACCATCATCGCCGTGATGACCGGCGCGTTGTCGTACAGTGGAGGCACCACCGACATCCAGAGTGTTGAGGCATTGATTGGCGCAGGCACCACCGACGCCTTCCGCACCGCGGTGCCCACCACGGCAACCAGCGTGTCGAACATCACCGTCGCCGACATCCGTGCCCTCTCTGACGCCATCCCGAATCCCAACGGCAAGGCCAAATGGTTGCTTATCAGCCAGACCGCCTTGACCAAGATTTCGGAGTTCGTCTACGCCAGCGGTGGCGACACCACCTATCACCGCATCGACGACCTGAAGGGCATGATTGGCGTCGACGAGATCTATGTGACGAGCCTCGCCGTGAACCCCATCGTGTTCCTGCCGGACGGCTACTGGGTGAAGGAGAAGAACGCCATGTCGGTGGCCTATCCCACATGGGAACACAACGTGATGAACTACCAGAAGGAGCGTAACCTGGGAGCTGCCGTTCACGATCTGAAGAGCGTGGCATTCTTGAGCTACGCATCGTAAAGAGGCAAGGGAGGACGAGGACGATGACTGCGCAAGAATACCAATCGGCAGGATACCGCGTGTCGCTGCAAGTGACGCAGGCCGAGATTGACAGGGCTGAGGCCGATGCCGTCGCTGCTTACATCGTGCCGCTGTGCGGGACGTATGACGCAACAGACGCAGACCAGAAGGCCGCAGTCATGCAGCTTGCCTTCATCATCCTCAGTCGCCGCCACGCCGTCGCCACTCGCTCTGGAGGCAAGACAAAGCTCACGCCGAGCCAGAGCGAGAACGCCGATCCGACGCAGGCCGACCTTGAACAGGCCGACCGCCTGCTCCGCAAGGTGCAGACCGTCGACGGCCTCCCGTCGGCGTTGGCCGACGACGTCGCCCGCGTCTATTTCCGAAATGTTTTTGTTTCACTATAAAGAGAGAGAAATGGCAACCACATACACAAGCTGCGCAGCGCAAGTCGCTGCCAACATCGCTAAGAACTGCAACACCCCCCTGACGGGCGGGTACACGGGGCGCGGCGTACTGATCGCCCTTGCTGACGCCCCAACCGTGACGCAATCGGGTGCGAACCCACGAACCATCTCGGCTGTGGCTCTGGCAACCGGCAAGAAGTCCGTCGTCATCGACAACGTGTTCAGCACGTCGCCTTTCAATGGGTCGGCCTCGCAGAGCAACGCCGACGACGGGATGATCAAGCATCGCAAGACGGTCGTCATCCAGGTGCCGCTTCGCGGATCCGACGTATCCAAGAACATCGTCGAGCCGCTCTACCAGTCGCCGCTCGGATACATGGCCATCCTTGAAAAGAAGGACCGTTCCGGCAACGGCTCCTACGAGGTTATAGGCTTCGAGCAAGGCTTGGTCGCCAACGAGGACGGCATCGTCCGCAACGAGTACGAGAATGGCGGCTGCGTGGTCGCCACGATGAGCTGCAACGAGGCTGTCTTTGAATACAGCTTCTTCGACACCGACTACGCTACCACCAAGGCCGCCTTTGAGACCTTGATGGCTGCTTCATACTGAATCATTGGTATTTTATTCTTTTTTTGGCGGGGGGGGGTGATTGAATCCCCCCCTTTTTGGTTGAAGATGAAGACACGTCGCCACATATCGCTCCTTTTGCTGCTGGCCCTGTTGACCACGGGATGCCGTAGCCGTCATGCCGTCGTCGAGGCACGCTCGTCGGCGCGTAATGACAGCGTAGCGGTGTTGCGTTCCGTCGCCATCCGTGAGCTGGCAACGGAGAGCGAGACCACCGTCCTTGTCATGCGTCCCGACACCACGGGTCGCCTGACGGTGGTTGCCAAGGATGTGACACGCACGGTGACACGCACTGCGGAGGCCGTCGAGAGCGGAGATACGGCGCGTTTCGTGGCCGAGTCAAGGCGTGACGACATCCGAGATGAGAAAACCGGCGAGAGCTGCACGGGAGCGCAACAGGCACCGCGCAAAGTACGAATCGGCTTCGTGTCATTCGTGTGGGGCGCGATGGCTGCACTCGTGACGCTGCTCGCGTTAACACTGTACGCACAATGGAAATCAAAGAACTCATAAACAAGAAAGGGAAGTACTCGCAAGCCGAGATAGACTTCATCGTCGCCGAGGGCGCGAAGGTCGGTGTCATGCCACCGACGAACAAAGGGTGTGTCAACTGCTGGCGTGACATGGCGATTGAGGTCGCCTATGCGCAGCGGCAGGCAGACCCGACGGCGAAGCCCAAGGCACACCGATTGCGCGGCGCGGCTGCTCGCGACGGCGTGCTGTTCAACGGGCGCATCGTGACCAACGACACCATCGACGACGACTGGGACTGGATGATGGCAAACAATTTCCCGAAACAACTGCTTGAAGATGCTGAAAGTTGACCGACACATGAAGATGCGAGACTTCGCACACTACGAGGCCGTGCTTTGCGACGGCGAGGCCGACAGGCTCAAGGCGGCAGCCGTGCGTGACATGTACGGCGACGACGGTTTCTACGCCATGACACTCGGCGACTTCTTCGCCGTGATGGGCGGCGACATCCGTCCGCTCGGCGCCGACGGCACGGTGTTCGCTACATACCGAGTCCGGGCATTCGCCGACTTCGTGGACACCTTCATCCGGAGCCTCAGCCAACTCACGCTACAACCGACGCCAGAGCAGGTGAGGCATTCGTCAGGGACCATCCCTTGCCGCTTCGACGAGTCGGTCCTTGTATTCTGCCGGTCCTACTTCGGGCTTCACGGCTTCGAGGAGGTGGAGCGGCTGAAGGTCGCCGACCTGCTACTGGCCAAGAAGGATGCTTTCAACCAAGCGGTCGTCGAGCGCAACATTGCTTCGCGCCTCAACGGGAAAGGAGGCAGGCCATGACCATCGTCGAGAAGATAACGCAGAGCATCGAGGCCTCGCAGTCGGATGGCTTCGCCGTGTACTACCATGACGAGCCGACGCTGAACCTGCTT
>CALFIT010000157.1 GCA_937877465.1 uncultured Bacteroidales bacterium | reverse complement strand
AGCTTTTCCCAGTAATGCATCCGCAAAATGTCGGAGCAGGGATAGGTCATCTTGCCTACTATCTCGTCAATTTTCTGTTCGCATTCTTCTTTCTCCTCCAATTCCTCGGCATCGCCGTCTATCAGGTTTAGGTTCTGTAGGTCTGTATCCGTGGTCATTTCCTTGAATCTGCGGTCGTTGGCCATCATCTTATATTTGCCAATGCCAAAAAAGTAGGTGGACAAAGTGCTGGTCATAGTGCGCAATTTCCCCTTTTGGATGTTTTCCCATAAGGCAGTAATGGCATCTTGGTACAAATCCAACAGATAATCGTCGGCTTTGCCGTAGGTGTTTCTGAAATGGTTAAGGAACGCGCCTTTGTTGGCGGCATAGAACTCATTGATGATTTTTTGGTCGTTGTTCCTGAAACCTTCTATGATTTGCTGGTCGGTCATCATGATCAGAATAGTTTTTCGTCACTTGAATTGGGAGCCCCCTCTCGTTGGCTTTGCTGAGGGTACTTGGCTATATATAGCAAACGGTTGTCTATGGTGGCCATCACTTCCTGCCATGTGGCATCACGCATGGCTGCCCTGCTTTCCCACAAAAGGTACGACAACATGCCGTGATAATTGCCTTGGGCATCGCGATACTCGAAGTTGTTTTGGTAGGCTTTGCAGGCCGAGACAAACAGCCATGCCGTGGTTTCTCTTTTCGCACCGCCAAAGCTTCTCTCGGAGGGCATCTCAAACTTCTCTTGAACGCCTCTCACCACATCAACATCTTCATCGCCACGAGAGCCGGAACCGCTATGGCAGGCATCGGAAACGACGATGATCTTTCCTTTGTCACCCAACTTCGCTCTCAATTGGTTAAGGAAGTCAAACAGCTCGTCGTCAAGGATGTGATTCTGTCCTTTGTATTTCATGGAATAATCCTTACAGGCATCGTATGGAATCCAAGCCTCGTCATAACCATCTGGCTCGTCACCATCAAGGTCGGTAATTTGTTGGCCATGTCCTGAGAAGTGAATGTAAACTACATCGCCACGAGTAGCTTTCTTTGCAAGATCGTCCAATGCATCCATGATACCTTGCTTCGTAGCGGCTTTGTTGCTAAGGATTTGGACTTGTTCAAAGCCATTATCTTCAAGCATCTCTGTTACAATGGCGATGTCGTTGTCGCCATGAATCTGGCACCAGCCGCTTTCTTCGGGATAGTCGCCAATGCCAATCACAAGCGCGAGCTTGTTTTGGGCATTTACAAATCCACCTATTAACAAAAGTATGATTAAGAATAGTTTATGAAAATTCATAGTTTCTTATCTGTTTGGGACTGCAATAATACAAAAATCTGAAATGTGACGAGGAAAGAGCTTTGAATTATTTTAGCCAAAAAGCGACGCCGCCATGATGGGAACACGTTCCTCTTTTGTTTTTGCTAAAACTATATGTTCCATCCCGACACACCGCAGTAGCTCCTGCGGGAGTTGAAGAATAATGAGTAGGAGATTGAACTTTTTGCCCATAACTGTTTGTGTAATGTTTGACTTTTCCCTGCGGAACGGCATGGCTGGTATTTGGGGCGGGTGAATATGAACTGTGTAGTCCTGATTTGCTAACATTAGAGATGTGTGTTGCGTTTTTGTACTGGTTGTTTCGTTGATTGACAGGTGTTTGTGCTGTAATAGTGTTTATTGACAGCAACATAAAAACGAGAAATAAAAGGAGTTTTTGCATCAGTATAGGTGTTGTTGGTTTTGTTATTTAATGGGTTAGTTGTACATGTTTGAATGAGGTTGCAAAAATAAGACGGTTTTTCGAAACATTTTTGGGTTGCAACCTTGCAACCTGCAAGTTTTCTTACTTTTCCCCCAATCCTTGGTCGAGGAACACAAGGAAACGTTGAAGAAAGCCCTGTCACAGTATCAATGATTTGGGGCTTCAATGCAATCTTTCTACCTTTCCCGCCGCTGGATCACTTCTTTCAGGCGATAGCGGTCACCGGTGGCCTTGCCGATGGCGTCGATGAACTGCTGGTCGTAGCCGCGTGGGTCGCGGCCCCAAGGTTGGAAGTTGCCCTGCTCGTCTATGCGTTTCACCACTTGGTCGTTGTAGCGCACGATGAGGAACTTGGCCAACTTGTCCCAGCGCGTCATCATGCGCTCGGCGTAGGCGATGCTCTTTTGGTTGAGGTAGCTCTGCCGTTGCGCGGGCATCATCTTCATCTTCGACAGGCTTGCCCATGTCCTGAAAGATGGATATAAACGATGTCACCTTGATTCACATTATTTGCCAAGCTCTTGAAACACCAATTATCTATTTGTCAAGTTTGGGGTTTGTCATATAGGTCTGCCCTGGAGTGTGCTCTGGCTTGGTTCGAAGAAGAATTCCGTCTGCAACCATTTCTGTGATAAAACGGTTGCGTATGTGACTGACGGATTTTTTCAGTAATTGAGCCAATTCTTCAATCGTGTGATCTACGATACAAGCCTCGATAATGCATTCCTTGATTTGCTTTTCTGTCATTCTTTCTTGAACTTTCTTTGCTACCTTCCTGTCGATAATACGCTTGTTAACGGAAAGATAATCTTTAGGTGTTGCATCATTAGTTGCATCATTAGTTGCAACATTAGTTGCATCATTAGTTGCAACATTTGGATTGTCAGTTGCAACATTAGTTGCATCATTATCGCGCCAGATTGTGGTGACGAACTCGGCACTCAAGTCTATCTCGGGAGCAAGGAGATGAGCCTCTTGCATCCTGCGGATATTTTCTGTGATACCAGTACCATATTTCTCGATATAGCCCATCTGGTACATGACTTCCGCCAAGTACGGATTATGTGGATAAGAACCGTGTTCTTTCATCAAGTCGGCCTTGGTGAGTTCAACAGGCAATGTCCCGGGATTACGTACCACAATACGGTTGCGAAAAACTGAAACCTGTACACTCCCCGTGCTGTTGTAGTCGCGATGGGCCACAGCATTCTTCGCAAGTTCGTTTTTCCTTTTCCTAATCACACTTTCAGAATGCCAACCAACTTTTCTACCTCTCCCGCCGCTGGATCACCTCTTTCAGGCGGTAGCGGTCGCCGGTGGCCTTGCCGATGGCGTCGATGAACTGCTGGTCGTAGCCGCGTGGGTCGCGGCCCCAAGGTTGGAAGTTGCCCTGCTCGTCTATGCGTTTCACCACTTGGTCGTTGTAGCGCACGATGAGGAACTTGGCCAACTTGTCCCAGCGCGTCATCATGCGCTCGGCGTAGGCGATGCTCTTTTGGTTGAGGTAGCTCTGCCGTTGCGCGGGCATCATCTTCTCGATGGCGACGAGCACGCTGTCTTGGTCGGCGAAGTAGTAGTCCTCCAACTCGTCTTGCGCCTTGCGCAGGTCGCCGATCATCATCGAGTAGCGCGGATAGACCATGTTGGCCACCCAGTTGTTCATCCAGAAGGCCGACTTGTCGCTGAACTCGTTGTGGGCGTTGTTCTCGGGACGGAACGGGTCGGGCACCTGCGTGATGCAGCAATAGAGCGGCACGTAGGCCACCATGTTGGCGTCGTCGCAGTTGAACCACGTCACGCCGCCCACGTCGTCGGGCAGCCACGAGCGCATCTGGCAGGTCATGGTGAAGCCCGACTGCTGTGTGGCGATGGGACGCTCGCGGAAGTAGTCGAGGCTGTCGCTGCCCTTGAAGTGCATCGGTAGCGGACGGATGGGCATCCCCCATGGGCCGGCGGTCATGTCGGCGGTCATGTCCAAGGCCGTGCCCTCGAAGTGGTCGCGCATGTCGCGTTGCAGGTCGCGCAACGAGAGGAGCGCGTCGGGCTTGACCCACAAGGGCAGGTGGTCGCATTCGCTGAAGTCGCCGTTAAGGTAGGGGAGGTACTTGTCCATCTCCTCGTGGCTCGTATGGTGGCGGAAGAAGCTCCACACGCGGGCGTCGGCGTAGCGCACGTTCTCGAAGTCGATGGGGCAGTAGGCGTCGCGGAACGAGAAATCGGCGTCCTTGCCGGTGAAAAAGCCCTTTTCGCGGGCGAAGCTCACCACGTCGGCGGCATAGACGCATTCCACCTCGGGACGGTTCAAGTGCTTGAAGCTCTTGTTGCTGATGCTGTTGTATCGGCCTTTCTTCTCCATAGGGAATTGGCGGATGCGGCTCAGGTTGGCGTGGGCGCAGATGCAGTCGTCGGGGATGCGCAGGGCCACCCACACGGCGCCTTTCCTGCCCGGACCCTTGCCGACGATTTCCATGATCCACGCCTCGTTGGGGTCGCACACGGTGATGCTCTCGCCGCTGCTGTTGTAGCCGTATTCCTCGACCAACTCGGCCATGCAACGGATGGCCTCACGCGCGGTGGAAGAGCGTTGCAGGGCCAAGCGCATCAGCGTGAAGTAGTCGAGCAGGCCCTCGCGGTTGACCAACTCCAAGCGACCGTCGAAGGTGGTTTCCACGATGGTCACCTGACGCTCGTTCATCAGGCCCACCACGTTGTAGGTGTATTCCACTTGTTTCACGTATTGCCCTTCGTGGGAGGGGCCCCAGCCGTTGACGGCAATCAGCTCGCCTTCGGCGTGTCGGCCCGAGGGCGTGTAGAACAGCGAGCCGGCGAAGCCGAAGCCGTCGCAGTTGTAGGTACACATCACGCTGCCGTCGGCGGAGGCTTTCTTCCCGACGATGAGGTTGGTGCAGGCCCAGGTTTGGAGGCCTAAGGCCAGGAGTAGGATAGTGAAGAATGTTTTTTTCATGTTTAATGGGATTTTTGATGATGGATTTGCTCTGTGATTTTTCGTTCCAGCGGGACTTGCACCCCGACATTTTAAAGGTTTCCGTCATTCCAGAACCAGTTTGTCCGTGGCGTTCCGCTTGAAAAACATGATGCCATAAACGGGCAGGTAGGTGATGCCTTTTTCGGTGCGGATTTGCTGCTCGTTGCTGAGGACGAAAGCCTGTCGGATGCCGTATTCCTTCACGTTGAGGATGTTCGATAAAGCGCTGTGGATGTAGTAGTCCTTTCCCGATTTCACTTCGATGGGAGTCACCGCGAGATGTTCGATGTCGTCGATGAGGAAATCCACCTCGCCCTTTTGCTTGTTGTCGTAATAGCACAGCCTGAAACCGTGGGCGGCCAACTCTTGCGCCACCACCGCCTCGTAAACGGATCCGAGGTTGACGCTCCCCTCATCGTTCATGATGGCTCGTATCTGTTCCTCGTAGAGTATGCCCGTGAAAATGCCCACGTCGTTGGGATAGAGCTTCAGCAGGTTCTTTCCGCTGTTCTCGACGATGGGATAGGAGGGCTGGCTGATGGCTTGCACCTGAAGCGCAACGCCTGCATGGATGAGGTATTCGAACTCGTCGGCATAATCGTTCATCCGGGCTTGTCTTTTGCCCTCTATTTTTGCGGCGACCATCCTTTTCTTCTTGTTCTCCAAGTTGGATGGTATCATCTCGAAAATGCGTTGAATCTTCAGCTTCTTCTGGCTTTCTTGTTCGTAGCGGGCGGCATCGACGCGATAAAGATGATGTATCTCCCGTTGGATTTCGCGCACTTCGACGATGTTTTTCCGCTCGACGAAGCTGTTCACCGCATCGGGCAGGCCACCGACAATCAGATACTTCCTGAACAAGTCCATCATCCTTTTGTGCAAAGCCTCAGGCAAGGGTTCCCTGCCGTTGATCTTGGTTTCCATTGCGGCAATGGCTTCCTCGCCAACGCCATTTGCCCACAGAAACTCTTCAAAATCAAGCGGATACATGTGCTTGATGGTGATGCTCCCGACGGGCAGGGTGGGCGTTTCCTTGAGGGTTATCCCTAACAGCGAGCCACTGGCGATGTAGGTGAAGCGGTCGTCTTGCTTGAGGAACTTCACCATGCTGAGCAGGTGGTCGTAGGCCTGTATCTCGTCGATGAAAACCAAGGTGTTGCGCTTTTCCTTCAATCGGTCGCCGGCAATGGTGCTCAGGTTGATGTAGAAATCTTCCACCGTTTTGGCGTTGGCGAACATCCGTGGCCCGTAGCAGTCTTCCGCCATGTTGATTTCCACGAAATTGGCGAAGAGCCGTTGCCCCACACGACGGATGATGTATGACTTCCCGACCTGTCGCGCTCCGGCAACAATGAGCATTTTGTTGGAGTCGGATTTCAGGTAGCTTTCCAAATAGCTTTGTATCTTTCTTTTAAGCATGTCAATTACACTTTTCCTATGAATTTCACGTTGCAAAAATACACTTTTCCTATAAAACTCATGTGCAAAAATTACACTTTTCCGATAAATTTCGAGCCTAAAAAATACACTTTTCCGATAAAAAGTCTTCTTTTTGTACCAACCGAGAAACTGCCCTCGCTCATGTATGCCTTAATGTTCACTTTGCTTCATGATGTCGTCAATCAGCCCCCTGCACCCCTCCAACACGTCGTTCCAAGTGGCTTCGAAGTCGCCGGTGTACCACGGGTCGGCCACGTCGCCGGGGCGGTGGGTGTGGTCCATCAAGAGGCTGATTTTGTGGTCGGTGTCGTCGCCGAACATCCGCCTTAGGTTGCGCAGGTTGTTGCGGTCCATGGCGACAATCATGTCGTAATGATGGTAGTCGTCGCGGGTCATCTGTCGGGCGGTCTTGCCTTCGCAGCCGATGCCGTGCTCGGCCAACTTGCGCCGTGCCGGTGGATACACGGGGTTGCCGATTTCCTCGGTGGAGGTGGCGGCAGAGGCAATCTCGAACTGGTCGGCAAGCCCCGCTTCTTCGACTAAGCGCTTCATCACGAACTCTGCCATGGGGCTGCGGCAGATGTTGCCGTGGCATACGAAGAGGATTTTCGTTTTCATCGTATCGAATTTGCTGCAAAGATAGTCAATTTGGCGGTTTGTCGAAAAAAAAGGTTGGGACAAACTCTCCTTTTGCCCCAACCCACTCATAATCTTTACGTTGGTTTCCCTTATTCTAAAATGTTTGGCAAACGGTAGCTCGTTTGTGCCTCTATTTTCCTAAGAATCTCCTTGAAATCTTCAGAGATAAGTCCCCAAATCTTGACGGCGATGTCGTCGGGGATGGCTTTATAGAAGGCCTCTGCAATGCCGCCCGTGATGCAAGCGAGCGTGTCGCTGTCGCCGCCGAGCGAGACCGCCAATCGGATGGCCGACTCGAAGTCGGTGCTGTCGAAGAAGGCTAACATCGCTTCGGGCACTGTGCCTTGGCACGATGAATCCCAATCGTAAACGGGACGGATTTCGTTGCAAGTGCGGTTGAGATTGTAGCCGTATTTCGTTGAGATGTAATTTCTTATCTCTTCCTTGCTTTTGCCGTTGCGGGCCAAGAAGATGGCCGCTGCCGTCGATTGCGCCCCCTTGATACCTTCTGGGTGGTTGTGCGTGATGGCTGCCGAAAGTCCAGCCACACGCTCTGTCTCTTCAAGGGTGTCGAACATCCAGCCGCAGGCACTGCAACGCATGGCCGCGCCATTGCCCCACGAGTTGTAGGGATGGCGTTCACCTCCAAAACCAAGGCTTTTGGGCATGAACAGCCAGCGGTGAAACCCTCCGCCATAGCCGCCCATCGGGCAGGGATATTTTTGGGCGAAACCGACCATGCTCGCTTCCAAGGTGTCCATGCCATGCTGCGGGTCGTTCAAGAGCCACTCGGCCACGGCCATCGTCATAATGCTGTCGTCGGTGTAATTGTTTCTTGGGCTAAACAGTTGGAAATCTGTCGTTTTGATGTTGTTGAATTCATATACCGAACCCACGGTATCTCCTATGATTGCTCCTAACATATTTAGTTGATTTAATGATTTACAATTCAAAGATTTAAAATTTAAAATTCATCATTCCGCATTATCTGTCAACTGCAAACTGCAAACTGCCAACTGCCAACTGCCAACTGTCAACTGAACAACTGTCAACTGTCAACTCCAAACTCAAACCAGCTCCTCCCAAAACTCCTGTGGCAGGTGGATGTTCTCCATGTTGACGGCTCCGGCAAACAGCGGGGCAATCTCGGCGTCGGTGAAGCCGGCGATGCCACAGCCGATGCGGGTCACCAAGAAAGTCATCTCGGGATGGCAGTCGGCGAAACGGATGAACTCGTCCACATAGGGCTTGATGGTGTTCACGCCACCCTGCATGGTGGGGATGGCGTAGCTTTGCCCTTGGAGGCCTACGCCTTGTCCCATGATGGCCCCGAACCTCTCCACGGCTGCGCGGGCTGCTCCTCCGGCGTGCATCCCTTGCAGGTTGCTGCCGAAGACGAAGATTTCGTTTCTTCCCAAACTATTGATCCTGTTTGGCGTGACGCGATGACTGAACTCGTTCATTTCGCGGTAGTTGCGGTTCTCACGGTTCGACTTGGAGCGGAACAGCTTGCGGGCAATGGAAGGCATAGCCGAAGTGGTCGCCCTGTCTTCTTCCAAGCGGCTGTACATCATCGTCCTCGCCTTGCGCTCCTTGTTCCAAGCCTCTCTCATGCCCTCGTCGTCGTCGGCAAAGGCCATGTGGTTTTCGATGCTGAGCGAATACGACACGGCCTCCACGTCTTGGTTGGTGCCGATGTAGGCGAAGTTCCAGCCTTCCTCGTCCTTCATGCGTTCCACGAGGGCCTTGACAGCCTTGCCGCTGTATTCCTTCGAGGCGTTCTCCAAACCATCGGTGATGATGGTCACCACGGCGGTGGCGTCGTCCTTGTCCTTGATGGCGTTATACAAGGCGTTGATGCTGATGCCCATGGCATCGTATAGCGGTGTGCAGCAACAAGGACGGTAGTCCTTTGAGGTCAGCTCTTTGACTTCGGCGACGGGCACCTTGTCGTACACCATGCGTTTCTCGCAGTCGCAGAAAATCATGAGCGAAACGAAGTGCTCTTGCGTGTCGCTGAAGCGTTCTTGGGCCGAGCGGATGCCGCCCACGGTCTCGTTGAAGCCCGAGATGGCGGCGTTGGCGATGCTGCCCATCGAGCCGCTCTTGTCGAGGATAATCAGGTTAAAGACCTGCGTCTTTTTGTTGTCTTGTGTTTCCATAATTTATTGTTTTATAAGGTGATTAAAACTCTAACCTAAAGTTGTTGTCTTCCTTGAACTCGTCGTAGCGTTTCTTGTTGAACGCGAAGCGCGTGCCTTTCTTTCGGCGGCTGTCGTCGTCGTGGCGCGGGGTGGAGTAGGAGCCATGCGGTTCCGAGGCCACGCTCCCAAACAACGCCCCGATGTCCATGCTGCGCATCTCGCGCCGCTTGCCGTAGTAGGCAGTATCGGGTTCGTCGTCGTCCACCTCGTCCAAGATGCCGGTCTGGAGGATTTTCTTGTGGAAATTGCGCCTGTCGAACCGCACCCCAAGGATGGCCTCATAGAGGCGTTGCAGTTCTGGAATGGTGAACTGCTCGTCCAACAGCCCGAAGCCAATCGGCTCGAAATGAATGTCTTGGCGCAGCTTCTCCATTGTCTTCCTCAGGATGTAGTCGTGGTCGAAGGCAAGACGCGGCACTTCGTTGAGGGCAAACCATTGCGCTTTGGCGGCATCGTCGCCACCTTGCACCTCCGACTTCTTCGCCAAGGCATAGAATGCGATGGTGATGACACGGGCGCGGGGGTCGCGGTCGACATCGGAGAACGCCCCGACCTGCTTGACATAGCGCAAGTCAAGCCCCGTTTCCTCTTTCAGCTCGCGCAAGGCCCCTTGCTCTGCTGTCTCGTCCATGTCCAAGAAGCCGCCGGGGAAGGCCCAGCAGCCCTTGTAAGGCTCAATGCCGCGCTCAATGAGCAGGATCTTCAGGTCGCGCCCGTCGAAACCGAACACCACGCAATCGGTCGTCACGGCGGGACGCGGGTAGTCGTAAGTGTACTTTTGCTTTTCCATATTGTGTAAATTTGACGCAAAAGTACGACTATTATTTGAACCTGCAATGGAAAAATGTGTAAAATTTACACTTTTTGTGTTGAAAATTTTGTATTATACTGATACTTAATTGTTTAATATGTGTAATTTATACACAATATAAACAATTTTCATTCTAATACTTCCCAATATTCCTGCGGCAGGTTGACGTTGGGCATCTTGACGGCCTTCCGGAACAGGGGGGCGGTGTCTTGTGGCGTGTAGCCGGCAATGTCGGCCCCGATGGCGGTGACGAGGAAGGTCAGCTCGGGATGTTGCTTCGCAAAGTCCAAGAACTCATCCACATAGGGACGGAGGATGCCGGGTTCGCCCGGTAGGGTGGGGATGGCATAGCATTTCCCTTGCAAACCGACGCTTTGGCCCATGACGGCCCCGTATCTCTGGAAGGCGATGCGGGCCGAGCCTGCGTTGTGCAAGCCTTGCAGGTTGCTGCTGAAGACATAGACCTCGTTGTTGTGAACCTTGTTGACCTTTTCGGGCGTGACGCGCTCCCGCTTCGGGCTTTCCGTTGCGTTGGATTGCTCTTGCGCCATCAGGTTTGTTTCTGCTTGGTTTTCCATGACTTATATCGTTTTTAGTCTGTTGCTTCGTTACTTTCGCTCTCCGTTTTGCTGCTCACGGCACCGGGCTTGTCTTGGTTCTCGATGATTTCCGTAATCACCTCTGAATGAAACACTTCATCGACAATCTCGTGGGCTTTCGAATGGCTTTTGTACCAATCTTCGCCGTCTTGCTTGGTCTTCGAAACGATGTTTTTCATCCTCTGGTTGAAATTCAACATCCTCAGATAGAGGCGGTATAGTCCTTTTTCCCTGTCAATCAATGGGATAAGGATGGAATTGATGACGATGCTGGAGAGGATGACCGAGAAGACGATGTTTTTCACGAACATGGCCACTTCCGTGTCGGGGATGTAGATGAGGGCTTGCGTGGCCAACACCGCTGCCGTCAGTCCCTTGGGATTGAGGGCCGACATGAAAACGATTTCCTTCTCCGGGATGCCTTCTTTCTTCGAAATGGCGAAACGCACGGCGGGAATGCGGATGATGAAAAGCAAGATGCTGATTCCCAATCCGATGACGAATGGCTGCCACTGCTTCAGCTGGATGGAGATGCCCACATAGATGAAGAAGAAGGTCTTGAGCAGCAGCACTAACTCAGAGAAGAGCGAGCGCTCGGTTTCGTTCAGGTTGACGGGCACCTTCTTGATGAATCTTTTCAGCCACGAGTTGTAGATGCTGTCGATGTTGGCCATGCCGATGCCGAAGGCCAAAGCCGCGATGGCGCCGCTGAAGCCCATCCATTCGTTGAGTCCGTAGATGATGAAGACGAAGGCGGGCGTGGTCAGGATGGAATACTTGATGTTGCGCACCTGATCCAAGATCAAGGCCCAGAAGATGGCACCCAACAGTCCCATCACCGTGGCGAGGATGAACGACGAGAAGATGTCGCCGAGGATAGCCCCGATTTCGACGTGTCGCGATTGTATGGCTTGCATCAAGGCCAAGGCGAGGACGATGCTGAACACGTTGCCGATGGCGGCCTCGAGGATGAGCATGGTGGCGGGTTTCTCCGACATTCGCATCTGCCTGACGATGGGGATGACGACCGCCGAGGCCGTGCCGCCCAACACGCAGCCCAAGATCATGCTGACCACCGGGTCGATGTCGAGCAGAAGCCACCCGACGAGCCATACGGCAACGGCAGAAAACACGAAGTTCAGAGCCGTGAGTTTCAACGCGCCTTTGAAAGAACCTTTCAACGCACTGAATCTCAGTTGTGTACCGCTTTCAAACAGAATGGTGACCAAGGTGATGCCGGAGAAAAGGCTGCCGGCGTTGCCCAAACTCTCGGGCGAAATCCAGTGGAACACCGGCCCGATGAGCAAGCCGATGATGATGAGAAACAGCACGTCGGGGATGCGCTTGCGGCTGAAGATCTCGCTGAAGAGATGCGCCGTGAAGATGAGTAGCCCGATGATGGCGATGGTCAGCCCAATCTGCCTCGACGAACCACCGTTGGCGACTTGCTCGGCCACGGTGTCGACCATCTCTTGGCGGGCAATGCTGTCGGCCACTTGCGCAAGGGTGTCGTTGATGCCCGAAAGGGTGTTGGTGGTGGGAACGAGGTCGGCTTGAATCATGGCGGCAGGGCTTTAGTTGAACAGTCTCCAGTTGACCCCAATGAAGATCCGGCTGTCGCGCATGGGATAGTGCGGCGCGATAAACGAGTTGTAGTTGCCCGTCAGCAGGAACATGTTGCTGTATGCGACGTAAATGTTGGCTTTCTTCACCTTGATGGCAAGGGCCAAGTCGATGAAGGGGAAGTTGCCGATTTCCACCTCGTTTTGCAGGTAGAACGTGCGCGTGGCGGGCATGTAGGCATCGGCGTGGTATTTGGTGAAATAACGCACCGTCAGCGTAGGCTGCAAGGTGGCCGCCTTGTGGAAAATGGGCTGCGAATAGCCAATTTTCAGTCGGCCAAGGAACAAAGGCAGGTGCATGACATCTTCATTGTTGGCCTTTTGCAGGCTGGCGAAACCCTCCAGCTCGAACCGCCCAAGACCTTGGTAGAAACTGAGATAAGCCTCACGGACGCTGCACATGCCTTCGTTTTGCACAGGTCGGGCATCCGTCCCGAAATAGATCAGGTTGGCGATGCTGGTCTGTCTCACGCCGACGCAATAGGTCTTGTAGTTGTATTTCAGGTTGAAAGTCAGGTAGGTGGCCGCCTTGAAGTCGTTTTCCCAACGGAAATGGTTGGAATAGTAGCTTTCCTCGAACCAGCTGGCGCTCTGCCGTTTGATCTCCACGTCGAAGGTGGCATAGCCGAAGTTCTTGCTGCTGGTGCCCAAAAACTGTTTCCATTGCCCTCTGATGTCGAAGTCGCCGATTTGGTAGCCCAAGGTGACGAGTTCGGCTTGCCCTGTGATGCGCGTCGACTTGAACAGGTTGACGATGATTCCTCCGTTGACACTCAGTTGGTTATAGTTCCTCGAAAGCACCGTTTCGCCTTCCAAATAGTCGAAATGCTTCACCTTGTAGAAGCCATGCGAAAGGCCAGCATAAAGGTAGAATGGGATGTCGTCGTTGTATTTTTGGTAGCCTAAGCTGTTCCATTTCAGCGTGTTCCTGATGGCCCTCACAAGGGTCGTGTCGGTCGATTTGTTTTGGTTGATCAGGGTGTCGAAAGGCTGGTAAAACGCCACGGTGGGGGAGGTCTCGTTGTAATACAGCTTGTTGTTCAGGTAGCTGAAGCTGTGGCAAATCCTTCCCAAGGTGAATTTTCTTGTCTTTGATGTTGTCGTAATATGTTGGTTTTCAACACCTCTGATGCTGTCAGCCGAGAGGGTGTCCATAGGGATGCTGTCGATGTGTGGGGGAAGGCTGTCGACGACGGTAGTCGTGGCTTTTTGCGCGAGGAGGTTGAAATACTGCTCGAAGCCGATGCCGCTCGACACGATGAAATTGGTGGCCGTGCTGAGGTTGGTGTTGATGACGGAATTGTCTGATTCCGAGTGCGAACTGTAGTCCTCGTCGTTGACGATGCCGCCGTTTTCCTGCATTTCGAGCTTGTTACGGTACCAAAAGGCCGAAACGCCATAGCGGTTGGTTTTCGTGAAATAGTGCGCATTGACCCAAAAATAGTTGTTGACGGTTTTGTTGTTTTTGAACACGCCGGGCGAATAATCGGAGTTGAAGGCGAAGGAGATGAATAGGCGAGGGGAGAACTGCCTCCCGAACTTGGCGTTGAGGTGTTGCTCTTTGTCGCCGGTGGTCATCACATAGCGAATCTCGGAGTAGGGCAGGACCGATTGATACGAAGCCATGTTGCCTTCATGTTGCCTATAGGTGGCGAAAGCAGGCAGGCTCATGTCGAAGCCAGTCTGATGCAGATAACTGAATCTCATGGATTTATGTGCAAGACCTGTGTTGCTTAATGTGCTGTAGATGGTCGTTTCCCGTTCCAAGACCTCGTGGTCAGAGGCGTGGAACGTCAAGGTGTCGATGACTTTGGAGCTGTTCAGATAGATGCTGTCGAAAGGGTAGGCCTTGTAGGTCACGAAGGTGGAATCGACGGGTAGGGTGGGGGTGGGAGGTGTCTTTTTGGCAACAATGCTGTCTTGGTTAGGCTTTTGTGAAAATCCTAATAAGTTGAAATACAATGTGATAAGTATATATAACAATAACCTTCGCATAAGGCTGAAATGAGGGTGTAAAGATAGTAAAAAAGTTGCAAAAGAAATCGGGGTGTAGAAGGAAAATGCATAAAACCAGAAAGCCCCTCCAGAATAATCTGGAAGGGCTTTTCCGTTAAGGGTGGGCGGCGAGCTACTTTCCCACGGTCTCCCGCAGTATCATC
>CALFIT010000156.1 GCA_937877465.1 uncultured Bacteroidales bacterium | reverse complement strand
CCTTCGTGCCGAAGTAGTCGTCAAAGACTGTGGTGTCTTTTCGCGTCTCGGGGTACGCCCTGACGGAATAGCGTTCAGGCTGCTGTGGTTGCTGGTTGCAGCCGAAGAGGGTGATGATGCTGCCCATAATCAATAAGGTGGATTTTGTGTTCATTTTGTTATGATTATTGATGATTTCTCATAAAAGTTTTCTCAAGTCTTCTATGTTTGGTAATGCTTTTCGTAGTCTTTCAGGCATGTCAGCCGAGGTCCGGTAGGTGGCGACACCCATAGGCTTGTCATAATCTTGTATAACCAATTCCACGAATTGTTTATCTACAGAACGACACAAGATAATTCCGATACTAGGATTCTCGTGTGGCTTTTTTACGCTCATATCCAATAAACGAAGATAGGTTTGCAGTTGTCCGAGGTAAGGGGCCTTAAACTCACCATTTTTTAGTTCTACTGCACACAAGCAATTCAATTCACGATTGAAGAACAATAAATCGATAAAAAACTCTCGTCCCACACCATCCAATTTGTACTGATTTCCAATGAATGTGAAATCAGTGCCAAATGTCAAGATGAACTTTTTGATGTTTTGTACAATTGAACGCTCTATCACTCTTTCATCCACAATATCAGACTCTCTTTCATCCATTTCCTCGACGCTGATATAGTCCACCAAATATTCATCCCTAAACATAGCAATGGCCTTTTGAGCATACTTTGGGTTGGTAATGGTTTTGGAGAAATTGTTTGCTATCAGTGATTGGTGGTGAAACACATCGTTTTTTAGCATCTCACGCAAGATGTCCTTGTTCCATCTGCTTTGATAAGTTTGATGTATATAGAAGTTTCTTTCTTCCAACGTGTTAGTCTTCCTTAATATTTCCATGTGATGCGTAAAGCCAATGCCTAAAAACTCGATTGGATTGATGGCGACTTCGGAATGCGGTCGCATTTGTAATAAGGCATAGACATTGATGGCTTCATTGATGACAATTTCGGTCGCCGATGGCGACCGAAAATCAGCCGATTCATTTGGTGTTTTCAAATCGGTCGCTACTGGCGACCGATTTATGACAGGTTGCCATGCCTCATAAAACAAACGCATCTTCTTGATGCTTTCTTCGCTGAATCCTCGCAAGCCAGGAAGTTCTTGTTGCAATTGCTTGCTGATTGTCGCAATGGCTCCTGTTCCCCAATACCCGTTACGGGAATGTTCAGACACATACTTTCCGATTCCATAATAAAGTGAAAGCATATCGGCATTGACTATGCTTGCCGAACGTAATTGACTTCGCAGGATGGCAGTCTTGATGTCCTCAACAGCCTTGGTCAGTCTTGCAACTTTTTTGTTGTCCTTTTCCGACATAACGATTCTATTTTAACGGAGTTCGAGAAAACTAATATATAACTTTATCGGGACAAAGGTACGATAATTTGGTGGAATGGGTGAATTATTGCTATTTTTGCCGCAAATTAAACCCAAAATGTCACAAACGCTATTCCAGAAGCTCCAAAGTTGCAGAAGCGAGGAGGACGTGAAGGACGCCTACATCAAGGCGCTCGGCCTGAAGGAGGTCTCGCGCAACCTGATTGACATCCAAACCAAGGAAATATGGTTTGAGGCCAAGGACGGCGCCAAAGAGTCAATCTATGCCATGTTCACCCAACTCCTCCATTACGTGCAGGCCGCGCTCAACGCGGGTGAACCCATACCGCCTTTCCTCTGCGTGATCGACTGCGCCAAGGCCGCCATCATGAAAACCGAGGACGTGCTTCCCTTCCTTGCGCAAAAGACCATCAAGTGGGGCAGGTCGGCCAGCAACTACACCCAAGAGGCGTTGGACGCCGTTTCGGGCTTCATCGGGACGCATTTCGTGTCGTTCAGGATCGAGACCCACGAGGAAGAGTTCGTCCAAACGGTGAAAAACGCCATAAGAACGGGCCAAATCGTCCGCACGCAAATCACGCCGGGCAACCTGAAGACGGTGTTCGACAAGTGGGTGATGATGGTAGGGCGCGAAATCAAGGATGTGTCGGACGAGAAATACAACCTGCTCTTCTTTGCCGACGTCATGTCGGACGGCACGGTTTCGACCCACTCCAACCTTCCCGCCGAACTCATCCACCGCAACGGCAACCCCTCGTTCCTGCTCGACGGCAAACTCTACGAGCTCGGCAACCAAGAGGGCTACCGCCGCTTCTGGGCCATCTACGACCGCCCGCCAAAGGAGGAATACCGCAACTACCTGCTCGAAAGGCGCGACTCGCTGATCCCCTTGGACGAGCGGCAGTTTCGCGGCGCCTACTACACCCCGCTCAGCGTGGTCGACAAGGCCTACGAATACCTCACGGCCACCCTCGGCAAGAACTGGCAAAGGGACTACATCGTTTGGGACATGTGCTGCGGCGTGGGCAACCTCGAAACGAAACACGCCTGCCCGCGCAACGTCTTTATGTCGACCTTGGACCAAAGCGACGTCGACGTGATGTTGGCCACCAAGACCTGCGTGCGCGCCGAGCGTTTCCAGTACGACTACCTCAACGACGACATCGCCGACGACGGCTCCATCGACTACGGCCTGACCGGCAAGCTGCCCGAAAGCTTGCGCAAGGCCATCGCCGACCTGCAAAACGGCAAGCCCGGCGCAAAGAAAATCCTCGTGCTCATCAACCCGCCGTATGGAGAGGCAACGAATGCGGATAACACCGTTCATGGAAAAGTAGCGAAAAACAAGACGGACATTAAACGAACCAAGATGGCGGCTGTCGGGATGCCAGAATACGGCCGTTCAAGCAACGAATTGTATTTGCAGTTCCTTGCAAGAATTGCGCATGAACTGCCTAATGCGTATTTAGCCATGTTCTCAACCTTGAAATACATCAACGCTCAAGCCTCGGAAGATTTTCGCGGTGTTTGGAATGCCCAATATCTGAACGGTTTCGTTATTCATAACAAGGCATTCGACGGCTTAAAGGGCGATTTCCCCATTGGCTTCCTGATTTGGAAAACCGACAATCGCCTTGGAAGCCCCAAAACGCCAATCACTGAAATCTGTTGCGACGTGTTCGACAAAAACGTGCAGCCGATTGGAAGCAAGTCTTTTTACAACCTGCCTACTTCAACGTATCTGTCGAAATGGATTGAACGCCCCAATCCTAACGACCAGGCCTGCGTTCCATTGACCAATGCCTTGACACCACCGCAAGGGGCAAGGCGTGACCAAAGAGGCATACGATGGAGTGATGGAGCAATAGGCTATATGTGCGCCGGTGGGAACGACTTTCAGAACACGAAATATATCTGCCTGCTGTCGTCGGGCTATTCTCGTGGCCACGGCATCTTTGTCAATGCGGCGAACCTTCACCAATGCGCCATCTATTTCACGATGACGAAGATATTGCATCCCACTTGGCTCAACGACCGCGACCAGTTCCTGCAACCCACGGGCGAAATGGGCGAGGAGTTCCAAAACGACTGCCTCGTATGGATGCTCTTCAACGGCAGCAACCTCACGGCCTCGGCCAACGGACTCGAATGGAACGGACGCTCGTGGGACATCGTCAACCATTTCATCCCCTACACCGAAGACGAGGTGAACGCCCCGAGCCGCTTCGAGAGCGACTTCATGGTGCAACACCTTGAAGGCAAGGTGCTTTCGGCTGAGGCACAGCGGGTCATGGACTGCGGTCGCGACTTGTGGAGGGCCTATTTCGCGATGGAGGACGAGTACCAAATCCGCGAACGCTACAAGCTGAACCGCGCCGACGTGGGCTGGTATCAGGTGCGCAACGCCCTTTCCGACCGCAACGGCACGGGCAGCTACAAGCCGGTAAGTTTTGCCGCCTTTGAGCAGGCCTACAAGGAACTAACGGAAAAACTGAAGCCGGAAGTGTTTGCGAAAGGCTTTTTGAAGGGGTAGAATAACGCATAAACCAACTATTTTTCAGTCAAAATGTATTGTCATGGACTTGTTTCAACAGAACGCGAGAAATTGGAATATGCAGCCTCAAAAATGCCAGACGTGTTCAGCAAAGGAACACCGTTTGAGTATGTGCATAATACGAATTTGCGGATATCGCACTTAAACAAATGATTTGATATTCCGTTTTTGTCAAATGTACGGCAGAATTTCATTATTTTTGCGCCTGAGATAATTTGAGGAAAATATGTCCAACGAAATAGAAACCAAGAAAACGCAAATGGAACTGTTTCCCGATAAGGAACAGATGATCATCTATCAGACGGAAGATGGATCCGTTAAGGTGGATGTCAGAATGCAGAATGATACGGTTTGGCTGTCACTTGATTTGATGGCACAACTCTTTCAGCGAGATAAATCGACCATTTCACGACATATAAAAAACATCTTTAGTGAAGGAGAATTGTCGTCAGATTCAGTTGTTGCAAATTTTGCAACAACTGCCGCAGACGGCAAGACTTATCAAGTTGATTATTACAACCTTGATGTCATCATTTCTGTCGGTTACCGTGTCAAATCCGTTCGCGGAACACAGTTTCGTCAGTGGGCGACGAAGCGCCTGAATGAATATATCCGCAAGGGATTCACCATGGACGACGACCGTCTCAAGGAGCTTGGCGGCGGTGGATACTTCAAAGAACTGCTTGAACGCATACGCGACATCCGGGCATCTGAGAAGGTATTCTATCGCCAGGTTCTGGATATATATGCTACGAGTATTGACTATGACCCTCGGGCTGAGATTTCAATCGACTTCTTTAAAAGAGTTCAGAACAAGATCCATTATGCCGTGCACGGCAACACGGCTGCAGAAGTGATATTCAATCGAGCCGATGCCGAGAAGGAATTCATGGGGCTTCACAGTTTCCGTGGAGACAGGCCTCATTTGAAAGATACAGAGATCGCAAAGAACTATCTGGACGAGAAAGAACTGCGAGCCATGGGACAGATCGTATCCGGATATCTTGATTTCGCGGAACGGCAGGCAGAACGGGAACAGCCAATGACGATGGCGGATTGGTCCAGGCATTTGGATGGCATTCTCACATCCACCGGGGAAAAACTGCTGGAGGGAGTCGGCAGCATCTCGCACGCGCAGGCGATAGAAAAGGCACACGACGAGTATAAGAAATATCAGGAGCGTACGCTGAGCGC
>CALFIT010000155.1 GCA_937877465.1 uncultured Bacteroidales bacterium | reverse complement strand
AAGTGCGCTATTTCCTCAAACAATTGGGCAAAAGCGATGATGTAACGATAAAAAAGGAAGATTGGCAGAGGGCCAGGCGCAACACGCTCGAAACGTATGCTTCAAGCAGCTGCCTAAGCATCATGAAGCATTTCTTCTCCGATTTTGAGGCGACGCATAAAACCTATTACCGTAGCGACTTGAAAGAGTTCATTTTCGAGTCGAACATAGAAGACTTCATCGCCTCCGACGACACATCCGTCTTTGTGAGTACCATCCACAAGGCTAAAGGCAGGGAGTTCGACACCGTCTATCTGATGTCATCCGTTCCGGATGGTAAGGATGCCAACGAAATGCGGGCCTACTATGTGGGGCTTACCCGTGCCAAACGGAACCTCTATCTCGTACCCAACCCTCCCGTTGAGTATTCCTCGCTTTCGATTGCCCTGAATATGCACGACGTTTGGCTTGACTTCTTCAAAGGCCGTAAGGAAACGGTGCTTCGTCTCCGAAGTGGCGACAACCTCAAATACAAAGATGATTATCTTCTTAATGAACAAGGCATTAGCGTGGTAGCATTGTCCGCCGCCGGCAAAGCAAAACTGAAGGCGTGGATGGACAAAGGCTACGAAGTGACAAGTGCGAAGGTGAGATATACATTGGCGTGGCGGCCCAAGGAGTCCGAGACAGAATACGCTGTCTGTTTAGCGGACATCATCCTGTCAAAGGTGCAATGAACGCTTTCCCATGCGCCTGCGGCACACAGAAGGACTGTAAGGCCAGGATACACAGGTTCAGTAAGGAGTTCAGATAACACCAATAAAAAGCTGAAGGCCACCAGGATGGCGGCCTTCAGCTTCTTTTTGCCAATCACTCCCTATCTGCCGTTCATAGCCTCGTCGATCGCGTCGCGGACACCTTCCACTTTTTTCTCGAAGCGGTTGATTCCGGCGACTGCCACTATGTGGACGATACCGTTGAGTATCACGCCGATGCCGATAAGCCACGACAGGATCTGCGCCGAAGTGTCGGGATTCTTCATGCCGAAGAAGCCGAGGACCGCGGCCGCAATGCCCAGAAGGAGCATGCACCACCAGCCTCCGAAGCCGACCCGCTTGTAGTCAAAGCTCTGTACGGCCACTATAATCCCCTCAGCCATAACCCAGATGGCAAACACCAGCGGCAGCGATACCGCCGTAAGGTAGTTGTTAAAAAGGAAAATGCAGCCGACAATGATTTCGAACAAAGCCGAAAGCATACGCGAGCCGCTGTTGGGCATGAAACGCTGGGTGTCGAGCGTGAACACCATCTTCACAACACCCGTGACAAGTGTGAAACAGCCTATAAGCCAAGCTGTCGCGAACAATGTTTCAGTGGTGTTGCAAATGCAGACCACACCAAGGGCCACCATCAGAACTCCAATGATGACAAGCCAAATTTTCTTACCTGAACTCATAATTTTAACGATTTTAATTTTGACCGCAATAATACGATTTTATCACATACAAAATTCGGTTCTGAAAAATTTCGGAAAGACACATCGCCTATTTCGTTGGACATTGTCGCGCAAAACGGGAGATATCTATAATCTATAATCCGTTATTTATGCTCACAAAAAAAAACTATCTTTGCCGTCTGAATCCGAATGTCGTATGGAAACACAAAACACAGAGTATAAGACAAGTGTCCGCCAACTTTTCCAAGCCATCCGCACCGCCGAGGCCGTAGTGTTAGGGGCGGGGGCGGGGCTGTCCACCTCGGCAGGCTTCACCTATTCGGGCGAGCGCTTCCAAAGCCTTTTCGCCGACTTCATCCAAAGATACGGCTTCTCCGACATGTACTCCGCCACGTTCCACCAATACCCCACCGACGAGGAGCATTGGGCCTACTGGAGCCGCCACATCTGGTATAACCGCTACGTACCCGCCCCGAAACCAGTGTACGAGAACTTGCTCAAACTGCTTGAAGGCAAGGACTATTTCGTCATCACCACCAATGTGGATCACCAGTTCCAGAAGGCGGGCTTCGACAAGCGGCGGCTGTTCTACACCCAAGGCGACTACGGCCTGTTCCAATGCGCCACGCCGTGCCATCGGAAGACGTACGACAACGAGGCGACAGTTAGGAGAATGATGGACGAGCAAAAGGATATGAAAATCCCAACGGAATTAATTCCCCATTGTCCCGTCTGCGGCGGCAAGATGAAGGTCAACCTGCGGACTGACGAAACCTTTGTGGAAGACGAGGGCTGGCATGCCGCCTCACAACGCTATGCAGACTTCCTCACACGCCACCGGCACGGCAGGGTGCTCTACCTCGACCTCGGCAGTGGCGGCAACACGCCCATCATCTTCAAAATCCCTTTCATCAGGATGACTATGCAGAACCCGAACGCCACCTACGCCACCGTCAACCTCGGCGAGGCGTTCACCGTGGAGGAAATCAAGGACAGGTCGATTGTGATTGACGATGACATCGGGGAGGTGATTCAATTAGGAATGAGGAATTAGGAATGAGGAATTAGGGCGAGGAGAAGTTCAACAGGGCGTAAGGCGCCTCTACAAAATCAATAAAGGAGACCGAGCAGCCAGACATTATTTCCATTTTTCTTTGTAAAGAAAGAAAATACTCGAAAATTTTTCTTTGTAAAAAAATTGTTTACTTTTGCAGATGAAAAATAAAATCATTTTACAATGCAAACACTTGTTAACGCATACCATAGAAGTGTCAATGAGGTATCTGATGGCTTCATGAGGTATTTGTATGGGGTTATCGACTGGAGTGGACGTCTGATTGGAATAAAAGGCTCGCGTGGGGTAGGAAAAACCACGATGCTGCTTCAACACATCAGGAAGACTTTCCCCGAAAGGTCGCAGGCTTTTTATGTATCATTGGACAATATATGGTTCAGCAGCCACAGTCTCACGGAGTTGGTGGAGTATCTTTATACCCACGGCGTGACATATGTATTCTTGGACGAGGTACACCGCTATCCGCAATGGGTGCGCGAAATAAAGAATATCTACGACAGTTATCCCAAACTGCATATTGTCTTCACAGGGTCGTCACTGTTGGAGATAGACAACGCGCAGGCTGACCTTTCAAGAAGAGTAAGAATGTATCACCTCTACGGCTTGTCGTTCAGGGAATATCTTGAATTGAACAATGTGGCGATATTTCCAAGTCTTAGTTTGGAGGACATCATAGCAAAACATGAGCGGCTCGCTGCCGAAATCACCTCGCAGATAACAGTACTTCCGCACTTCGAGCAATACCTGCAAACAGGCTATTACCCTTTCTTTGTGGAAACATCATCGACCGAAAGCTATTGGGAACGGCTGCAACGGGTAATATCCACAATAATAGAGAACGACATCCCCGCAGTGGAAAAGGTGGAATACGAAACATTGCTGAAAGTGAAACGACTTTTGATGCTTTTGGCGCAGATGGTGCCTTTCACCCTTAATGTTACGTCGCTTTGTGAGAAAATATCGGTCACACGAAACCAACTCATACGACTTTTGACGCTACTGGAAAAAGCCTCCCTTATACGTCAGTTGAGGTCGGACACGAAAGGGCTGAAAGCACTCGGCAAACCGGACAAAATATTGTTTGACAACCCCAATGTGATGCATGCATTGAGTGAAAATGCGGATATTGGGACAGTGCGGGAGACATTCTTTGCAATGTCAGTGGCACAGTCGCACCAAATCCAGCAACCCAAACAGGGAGACTTGCTGGTGGACGGCACCTATCTTTTTGAGGTTGGAGGAAAGGAGAAGGGTTACGGCCAGATACGAAACGTGGAACACAGTTTCGTGGTGGCTGACGGCTTGGAGGTGGGTTTTGGGAACAAGATTCCCCTCTGGCTTTGGGGATTCCTATATTAACACGGTAGCTTCCTCCACAAGCCCCTTCGAGGACCTGCCCGCCGACTGGAAGTGCCCAAGATGCAGGCAAGGGAAGGAGAAGTTCAACAAGGCGTAAAGGGCACAGTTTTATACCAAAAATAGAACTTTTGCTCATTTTCCATAGAGAGTATGCGAAGGTGGGAAAGAAAAAGAATATGATTAATCAACTTATTAAAATTATTGAATCATGAACACGATTTTCAAACAAATGTTGGCAGGACGTGATGTGGTCATTACCAAGAAAGACAAGTTAACACTTGGAAAAGTGGAATCAGCATTTCTGAAAGACGAAACAGATGTTTATAATTTGTCTTTTAAGACGGAGAAAAGCATCAAAATCAAGATAGAAATTGACACGAAGCCTTTTTTAGAGTTTCAAACAGAATTTAAGCGATTGAATAATCCATGTAACATTGGTAAATTGCTTGACATTGTCCTGCCTTTATGCGGGAAAAATGCACGCTTTGGCTTTCCGGAAATTGTCAAAAACAAATATAAAACTTGTCAAAGATGATGTGTCTCGATTTGTCAATAATGTAAAAGCCCTCGACATCTGGTCCAATGACTATTTCCTGCAACTTGCCGACAGGATTCGATTCGTGTAAAACCGTTTTTTGATTAGAATATCCCCTGCTGTAATAGCTTGTTAATTATTGATTATGAACCGATTATACACATTGATACAATATCTTCTTGACGAAGACCCTCAGTATTCCGAAATACAGATTCCTCAGGGCTTGCAGGGTAGGCGAGACCTGTTTCGCGCCCTGTGCAATGTGCGCCCGCCCAAATCCGTCAGCGAGGAGTTCCTCCGTTTGCAGGACGAGGAATTGCAGGCACAGTTGCAGGAGAAAGGTATTGTGGAATTGGTTGATATTGAGAACGTTTGTAGAGGCGTGCCATGGCGCGTCTCTACAGGAAAACAATTGTCGTTATGGCAGGGCGACATCACCCGTCTCCGCGTGGATGCCATCGTGAACGCGGCCAACAGCCAAATGTTGGGTTGTTTTCACCCGCTGCACCGCTGCATCGACAATGCCATCCATACCGCCGCCGGCGTGCAGTTGCGTCAGGAATGTCACGAACTGATGCTGCGGCAAGGTCACGAGGAGCCGACAGGCCAAGCCAAAATCACCAAGGCCTACAACCTGCCCTGCAAACATGTCATCCACACGGTCGGGCCTATCATCCCAAACGGCATCCCCACTGAGTTTCAGCAAGAACAGTTGGCCTCGTGCTACCGTTCCGTCATGGCCTGCGCCGACGAAAACAAGCTCGAAAGCGTGGCCTTCTGCTGCATCTCGACGGGCGAGTTCCGCTTCCCGAACCAGTTGGCCGCCGAGATTGCCGTGCGGACGGTGACAGATTACCTTTCCGAAAACCCGAATTGCAGCGTCAAGACTGTGGTTTTCAATGTGTTCAAGGATGTCGATTGGATGATTTACCGAAGCCTGATGGACGAAATTTAGCCGATTTTTGTGCCAATTTCGGAAATTCTTTTACCTTTGCAGCGTTATAACACCTTTCAGAAATGAAAAAAGTAGTTCGAACTGTTTACATTGGTGCCTTGTCGGGATTGGCTTTCCTTGCGGCTTGCTGCTCGCAAAACGGCTTGACGCGCAAGGAACGCAAGCAACTCGTCAAGGAGCGCGACTCGATACAGGAAGTCCTAAAGCGTCGCGAGGGCGCTGCCGTGTATGGCTCGCCCGAAATCCTTGCGCAATACCAGGCCGAGACCTATAGGATGCAGAGCCAACTCGACACCATCAACGCCAAGTTGGGCGAAAACGTCGACCTTGAGCGCAGCGCACGCCGCGTGGCCCTACAGGAGCGCATCGTTGAACTTCAAGCAGCCCTGCAACGCCGCGAAGGTGCCTGCGTCTACGGCTCGCCCGAAATCATCGAGGAGTATGGCCGCGAAACGCAGCGGTTGCGTCAGGAAGTGAAGTCGCTCCAACAGCAGATCAAGGACTTGGACAACCCGCAAGGGGGCAAGACCTTCGGTGGCGACGCTGAAGCCCTCTACGGCTCGCCGATGCCCAATCAATAGTCGTTTGCCGAGCCATGAGAGAACGTCTCGGCTTCCATAAGAAGGTGATGCTCGAACTCAATCACCAAGTGCTGCAACAGCGGATTGAGGAGCACGAACTGCACCAGCTTTTCTGGGAATGCACCCTGCGCTGCAACCTCAATTGCCGTCACTGCGGCTCCGACTGCCGTATGCTCTCCGAAAAGGACGACATGCCTTTTGCCGATTTTGCCAAGGTGCTCGACGAGATTCGCGAACATCAAGACCCCGCCAAGGTGATGGTCATCACCACGGGCGGCGAGCCCACGGTGCGGCCCGACTTGGCCCAATGCGGCGCCGAAATCACCAAACGCGGCTTCGTGTGGGGCATGGTGTGCAACGGGATGCTGCTCTCCGCCGAAAAACTCAACGAGTTTGTGGAGGCTGGACTCAAGTCGTTGGCAGTCAGCTTCGACGGCTTCGAGGACGACCACAACTGGATGCGTGGCAACCCCATGAGCTACAAGAACGTGCTTCGCGCCGTGGAGGCCATGAAACAGCATCCAACGCTCACTTGGGACGTCATCACCTGCGTCAACCAGCGCACCATCAAGTACTTGCCCGAGTTTCGCGACTTCCTCATCTCGTTGGGCATCCGTCGTTGGAGGCTGTTCACGGTGTTTCCCTTTGGCCGTGCCGCCAACGAGCCCGACTTCAAGCTCTCGAATGAGCAATTCGTCGAGATGATGGAGTTCATCAAGCAGACGCGACAGGAAGGCAAGATCCGCGCCGACTATGGCTGCGACGGCTTTCTTGGCAAGTATGAGGGCGAGGTGCGCAACCACTATTATTCGTGCAGCGCGGGCATCAACATTGCCTCTGTATTGGCCGACGGTGCCATCTCGGGCTGCCTCAGCATCCGCAGCGACTACCATCAGGGTAACATCTACAAGGACAGCTTCTGGGACGTGTGGTCGAACCGATTCCAAGTCTATCGCGACCGCCGTTGGATGAAGACCGACCAGTGCGCCGATTGCAAGATGTGGCGCTATTGCCAAGGCAACGGCTTCCACCTCCGCGACGGCGACGGCAAACTGCAAATCTGTCAATACCAAATGATTAATGAGGGATGAGGTAGGAGTTAGGAGTTAGGAATTAGGAGTTAGGAGTTAGGAGTTACTGCAAACTGTAAACTGCAAACTGAAAACTGATGAACAGGATTTACCTCGTCGGATACATGGGTGCGGGCAAGACCACTGCGGCCAAGCGCATCGCCCAGCGTTTGGGTTGGGAGGTGGCCGACACCGATGCCTTGTTTGAGGAGAAATACAAGATTTCGGTCAACGATTTCTTCAACAAATACGACGAAGCACTATACCGTAAGTTGGAGTCGCAGGTGCTGAAAAGCACGGAAAGCCTTGAGAACGTGGTGGTTTCGACGGGCGGCGGCACGGCTTGCTTCTTCGACAACATGGAATGGATGAACCAGCACGGCTTGACCGTTTTCATGCGCATCAGTCCCAAGGCCGCCGTCGACCGCGTCATCCATTCGCGCCACAAGCGTCCTTTGGTTGAAGGCAAAACCGAGGCCGAGCTTGCCGAGTTTGTGAACCGAAACTACGCCGAGCGGCTTCCGTTTTACGAACAAGCTGCCATCACCGTGAAATCCGAGGACTTGGATTTGGATGACCTTGTGAAACAATTAGAAGGTCTAAGACTCTCTTAACTCCAACAGACACACATTCTCCACATGCTGCGTGTGCGGGAACATGTCGACGGGCTGCACCGCCATCACCTTGTAGGCCGTGTCGAGCAACTGGAGGTCGCGGGCTTGCGTGGCGGGGTTGCAGCTGACGTAGACGATTTTCTTCGCTCGGATTTTCAGCAGTTGCTCCACCACCTTCTCGGCCATGCCCGCTCGCGGCGGGTCGGTGACGATGAGGTCGGGCCGACCGTTGCTCGCGATGAAGTCGTCGGTGAACACCTTGGCCATGTCGCCGGCATAGAAGGTGCAGTTCCTGATGCCGTTGATTTCGGCGTTGACCTTGGCATCCTCAATGGCGGCTTCAACGTACTCGATGCCGACCACTTTCTTCACGAAACGCGAGAAATACTGGGCGATGGTGCCCGTGCCGGTATAGAGGTCATACATCAGCTCGTCGCCTTGCACGTCGGCGAGGTCGAAGGCGGTCTTGTAGAGCCTTTCCGCTTGATACACATTGGTTTGGAAGAAAGAAACGGGCCCGATGCGGAACTTGAGGTCGTCGTAGCCTGGGCGCGGCGATTTCATGGTCTCGATGAGGTAGGGCTCGCCTTTGAAGCACTCAAACGGCAGGTCGTTGATGATGTCGTTCAGCTTCGGGTTGATGACCAAGAGCAACGAAACGATTTGCGGGAAGGCCATCTCCAAGGCGGGAATCAGCTCGTGGCGCACCACGGCGTTCTCTTCGCCGATGACGAGGATGACCATGAAGTCGCCTTTTGCGTTGCAGCGGATGACGAGGTTGCGCATCAGCCCCTCGTGGGCACGGAAGTTATAATAGGGAAGATGCCGCTCCAAGGTGAACCTCCTGACGAACAGGCGGATGTCGTTGGACGGGTCGGCTTGCAGGTGGCATCGCTCGATGTCGACCACGCGGTCGAAGAGCAGGGGCAGGTGGAAGCCCAAGCCTTTGCAGGCCTCCTCGTCGTGTACACCTGTCGGGGCACCGTCGGTGAGCCACTTGCGGTTCGAGAAGGTGTATTCCAACTTGTTGCGATAGAAAAACTGCTTCTCGCAGCCGAGAATGGGGCGTATTTCGGGGTATTCGATCTTCCCGATGCGGTCGAAGTTGTCCTTCACCTGTTTCTGCTTGTAGTAGGTTTGCCATTCGTAGGCCATCTGTTGCCATTTGCAGCCGCCGCAAAGCCCGAAATGCTGGCATACTGGCTCTACGCGCTTGTCCGACATCTTCTTGAAATTCAATATTTTGCCTTCGAAATAGTTCTTCTTGCGCTTGTACACTTCGAGGTCGACCACGTCGCCAGGCACGCCAAAGGGGACGAAGACCACGCGGCCTTCGGGTTTGGCCACCGACTTGCCTTCCGACCCTGCGTCAATAATCTCGACGTCTTCGATGTATTCGGGTTCCCGTTTTACTTTGTTTCTAACCATGATTGAAAATCTCCCAAGTTCTTTTCGCCTGTTCCTCAAACATTTGCACTCCGTTATACACCTTTGCGCCCCAAGTCTTGCCCAACTCCATGAAAGCGGTCTCTTTCGGGTTGTAAACCAAGTCGATGAGGATGTGCTTGTTGCTTAGGCCTTGGTAATGGATGTCGGGGAAGTCGTTGACGTAGGGCGACATTCCCACGGGCGTCGCATTAATGATAAGGTGATGTTGGCGCAGGATGTCGTCGGTCAGGGTGTCGTAGGTGTAGTCGCCTTTCGCCGCATCGCGGCTGACGAGGGAATAGGCTATCCCTTTCTGTCGCAGCACATACTGCACTGCTTTTGAGGCGCCGCCCGTGCCCAACACCAAGGCGCGGTCGACCGTCTTGCCGTTGACGGCGCGTTCAAGCAGTAGGGCAAAGCCGTCGATGTCGGTGTTGTAGCCTTTCAGCTTGCCGTCGGCGACTTTCACCACATTGACGGCTTCGACTTCTTTTGCCGTCGGGTCGATGTCGTCGAGCAGCGCGATGATGCTTTCCTTATAAGGTATGGTGACGTTGAAGCCGCAGAGGTCGGGGTATTTCGCCATCACCTCGTGCAGCTCGTCCAACGTCTTGAGGTCGAAATGCTGATAGAGGCAGTCCAAGCCTTCGTATTCGAATTTCTCGTTGAAGTAGAACCTCGACTGCGAGTGTTTCAGTGGGTGTCCGATAAGTCCGTAACGTTTCATGTGTCAATCAATTAATTCCGAATATCGCCCCAAACCCCAAGGCGCAGACCACGCCGACGATGACCGAGGCCAACGCCACGCCACCAATCACGGCCAAAACGCTTTTCTTGAAGTCCATGTCCAGGAAGCTGGCGGCCAGCGTTCCAGTCCAGGCACCTGTGCCCGGCAGCGGGATACCGACGAAGAGCACCAAGGCCCAATAGAGGCCTCGTCCTGCCTTGGCTTGCAGCTTCTGTCCGCCTTTCTCGCCTTTTTCGAGGCACCACAGGCAGAACCGGCTGAAGAACTTAACCTTGACGTCCTTGCCCCATTCCAGCACCTTGCGGGCGAAGAAATAGATGAAGGGCACGGGCAGCATGTTGCCAAGGGCGATGATGATGTAGGACCAGAGAATGCTGAAGTCGGGGTTGGCGGTGTGGATGGCGTAGGCCACGGGAATGGCGCCACGCAGCTCTATGAGCGGCACCATGGCGATGAGGAAGATATAAAGGTAGTTTTTCATGCTTGGGGGATGTCGGTGGAATTGGCTTCTTGGTTTTTCTTGTGCCGCTCGATGAGTTGGAGAATCTCGGTGTCGTTGGCGAGCAGCTCGCGGTCGTATTCGATGAATTCGGGCCACACCTCGAAGTCGGCACTGAGGGCTTGGTCGAGGGCGTCGAGGCCGTCGTTGTGGCTGCCTTTGACGAAGTAGGCGTAGGCCAACAGGTAGAGCAGCGTGTAGTCGTTGTCGGTTTGCAGCAGCCCGAACTTGATGGTGTTGATGGCGTCGTCGATCTTGTCCTGTTGCCCGTAGAGGTCGGCGATGTAGTAGTAGGCGTCGGGGTCTCCCGGGGTCGTTTCCTGTATCCTCCTCAGGTATTCCATGGCCTTGTCGTAGTCCTTGAGTTTCATGTAGTCGGTGGCGATGGAGTAGAGGTGGTCGGTTTCCCAAGGCTCTAATTCGATGGCTTTCTCGAAGAACTTGATGGCCTTGCGGCTTTGGCCACGGTCGCTGAAGACGTAGCCGAGTCCAGCGTAGCCCGTGCCTATCATCGGGTTGATTTCGAGGGCTTTGTGGAAGTGGCTTTCGGCGGCTTGCAGGTCGTTGAGGCGGTAGTAGCAGTCGCCGATGGTGGTGTGTATCATCGAGGTCTCCACGCCGTTGCGAAGGGCTTCTTCGAGGGTGTCGATGGCTTCCTTGTAGCGTCCAAGGTCGTAGTAGATGTCGGCGAGGTGCATGTTGGTCCAGAGGTCTTCGGGGTCGATGCTGAGGGCGTATTCATAGGGGTCGATGCTTTCCTCGTATTTGCCCAACATGCGGTAGACGTCGCCGATGTTGGTCCATGCCTTGCTGTTGTACGGGTCCTTGTCGATGAGTTTCTGGAAGAATGCGATGGCTTCCTCCTTGCGGCCCGCGCTGAGGTAGCAGCAGCGTATCTCGTGATAGAGCGTGTCGATGTCGTCGGCGGCGTAGGGGAGGGCCTTGTCGTAGAACTCCAAGGCGAGGTCGTATTTCTGGAGGCGTTGGTATTCGTAGGCGATGGCGTTGTAGAGGTCAAACTTCTCGTCCTCGTCGAAGTAGGGCAACGCGCTGAAGTAGTTCTCAATGGCCTCTTTCGACTTGCCCAAGACGGCCAAACACGAGCCGAGGGTGAGGAAATAGTCGGGGTCGTCGTCCTCGTCGCGTTCCACCCGTTGCATGATCTCGAAGGCGCGTTGGGCGTCGTTTTCGAGCAGGTATTGTCGTGCAAGCTTGATTTTCAGTGCGTTGCTTTCGGGATGTTGTGCCATGGCCAACTCAACGGCTTGCCGCGAGCGTTTCAGCTCGTTGTGCTGCGTGTAGTGGTCGATGATGAATCCGAACTCCTCGCTGTCGAAGTACACCGAGTCGTGGGCCTTCAGCATGTCCTCATAGCGTTCTATGGCCGCCTTGCGCTCGTTTTCCTCTTCCAAATAGTCTTCAAAATCGTCGTCTTCAAACATTTTTGTCAGAAATTTTGTGCAAAAGTAATAAAAAGTGCGGGAATGGAGGAATTTTGTATCTTTGTTCGCGGAATTTATCCTTAACTTTGCCCGCAGAAAACAACAAATCAAAAGCATTTCTATATGATTATCAACGAATTGGAAAGAATCGCCTCTCAGGTGCGCCGCGACATCATCCGCATGGTGCATGGGTGTCAGTCGGGGCATCCGGGCGGCTCGTTGGGCGCGACCGACATCGTCACCGCCCTTTATTTCGACCAAATGCAAATCGACCCAGCCAACTTCCGCATGGACGGCAACGGCGAGGACATGTTCTTCCTCTCCAACGGCCACATCAGCCCGATGCTCTACAGCATCTTGGCACGGCGCGGCTATTTTCCCGTGAGCGAGTTGGCCACCTTCCGTCGCCTCGGCACACGCCTGCAAGGGCATCCCACCACGGCTGAGGGACTGCCGGGCATCCGCATCGCCTCAGGCTCGCTCGGACAAGGGCTTTCGGTGGCCGTCGGCGCGGCACAGGCCAAGAGGCTGAACGGCGACAAGCACCTTGTCTTTGCCCTCATGGGCGACGGCGAGCAGGAAGAAGGCCAAATCTGGGAAGCCGCCATGTATGCCCCCGCCAAGGGCGTCGACAACCTTGTGGCCATCATCGACTACAACAAGAAGCAGATCGACGGCTCGACCGACGACGTGCTCAACCTCGGCGACCTCCGCGCCAAGTACGAGGCCTTCGGCTGGAATGTCATCGAGATGAGCGGCAACAACATGCAGGCCGTCGTCAACACGCTGAAGTTCGCCCGCGAGAACGCCTTCCAAGGTCATCCGCAACTCATTCTGGCCCACACCGTTATGGGCAAGGGTGTCGACTTCATGGAGAACAACCACAAGTGGCACGGCTCAGCCCCCAACGACGAGCAGGCCGCCAACGCACTTTCGCAACTAACTGAAACTTTAGGAGATTATTAATCACAAAACATACAAAACAATGCAAAACCTATTTCGTACAAGACAAAGTTGAGGTTTGTGGAAAGCAGCCAACTGGCCTGCTTTCCATCGGCGACCCAGTTGGGCGCCGTAACCTCATACATAAACAGTTTTGTAGGTTTTGAAGGTTTTGTGACAAAAAATAGAAGAATATGGACTTTACAATTCAAAACCAAAAAGATACCAGATCGGGATTCGGTGAGGGCTTGCTCGAAGCGGGCCGCCGCAACCCCAAGGTGGTGGCCTTTTGCGCCGACCTCACTCCTTCGCTCAAGATGGGCGCCTTCGCCAAGGAGTTTCCTGAGCGTTTCTTCCAGACAGGCATCGCCGAGGCCAACATGATTGACATGGCGGCTGGCATGGCCTTGAGCGGCTTCGTGCCGTTCACGGGCACCTTCGCGGCCTTCTCGACGGGGCGCGTCTACGACCAAATCCGCCAGTGCGTGGCCTATTCCAACAAGAACGTGAAGATTGCCGCCTCCCACGCCGGCGTCACCCTCGGCGAGGACGGCGCGACGCACCAAATCCTTGAGGACATCGGCCTGATGAAGATGCTGCCCAACATGACGGTCATCGTGCCTTGCGACTTCAACCAGACCAAGAACGCCACCCTCGCCGCCGCCGAATACGACGGGCCGGTGTATCTGCGCTTCGGTCGCCCGGCAGTGCCTAACTTCACGCCTGCCGACGAAAAGTTTGAGATCGGCAAGGCGCAGATGCTGCACGAAGGCGCCGACGTGACCATCTTCGCCTGCGGCCACCTCGTGTGGAAGGCCGTCGAAGCCCTGCCGATATTGAAGGAGATGGGCATCAACGCCGAACTCATCAACATCCACACCATCAAGCCGTTGGACGTGGAAGCCGTGCTGAAGTCGGTCAGCAAGACCCGTTGTGTGGTCACGGCAGAGGAGCACCAGCGCAACGGTGGCCTTGGCGACAGCATCGCGCAGGTGTTGGCCTTGAACATGCCTTGCCCGATGGAGATGGTGGCCGTCAACGATGTGTTCGGACAAAGCGGCACGCCCGACGAGCTGCTGAAAGCCTATCACTTGGACACGCCCGACATCGTGGAAGCCGTGAAAAAAGTTGTGGCCCGCAAGCAATAAAACAGAATTAATTATGTTGTTTTATAGTCGCTTTGCGTCATGGCGAGGCACGAAGCCATCCAGACATGAAGCCAACGGAATGGTCACATACTGGATTGCTTCGTCGTTCCTCCTCGCAATGACGCGAAGCGGCAGTCAGTTGAATATCAAAGTAATTATCTCTACCAATATGAAAAAACTATCGATTTTATCACTATCCGCCCTGCTGCTCATGGGCGTGTTGTCGTCGTGCGGCAACAAGAAAGAAACGACTCCTGAACCGCCTAAGGCCTTGAACGTCATCTACTTCATCGGCGATGGCACGGCCTTGCCGCAAGTCTATGCCGGCATGTTGGCCTCGCGCCAGGACTTGGTCTTCCCCAAGTTCCCCTACATCGGCGTGGTGGATACCCATTCGGCCAGCAACGACATCACCGACTCGGCTGCCGGTGGCACGGCTCTCGCCAGCGACCACAAGACCAAAAACGCCATGGTCGGCATGAACCCCGACACGATTCCGGTCAAGACCTTGCTCGAAGTCTTTGCCGAACAGGGCAAGGAGACGGGCCTCGTCGTGACGAGCTACATCACCCATGCCACGCCCGCCTGCTTCTACGCCAAGGTGCCGCATCGTCGCCAGTATGAGGACATCGCCCTCCAGTTGGCCGAGGCCGACAACATCAACCTTGCCATCGGCGGCGGTCGCAAGCACTTCAACCAGCGCAAGGACAGCCTCAACCTGATTGAGCGCATGGAGAACGAACTCGGCTGGAAGGTGTACGACACTTTGGATAATATCGACCTGACCTGCAAGAAATACTTGGTTCTGGCCGACAAAGACCACATGCCGCCTGCGGCTGAGCGTGGTGACTTCCTGCCGCGTGCCGTGAAGACCGCCATCAAGACCCTCGACGGCGCCGAAAACGGTTTCTTCCTCATGGTGGAAGGCTCGCAGATCGACTTCGCCTGCCATGCCAACGACTCGGCTTATATGGTGGATGAGGTGCTGGATTTCAGCCATGCCATCCAAATCGCGTTAGACTATGCCGAGGAACACGGCAACACCTTGGTCGTCGTCACTGCCGACCACGAGACGGGCGGCCTGACTATGCCCGACCTGCAAGGCAAATACACCAACGTGTCGTTCCAGTATTCCACCCACAGCCACACCTGCCTGCCGGTGATGGTGTATGCCTACGGTCCGGGTGCCGAGCAGTTCACGGGTTGGATGCAGAACACGGCTATCAAGGGTAAGATATTGAATGCCTGTGGTTTGGAAAACATCGGCGACGGCCTGCCGGAAGGCGAAGGGCCGAGAATCAAGGCCGTGAGGACCAATTTGGATTCAAAGCCGGAGTAATGATACGTATTTGACACGAGACTTCGGGACACGAGACTGCGAGTCGTCGTCCCGCGTCCCGAAGTCCCGCGTCCCGAAGTCCAGAAAGCAGTGAAACTCTCCGTCGTCATCGTCAACTACAACGTCGAGTATTTCCTCGAACAATGCCTGCACTCGGTGCGCCGCGCCATGCAAGGCATCGAAGGTGAGGTGTTTGTGGTCGACAACAACTCCGTCGACGGCTCGTTGAAGATGTTGGCACGGAAGTTCCCCGAGGTGAAGGTCATCGCCAACAAGGAGAATGTGGGCTTCAGTCGTGCCAACAACCAAGCCATCCGCGTTTCGACGGGGGAGTATGTCCTGCTCCTCAACCCCGACACGGTGGTGGAGGACGACACCTTCGCGAAGTGTCTCGCCTTCATGGACAGTCACCCCGACGCGGGCGGCCTCGGCGTGAAGATGGTGGACGGCAAGGGACAGTTCCTGCCTGAGTCGAAGCGCGGCCTGCCCACGCCCGCGACGGCGTTCTACAAGATGTTCGGCCTCTGCAAGCTCTTCCCGCACTCCAAACGGTTTGCGCATTACTACATGGGCCATCTGCCCGACGACGCGACCAACGAGGTGGAGATTTTGGCCGGTGCCTTCATGCTCATGCGGCGCGAGACCTTGGACAAGGTCGGCCTGTTGGACGAGACCTTCTTCATGTACGGCGAGGACATCGACCTGTCGTACCGCATCACGCAGGGCGGCTACAAGAACTACTATTTCCCCGAGACGCGCATCATCCACTACAAGGGCGAGAGCACCAAGAAGACCAGCGTCAATTACGTCTTCGTGTTCTATCGTGCCATGGAGATCTTCGCCAAGAAGCACTTCGGCAACACATGGGCCAAGTCGTTCTCTTTCCTTATTAATATGGCCATCTACATCAAGGCGTTCTTCGCTTTGGTGTCGCAGTTTTTCCACAAGGCGGCCATCCCGTTCCTCGATGCGGTGTTGGGCTACGGCGGCTTGGCGGCCATCAGTTATTTTTGGGGTCACGGCAACGTCTATGGCGGCGTGGGCACTTATCCCACCGTACTCTTTGCCGTCGTCCTGCCGATTTATATCCTGATTTGGTTGTTATCTACTTATTTTACAGGCGGTTATGATAAGCCTTACAGCATCGCGAAAAGCATCTTGGGCGTGGCTGTCGGCAGTGGCGTCATTTTGGTGCTGTATGCCTTGCTGCCCGAAAGCCTGCGTTTTTCGAGGGCGTTGATCCTCTTCGGAATGCTTTGGTTGGCCTTGGAAATGAGCCTCACGCGCTTCATCGGCATCTTGATGGGCAACGAGAACTTCCAGTCGAAGCGGACGGAGAAAAAACGCTTCTTGGTCATCGGCAGCCCCGAGGAAACGCAACGGGTCAATGCCATCCTCGAAAGCACTTCCATCAAGCCGGATTTCATCGGGTTGGTGAGTTCGGAGACGCAAGGCGAGGCACCTGAAGGCTTCATTGGAAACATGGCCCAAGTGCCCGACATCATCGAGATTTACAAGATCACGGAGGTCATCTTCTGCTCGAAGGACGTGCCGCATCAGGTCATCATCGACAAGATGGTGGACTGGCACGCCTCCAACGTCGATTACAAGATTGCGCCCGAGGACAGCCTCTCCATCATCGGCAGCAACAGCATCAACACGCGCGGCGACCTCTACACCGTTGACATCAAGGCGATAGACACCAAGCCCAACCGCCGCAACAAACGCCTTTTCGACATCGTGACGAGCGCGTTCAGCATCCTCTTCTGGCTGCCTTTGGCCTTGGTGGTGAAGCAGCCGGTAAGGTTCCTCAAAAACGCCGTCTTGGTCTTGTTGGGTCGCAAGACGTGGGTGGGTTATTGCACGCCCGCCGACGAGTCGCAGAAGCTGCCCAAGATCCGCAAAGGCGTCTATCATCCCGCTTCGTATATGGAAAAGGACATCGAAACCGATGTCCTCAACCAGATGAATTTGCTTTACGCCCGCGACTACACCGTCTGGAAAGACGCCGAGATTTTCTTCAAGTCGGTGGCGGTGAAGTGAATCACTCCGCGTGACGATACCCTTTGACCTTGTCCCAATCCCCGCGTGTGAAGTCGGGCATTCGGACGGGCATCCCGCCGTTGGCGATGCTGGCGGCGGTCAGCTCGCCGAGGCACGACCATTCGGCGGCGTCATACACGTCCTCGTCCAACGGCAGGCCGTTGTGCAGGCAATAGATGAGGCGGTAGTCCATGATGAAGTCCATGCCGCCGTGACCGCCCACTTCCTTGGCCTTGGCTTCGATGTCCTTGGCGATGGGGTGGAGGTATTCGCTCAGCACCTTGTCGCGCACCTCAGCAGGCACGAAGCCGTGCGGGTTGAGGTGCTGGCCTTCGGCCAAGAAGCCTTCGGGCAGCTTGTCTTCCAAAAGGGTGAAGCCCTCGATGGGGTATTTGTTGGCAAAGCCTTCCGAACCCGTCACTTGGAACAGGCGGTTGTAAGGACGGTAGTTATAGACGTCATGCTCGATGAGCAAGGTTTTGCCCTTTTCGGTCTGGATCATCGTGGTGGTCATGTCGCCGTTGGCGAAGTCGTCGACGCCCATCATCTCCTTGGCGATTTTCTTGCCGTTGTAGGACGGTGTGCCCATCGCCACGAGGGTCTTCATGCGGTCGCCGCGATGGATGTTGAAGGTCTGGCAGAGGGGGCCGAGGCCGTGGGTGGGATACACGTCACCGACATGGCTCTGGTTGAACTCAAGGCGCCAGTTCTCGTAATACTCGTGCCAGTAAGGTTCAAGGTTGTGGATGTAGGCGCCCTCGCCGTGGATGAGCTCGCCGAGCAAGCCCTGCTGGGCAAGGTTGAGCGTGGTCAGCTCGAAGAAGTCGTAGCAGCAGTTTTCGAGCATCATGCAGTGGCGTTGGGTCTGTTCAGCCACATCGACGAGTTGCCAGCACTCATCGAGGGAGGTGGCGGCAGGCACTTCGACGGCCACGTGCTTGCCGTGTTGCATGGCATAGACGGCCATCGGGACGTGGGTCTGCCAGTTGGTGCAGATATACACGAGGTCGATGTCGTCGCGCTCGCAAAGCTCTTTCCAAGCCTCGCGACCCGTGTAGGCGGCGGCGCGGGGCAGGCCTTTCTTCTCCAAGATGTTGGTCTGCACGGCCTCGACGCGGTCAGGCTCGATGTCGCACAAGGCCACCACGGTCACGCCGTCGATGTAGGTCATGCGATCGACGGCATCGGGACCGCGCATGCCGAGGCCGATGAAGCCGATGCGCACGTTCTCAATCGGGTCAACCTTGAATTGCAGCACACTCTGCTGTCCCTCAATGCGTTGCGGTTCGTCGAAGACGATGGCGTTGTCGACGATGCGGTAGTTGCCCTTGCGGACTTCCGCTTCTTTCTTTTCGCCACAGGCGGTCATCATGGCCAACACGAAAAGGCCGATGACGAAGTGTAAAAACTTGTTTTTCATAAGGAAACTGATTTAATTTGGGGCAAAATTAGGAATTATAGGTTTAAATTCCCTATTTTCGCAAAAAATTTTCATCCATGAACGAACTTTTCACCATCGCCGGTCACTTCATCGACCCGCAAACCATCGCCGAAATCACGCCCTTGGGCAACGGACTCATCAACGACACTTTTAAGATAATGGTGCAAGGCGAAACGCAGCCGCGCTATGTGCTGCAACGCATCAACAACGCCGTCTTCACCGACGTGGAGATGCTGCAATCGAACATCGAGGCCGTGACGAATCACATACGGCAAAAGTATGAAAGACAAGGTGTTAAGGACATCAACCGCCGCGTGTTGCATTTCCTGAAGGCCGACACGGGCAAGACCTATGTCGTTGAGAATGAGCAATATTGGCGGGTGATGGACTTCATCGCCGACAGCTATACCTACGAGGCCGTCACGCCGGAATACGCCTATTATGCCGGGCGTTCCTTCGGCGACTTCGAGTCGCTGCTGACCGATTTGGAGGCACCGATAGGGGAGGTCATTCCCGACTTCCACAATATCGAGTTCCGCTTGAAGCAGTTGGAGGAAGCCGTTGCCGATGACCCCATCGGGCAAATGCGCGAGGTGGAGGTGCAGAAGTTCGTGGCGAAAATCCGCGAGGCGGCGGACAGGATGTGCCTCGGCGAGCGGCTCTACCGCGAAGGCAAGTTGCCGAAACGCATCTGCCATTGCGACACGAAGGTCAACAACATGCTCTTCGACAAGGACGGCAACGTGCTCTGCATCATCGACTTGGACACCGTCATGCCGAGTTTCGTCTTTTCCGACTTTGGCGACTTCCTGCGCTCGGCGGCCAACACCGGCGCGGAGGACGACCCCGACTTGGACAACATCCATTTCAACATGGAGATTTACGAGGCGTTCACGAAAGGCTATTTGGAAGGCACCGCGTCGTTCCTCACGCCGTTGGAGAAAGAGCTGCTGCCGTATGCCGCCACCTTGTTCCCCTACATGCAGGCCGTGCGTTTCCTCACCGACTATATCAATGGCAACACCTATTACAAGATAAGGTATGCGACGCACAATTTGGTGCGCACGCGGGCGCAGTGGAGGCTGTTTGAGGAGGCAGAGGCTTGTCTTCCTATAATGAAATCGGTTTTGAGTTAAAAGTGTGTAGTGAGGAGTAATCCAAAATACTCCACACTTCTCACTCCACATTTCTCACTATTAACTCGATTTGTTTGGCCTGTAACTTCTTGGCGATTATGCGTTTGCCTTTGTCGAGGACGTAAATCAGCGGCGTGGTCTCAATGTCGTAGAGGTCGGTTAAGGCCATGAGTTCCGACGGATTTGCAATCCGGCGGTGTCGGGTGGGGGATTTAAAATCCCCGTTTCCTTGCGGGCGGATTTCAAATCCGCCCGAACCGTCTGTGGAACTGTCAGGATTCATGTCGATGGCAATCGCCGTGATTTCGGGGTGGGTTTCCAAAACCGCGTCCAAGTCCTGCCTTTCCTGTCGGCAGAGGTCGCAGTCGTGGTCGTAGAAGAAGAGGACGGTGTAGTCGCTTCCGACGGATTGCAGGTCAAGGACTCCGTCCAAATCGGGCGCGGCGTTGAACAAGGCCAAACGGCGCAGGCGTTCCGCTTTTTCGCGAATCAGGGTCAGATTAGTATCGTTCAAGTCCTTGATTTCCAATTTGGAGAAATATTGGTCGTAAAGCCAAACAAACACTTGGTCTTGGCTCATGTAGTCGGGGTGGCGGTATTTCTCCAAAAGGTGCCAGAGGATGAAGTCGCGGAGTTCTGTGTTGTTGTTTGTCCGTTCAACCAAACGATTGATTTCCAAACAGATGGAGTCGGGTAGGGGAGCCACCATTTTGTCGAAGTAGAAGTCAAGTTGGGCGGCTAAGATGGGGTTTTCGTCGGTCGGCCCGTCGAAGGCCTCGATGCCGTCCCAGAAGTGGGGATTTTGGGCATAGATTTGTCCAAAAAAAGCAAATAACAGTATAAAAAGCAGTGGTAATCTCATCTTTTTAGCAATTCCATAAAGTCAACAAGATTAATGACTTCTACAGTAGGGAATGTGCTTTTTAGGCGAAGCACGTCAAAATGATGGTCGTTGGTTACCACATATCTTGCAGCGGCGGCAACGGCACAATCCACAAACTTGTTGTCGTCAGGGTCGTTTGTGATGAGATGGAATTGATAGTATGGCGTGATGAATTCAACAAACGGGCTTTCGATGATGGTCTTGATAACCAAAGCCGCAGTGGTTTCGTCCGTGAGTTTTTGAAGGATTTCCATGTATTCTTCGATGATGTCGTTTGAAACACAGAGTGTGTTCTTTCCAGAAAGGAAAGAGTCCCAAACGGCACGAAAACGACTTCTCTTGGGAATGCTTTGGATAAGGCAATTGGTGTCGAGAACAATGCGCATGGAATCAGTTCAATTGGTGAAGATCCATTTGGTTGATTTCGTCAAGCCTTTGTTGGTCGAGGATGCCTGCGTCCCAAAGCTCGTCTAACCGCTTGTCCATTTTTTGGGAATAATAATGGAAAAGCAGGTCTTTCAATTCAATCAAATCCTCGTCGGAGTTCATGTATTGGAACATTTGGAGGATGTTGATTTGGGTTGGTGTGAAAACAGTTGTTTGCATGTCTATGGCCTTTTTTTGCGCCGCAAAGTTACAAGTTTTTCCCGAAAAAGACTATTTTTGCGCCAAAATCTGTCTCGTTTTATGAAAAAAGTGCTCGTTTTATTGGCGTTTCTTTGCATAATGGCTTTGCCGACGGTCGAGGCGCAAACCGAGTCCGTCCGCGTGGCCTTCTGGAACATGGAGAACTTCTTCGACCCCTTTGTGGACAGCACGAAAGCCTACAACGCCTTCACCGAGGACGGGATGCAGCATTGGACCAAGAGCCGTTTCTACAAGAAGCGCAACAACATGTACAAGGCCATCCTTGCCATGTCGGAGAACCGTCCCATCGGCATCTTCGGGATGTGCGAGGTGGAGAACGAATACGTCTTGAAGGCCATCTTCGAGCAGACGCCGCTCAAGAAGCACAACTACCGCTATGTACACTACGAAGGCCCCGACAAGCGCGGCATTGACCCGGCCATCGTGTATTCGCTCGACCATTTCATGTTGGTGGAAAGTGCTGTTTTTCCGTATTATAACCCAGAGGACACGGCGTATCATTCGCGCGACATCCTTTATGCGAAGTTTGTTTATAGAGACGCGGGACGCGAGACTACGGGACGCGAGGTGATGGCTTCCGACACCATCCACGTCTTTGTGAACCACTGGCCTTCGAGGTACAGCGGCGAGTTGGAGACGGTGGGTTCGCGCTCGTGTTCGGCGGCGATATTGCGCTCCAAGGTCGATTCCATTGTGGCGGCTGCACCTGAAGGCTACCATCCCAAAGTCATCATGATGGGCGACCTGAACGACTGTCCTACCGACCCGAGCGTCTATGACGTGCTGCGGGCGCGTCATCCCTCTGAGATGGAGGACGGCTGCCTCTACAACCTGTTCGGCAAGAACGACGGCCTCGGCTTTGAAGGCACGCTGAAACACCAAGCCGACTGGCAGATTTTCGACCAGATCATCGTCACGGAGGGCGTGATGGGCAACGGCGAAGGGCTTCATTACCAACACGGTAGTGCCCGTATCTTCCATGCCGACTTCATGCTTGAGGACGACGAGACCTATCACGGGAAGAAACTCTTCCGCACTTACATCGGTCCGCGCTACTTCGGCGGCTTTAGCGACCACCTGCCGGTTTACATTGATCTAATGAGAAATGCGGAATGAGGAATGCGGAATGAGGAATGCTGAATGATGCAAACTGGGCTTTGCTCCATTCAGCATTCAGCATTCATAATTCATAATTCAAATAAATTCCCTACTTTTGCCGCTCAAAATCGAAAACACGTTATGTGGGTAGTCTTATCACTTGTTTCTGCCTTCCTTTTGGGCTTCTACGACATCTTCAAGAAACAGACCGTCGTGGGCAACGCCATCATCCCTGTGTTGTTCTACAGCACCATGGTCAGCAGCCTGATTTTCTTGCCTTTGGTACTGCTATCGCACTATAAGCCTTACATCTTCACCGGCGACTTCATGCAGAAGCTCTTCATCGAGCCGCTGACGATGCGCCAGCACCTGCTCATCATCGGCAAGACCGCGCTCATCCTCTGCTCGTGGATGTTCAGCTACTCGGCCATGAAGCACCTGCCCATCACCGTGGTCGGGCCGGTCAATCAATTGCGTCCTGCCATCTCGGTCGTCCTCCTGTTCTTGATTTTCCAAGAGAAACTGACTGTGCTTCAATGGATTGGTGTGTTTTTGGCCATCGTTTCGTTCTATCTGATGAACCGTTCCGGCAAACTCGAAGGCATCCATTTTAAGTCGAACAAGTGGGTGTATATGCTGCTCGGGTCGGCCATCCTTGTGGCGCTGAGCGGGGTCTACGACAAGTTCCTCCTCAGCAAGGAAAGCATCTCGCCGGCGACCATTCAGGCATGGTACACGATTTACGATTTCCTGATGATGGCGGTGCTGTTTTTTGCGGTTTGGTATCCGCGTCGCGCCCGGCAGCCGTTTGAGTGGCGTTGGGGCATCGTGGCCATGGCCGTGTTCGTCACCGTGGCCGATGTCATCTACCTCACGGGCCTCAAACAAGAGGCCGCCGTGGTGGTCATCATACCTCTCATATTATATGGCGTGCGCCTGTTGGTGTCGTTTGCCTATGGCGTCATCGGCTTCAAGGAACAGAACATCCGCAGCAAGCTCCTTCCGCTGCTGATGGTGCTGGCGGCTTTGGTGTGCCTCTGCGTCTGAAATGATGGATATTTTTTCGTTTTTTTTTGCAAAAAATTGGCTTGTGTTTGGTATTTTTATATCTTTGTCACCCATAACGAGCTAATTTTTTAGGATATGGAAATCAAAAGAGTCTTCGATCTTCTCGACAACTATGTGGAGAAGTATCCCAACCAAGAGATTGCACTCTCTGGGAAAAAGAACGGACAATGGGTGAACTACAGTTCCAAATCGTATAAGGAACATGCCGACTTCCTCAGCTATGCCCTCATCGAATTGGGTATTGGGAAAAACGACAAGGTGGCGATGATTCTGACCAACCGCCCTGAATGGAACATGCTTGACATGGCCGTCAGCCAGATTGGGGCCATCACCGTACCCATCTATCCCACCATCAGCGAGGAGGACTACCGTTACATCCTCAGCGACTGCGACGCCAAGTTGGTCGTCATCGACGGACTCAGCGTGATGAACAAGGTGACCAACATCTTGCCTGACGCGCCCAACGTGAAGATGGTCTACACCATGGTCGACCGCGAGAAATACCCCTGTTTCGACCAGCTGCTCCAACTCGGCAAGGACCATCCCCATGCCGAAGAAGTGGCAGCCCGTAAGTCTTCTGTCGACGAGATGGAATGCGCCACCATCATCTATACCTCGGGCACCACAGGCACACCCAAGGGCGTGATGCTCTCGCACCACAACCTGATGAACCAGTTCCCCAACTTCCATTACACCATTAGCGAAGGCTCCGACAAGGCTTTCAGTTTCCTGCCGGTGTGCCACGCCTACGAGCGTGCGCTCAACTATTGCTACCAATATCGCGGCATGTCGATCTATTATGCCGAGAGTTTTGTTTTCAAAACGCTGAAGATCGTCGACAAGATCAACAAAACATTGCGTCCGCCGAAGCCGGAAGAAGCCGCTGAAGATGCGATTAAAGAAGCGACGGCTTAAAAAAATTTTCAAAAACCCTCTTACACGCGACGGATTTTTTCTGATAAAATTGATCCGATCGAAATGTTGGGAGGGATTTTTTCATGAATAAAGCCGCGCGGCTCGGAATAATATTCATTGCGTTGCTGATTATCAGCGGCGTTGTTTTAATGTATCGCGGCAATGACGCCGTTTTTCTGGGCGGCGAAATCAAGGACGGCATTTTGACGGCGGAGCAGATTAAGCTGGCGTTCGATTCTGTCGGCGGGCGCATGATTAACGAAGCCGTCCGCGAAGGGCAGGAAGTTCAGACCGGCGATATTATCATGGAACTCGACCCGACCGATACAAATCTGGCGATTGAAAAACTCAGGGCGCAAATCGCTCAGCTCGACGCGCAAATTAAATCCACAGCCGGTACTATGAACGTCAACCGTTTCCGCGTCACAAACGACGAGCAGCAGTCTTTCCGCCAAATCGACAGCCAGCGCGCTCTTGTAGATTCCGCACGCGCCACGCTCAAAAACGCTGAAATTAATTACAACCGCAACCTCGAACTCGTTAACGCCGGTGCTATCGCCCGTTCGCAGCTCGACGATGCAATTATGAATCTCAACGTCGCCCGCGCCAACGTCGACACTCAGCAGCAGCTCCTTGAAAGGCTCCTCGCCGGAACCAGCGATACCGGCGCAACCGATTCGATTAATCTGCCGACTATCGAACAGGAA
>CALFIT010000154.1 GCA_937877465.1 uncultured Bacteroidales bacterium | reverse complement strand
CGTGCTCAAACTCGACATCGGCTTCAAGAAAGACAAGACCGTGTTGCGCCGCATCGACGAGAACAACAGCCAAGTGTCGGCCGGACAAAACAAGATCAACTTCTACCTCACCGGCGACTACACCTTCAGCAAACGCCTGAGTGCGCAAGCCTTCTTCAAGTACGACATCACCATCCCCGAAGTGGCCAACACCTTCAAAAACTCGACCACCTACGGCGGTATCACCATCAGATTCAGCCTCGCACAATAAAATTTTTCGCCAAAATGCAGACTGAGCAATTAAAATATGTATTTTCGCAGCCTGATTAAGAAACAAGAAAGACAAACCTCTAAACATACAGTAAAATGAATATTCCAGCAAACCTGAAGTACACCAACGACGACGAATGGATCCGCCTCGAAGGCGAGACCGCTTACGTCGGCATCACCGATTACGCACAACATGAACTTGGCGACATCACCTTCGTGGACGTCGACCCCGACATCGTCGGCGAAACCTTGGACGCCCAAGAGGAATTCGGCGCCATCGAAGCCGTGAAGACCACCGCCGAACTGCTCATGCCCGTGGCCGGCGAAATCATCGAAGTCAACGAAGCCCTCGCTGACGAAGAAAACGCCAAGCTCGTCAACACCGACCCCTACGGCGAGGCTTGGATCATCAAGATCAAAGTGAACGACGCCGCCGACCTCGACCAACTGATGGACGCCGCCGCCTACGAAGCCAAGATCAGTTAATCCTTTGGAACGACTAACTAAAAATAGTTACCCGGGAATCCTGTGCGGAATCATCATCCTGATCCTGACAGGGCTTCCGGGTTCTTGTTTTCCACACGCCAAGCCCCTCGTCGGCCTCGACAAGGTGGCGCACCTCTGCATGTACGCCGGTTTCGCCTTCGCCTGTCTTTGGGGCTATCGCAAACAGTTCGTTGCCAACGGAATAGAATATCAAAAAAAAGCACTGCTCATCGCCATCGTCATCAGCATTGCCTATGGCGGACTCACCGAACTGATGCAGGAATTTCTCGTGCCTTCGCGCACCGGCGACTGGTTCGACTTCCTCGCCGACAGCATTGGAACCCTCGTCGGAGCCGCCATTTTTCATCTTTTTTTCCGAAAGAAAAAATAAAATTCGCCCAATTTGCGTTTCATAAACAAATAATTCCTATTTTCGCACCCAAAATAAGGAAGTAGAATCTAAAAACACATAACCATGGAAGAGAAAAAATCACCTAAAGCCAACCTTGAGAACAAGAAATTGATGTTCACGCAGATAGGTCTGATCATCAGCTTGCTCGTCGCATGGGCGGCTTTCGAGCACAAGAGCTACGACAAACGCGAAATCGACCCGACTTTGCTCCGCCAGACCGAAGTCGTGGAAGAAGAAATGGTGGAAATCACCAAACAGGAAGAGCAGAAACCACAGCCGGTGGAGATGCCCAAGCAGACCACGCAACTTGAGATTGTGGACGACAATGTCGAAGTGGAAGACATCGAAATCAACGCCGAAGTCGACCAACAGGAAGTCATTGAAGAGTACGTCCCTGTCGAAGTCGAGGAAGAGGAAGTCGTGGAGCAAGAGATCTTCCAGATTGTGGAAGAGATGCCTGCCTACCCCGGCGGCGACCAGAAACTGATGGAATACGTGGCCAAGAACATCAAGTATCCCCAGATTGCCCGCGAAACTGGCATCCAAGGACGTGTGTTCGTCGGCTTCGTCGTCGAGCCTGACGGCAGCGTTTCCAACGTGAAGGTGCTCCGTGGCATCGGTGGCGGCTGCGACGAAGAAGCCGTGCGCGTCGTCAAGTCGATGCCGAAGTGGAAGCCCGGCAAACAGCGTGGCAAGGCCGTGCGCGTGTCTTACATGCTACCAGTAAACTTCAAGCTGCAATAAGCTTGGAGTGTTTTCAAGTACAAGGAGGAAAGCCAGCGCCCGCTGGCTTTTTTTTATGCGTGGAAATGACTGAAAACGACCTGCGCCTTGGCGGGGCCGACGATTTCGGAAAGGCGTTCCATCGATGCCTCCCGGATGCCCTTCACCGACTTCAGCTCCAAGAGCAGCTTCTCGGCAGTCTTTTTCCCGATGCCCTTGATGTCGGCCAACTCGGAGTGCATGAAGCCCTTCTCGAACTTCTTGCGGTGGAAGGTGATGGCAAACCTATGCACCTCATCCTGGATGTGCGTCAGCAAACGAAACACCTCCGAATTGGGCTTCAGGCCAATCACCTTGGGCGGGAAGCCAAACAGCAGTTCGTTGGTGCGGTGGCGGTCGTCCTTGGCTAAGCCCGCTATGGGGATGTCGAGGTGCAACTCGTCTTCAATCACTTGCCGCACCACCTCCATCTGTCCCTTGCCGCCGTCGGTGATGATGAGGTTGGGCAACGGCTTCTGCTCTTCGACAAGGCGCGAATAGCGGCGACGCACCACCTCTTTCATCGAGGCGTAGTCGTCGGGGCCTTCCACGGTCTTGATGTTGAAATGGCGGTAGCCCGCCTTGTTGGGCTTGCCGTTGACGAACTGCACCATGCCCGCCACGGCGTAGTCGCCTTGGAAGTTGGAGTTGTCGAAGCACTCGATGACTTCGGGCGTCGCCTCAAGTTGCAAGGCTTCCTTCAGCTGGTTGAGCACCCTTTTCTGGTGGCGTTCAGGGTCGACGAGCGAGCGTTGCTTCTCCAAGTCGATGCGGTATTGCATGGCGTTGCGGCGCGAGAGGTCGAGGAGTTTCAGCTTGTCGCCGCGTTGCGGGACGGTGACTTCCACGTCTTCGATGGCGTAGTCCAATTTCATCGGGACGATGATTTCGGGCGCGTGGTCGCCAAACTGCTGCCGCAAGTCGGTGACGGCAAGCAGCAGAAGCTCGTCAGGCGTCTCCTCCAACTTGCGCTTCATCTCGAAGCTGTGGCTTTGCACCACCGCGCCGTCCTTCACCTTCATGTAGTTGACGTAGAACGTCTCGTCGTCATCGACATAGGAGAACACCTCCACATCGTGAATCGTCGCGCTGACCACCGTCGAGCGGCTTCGGTATTCCTCCAAAAGCTCGTATTTCACCTTTATTAATTGTGCCTGCTCAAACTCCATGCGCGAGGCGTGGTCCATCATCTGCGCCTTCAGGTCGCGAAGCACCCCGCCCATGTTGCCCTTGATGATTTCGCGGATTTCGGCAATCATGGCGTTGTAGTCGGCCTTCGAGACCAAGCCCTCGCACGGGCCGTTGCACTTGTGGATGTGGTAGTCCAAGCAGACCTTGTACTTGCCTTTCTCGACGCCCGCTTCCGTCAGCGGTGTGCGGCACGAGCGGATTTTGTAGGCCTGGCCGAGCAAGTCGAGCAGGATATGTGCCGTGCGCACCGAAGGATAAGGGCCGAAGTAGTCAGAGCCGTCGTTCACCTTTTTTCGCGTCAGGAACACACGCGGGAAATCCTCCTTCTTGATGCAGATCCACGGGTAGGTCTTGTCGTCCTTGAGCATGATGTTGTAGCGCGGCTTGTATTGCTTGATCATCGTGTTCTCAAGCAGCAGGGCCTCCGCTTCCGAGTCGACGATGCTGTATTCGAGGTCGGCAATCTTGCTGACGAGGACGCGCGTCTTGCCCGTCTGTTCCTTGTTGAAGTAGCTGCTGACGCGGCGTTTCAGGTTCTTGGCCTTGCCCACGTAGATGAGCGTGCCGCCTTTGTCGAAATAGCGGTACACGCCGGGCTTCGAGGGCAACGCGGCGAGTTTTTGCTTCAGCGTTTCGGGGAGATCGGGCATAATGGTTTCTGCAAATTGGAACAATTTATGGCAAATGTACGAATATTTAATTTGGCAATAAGAAAAATTTCACCCAAAAATCCTGTGGAAAAGAAAAAAGGTTGTATCTTTGCAACTTGAAAGTCTGAGGCAGACCACCGGAAGTATCCAATCCACAGGACGCTCTCTTTCATTAAACACACGGTCGCTACTTTGTTGCAGCGGCCGTTTGTATTTTGGATGTGATGGAATGAAGCCTGACAGTCTTTCTAACCCTGTTCTACATAATATTCAGATATAGTTCCCTGTTATCGATAACAAGCTTATAATAATGGTACAATACTCCCTTTTTCCCTTTCTTTGTATCCTTATCTGTCTTGACATAGATGGCGTTTTTGAACAACTGGGGCAACGTACTAATGTCGCTTATCAATAGCACTCCCTTTGTCCGATGCAAGGCATCTGAAACAAGATGTTCGATATCTTGTTCGGTGACCCGGAATTTGATCTTTTTCCCGCTGCTTTCGGGAATGATGTGTGGTTGCGACAGCAACAGAGAACTCCTTGCTTTCACATGATTCTCGATTTCGGTCTGCGACATGTTGGCATAGCGCCAATCTGGGTTGTAAGCCTCGCTCATATTGTCCGTTTTTGATGAGTTGAAAGGATTAGGTCTTCCTCCAATGGTCCCAGCCCTGCGCCTTGATGGGGATAACGTGATTGTCGGGGGTAATCATTTCGGCAATGCCCGCGTTGTCGGTCATGTAGCCGATGACGGTCACGTCCGCCGAAAGCTGCTGTATCTTTTCGTAGTCCTTCTGGTCGATGGTGAAGAGCAGCTCGTAGTCCTCGCCCCCGCTCAATGCCGCCACCGAGGGCACGATTTGGAACTCCTTGGCCATGCGGTCGGTGGTCGGGTCGATGGGGATGCGCTCCTCGTAGAGCTGGCAGCCCACTTTTGACTCTTTGCAAAGGTGAAGGATTTCGGAGGCCAAGCCGTCGGAGATGTCAATCATCGAGGAAGGCTTGATGCCCAAGGTTTTCAGCTGTTCCACGACATCCTTGCGGGCTTCGGGCTTCAGCTGGCGTTCAAGCACATAGTCCAAGCCATCGAACTTGGGCTGCATGTTGGGGTTGGAAAGGAACTCCACCTTCTCGCGTTCAAGGATGAGCAGGCCGACGTAGGCCCCGCCGAGGTCGCCGGTGACGCACAGCAGGTCGTTCTTCTTCGCGCCATTGCGATAGACGATGTCTTCCTCCTTAGCCATGCCGATGACCGTGATGGAGATGACCAAGCCCGTTTGGCTGCTCGTCGTGTCACCGCCCACCATATCGACGTGGTAACGCTCGCAGGCCAAGCGGATGCCGGCGTAGAGTTCGTCGAGCGCCTCGACGGAGAAGCGGCTCGAAACGCCCAATCCGACTACAATCTGCGTCGGTGTGCCGTTCATGGCGTAGATGTCGGAGAAGTTGCTGACGGCGGCCTTGTAGCCGAGATGCTTCAGCGGGCAGTAGGTGAGGTCGAAGTGGATGCCTTCGATGAGCATGTCGACCGAGACGAGTGTGCGATGGCCTTCGTGGTCGATGACGGCGGCATCGTCGCCCACGCCTTTCAGCGAAGAGGCATTACGCAAGGGGAAGTCCTGCGTCAGTTGGTCGATAAGGCCGAACTCGCCTAATTCGTCGAGCTGGGTCAGAGAGGATTTTCTTTCTTCTTCCATGGCATTCGTTTTAGATGGCTGCAAAAGTAATCTTTTTTTCTTAATTTTGCGGGCATGAAACGATGGTTCCCCATAGCGATTCTTGTTTGGATGCTGGCGTTTTCGGCCTGCAACCCTCGCATAGAGACACAAAATGTTGCGTTTCTACCCCATGCCGACGCAGCATTGCAGGCCGTCGACAGCCTGATGTGGCGACAGCCCGACAGCGCGTTGGCGGTGCTGCTGGATTATTGGGCCGGTAGAGACGCATTGCACGCGTCTCCTGACATCGCAGATTCCCTCCAGAGACGCAATCATTGCGTTTCTACAACCTTTGACGACCATTACGCCCATTTGCTGTTGGCCGAATTGCTGTACAAGAACGACTACGAACAGACCAACCGAGAGGAATTGCTGAAGGCGGTGGTATATTTCGACAGTATTATGCAGGTCCCTGAGCTTGTCGAAGGGCCGTCTTTTATACGTAATGCCTTTCTCGCCTCCCGCACCCACTACATCAACGGCGTAGGCTATTACGAAAAAGACAGCATTGTGCAGGCCTGTGCGGAATACCTGAAGGCATCAGAGGTGATGGCGGAACATTTTGAAGAGAAGGAACTGGTAGGGAAAAAAGCTCAGTTTATGGCCTATATCTATAACCGTCTTGGAGATATGTTTGAGGAACAGTTGTTGGCCGAACCTGCCATTGCTTGTTATAAACAAGCATTGTTTTATTGTAGACGAGAGTCGACATCTAAATATGGAATACCTGTTTTGTTATATCGTTTGGGAATACAATATGACATTGTTGACCAAAAAGATAGTACTGCTTTCTATTATGATGAAGCATTGGCGAACATGCCTGATTTTGACAATATCCATTATAGGGATCTTATGGTGAATAAAATCGTATTTGCCTTTTATAACTTAGACTATAGTACGAATTCCATCATTGAGAGTTTAAAATATTATGTCACACTCTCAGCAGATGAAGAAGAAAG
>CALFIT010000153.1 GCA_937877465.1 uncultured Bacteroidales bacterium | reverse complement strand
GTGGCGGCAAACCCGTTGAAGGCGGAAATCTTATTTTCACCGAGGAAGAAAAGAATGAGTTTTTAAAAAAAGAGCCCAAAGCGGAACAGTATTTCCGTCCTTTTTTGAGTTCCGAGGACTTCATCAACGGACACACAAGATGGTGTTTATGGCTGTTTGGTGTTTCGCCAGGCATTCTGCGTTCCATGCCAAGAGTCGCGGAACGAGTGGAAGCCGTAAGAAAATTCCGCTTGGAAAGCGTCAAAGCCGCCACACGCGAATATGCCAACTATCCGGCACAATTCATGGAGATTAAACAGCCAGAAAACGAATACCTATTGATTCCTCGTGTTTCATCTGAAAGGAGGCAATATGTACCCATTGGGTTTGTACAGCCAAATATAATAGCAAGTGACGCAACTTCTTTTGTTCCAAATGCCACTTTGTACCATTTTGGCATACTCACCAGCAAAGTTCACAATGCATGGATGCGGGCTGTTTGCGGTCGATTGAAAAGCGATTATCGCTACTCTGTGAATATTGTTTACAACAACTTCCCTTGGCCCCTCAAGGCAGCGAAGATTGTATCTTCGCAAAACAAAGGTGAAGTTGGAAACTTCACCTCCTTGATTGAGAGTACCGCCCAAGCCATCCTCGACGCCCGCGCCCTCTATCCCGATTCCTCGCTTGCCGACCTCTACGACGAGACCACCATGCCCATCGAGCTTCGTCGCGCCCATCGCGAGAACGACAAGGCTGTGATGGCCGCCTACGGCTTCAAGCCCGACATGGCGGAGAGCGAAATCGTCGCGGAACTGTTCAGAATGTACGACAAAATCATAAAATCCCATGTCTAAAAAACTCATCAAAATGATCGCATTAAGCGCAATCACCTTGGCCTCGTGCAACTCGAAAAACGAGCCTAAGACCGAGACCGAAACCCCGAATCCGTTCCTCACGGAATACACCACGCCGTTCCAAGTGCCGCCTTTCGACCAAATCAGGAACGAACACTATCTGCCTGCTTTTGAGGCCGGTATCGCCGAGCAACAGGCCGAAGTGGAAGCCATCGTCAACAACGAGGAAACGCCCACTTTCGCCAACACCATCCTGCCTTTCGACAAGTCGGGCGAGACCTTGGACCGCGTGAGCAACGTGTTCTTCAACCTCAACGAATGCCTCACCGACGACGAAATGGTGGAAATCGCCGAAACGGTGCTGCCCATGCTCTCGAAGCACAGCGACAGCATCATGATGAACCCCAAGCTCTTCGAACGCATCGACCATGTGTATCAACACCGCAACGAAATGGGCTTGGACGACCAACAGATCCGCGTGGTGGAGAAATACCACGAGGACTTCGTGCGCAACGGTGCCGCCCTGCCCGCCGACAAGCAAGCCGAACTGAGCCAAATCAACGAGCAACTCTCGACGCTGAGCCTGCAATTCGGCAACAACCTTTTGAAGGAAAATGCAGGTTTCAAACTCGTCATTGAAGACGAAAAAGACCTCGCCGGCCTGCCCCAGACCAGCATCGATGCCGCCGCCGAGCAAGCCCAATCCGACGGCATGGAAGGCAAATGGGTGTTCACCTTGAGCAAACCCAGCCTCATCCCCTTCCTGCAATTTGCCGAGAACCGCGACCTGCGCGAGCGGATGTACAAGGCCTACTACAACCGTGGCGACAACGGCAACGAATACGACAACAAGCTGCTCATCAACGAAATGGTGAAGCTGCGCGTGCAGAAGGCCCAACTGATGGGTTACGACAACTACGCCGACTATGTCCTTGCCGTCAACATGGCGCACGACTCCAAGACCGTCGACAAGTTCCTCATCGACATCTTCAAGCCCGCACAGGAATTGGCCAAGCGCGAACTCGCCGAGATGCAAGCCATCGCCGATGCCGAAAAAATGGCACAAAATCCGCATACTGACGAACAGGTCTTGCTGCAAGGCTGGGACTGGTGGTACTACGCCGAGAAGCTCCGCAAGGCCAAGTACGACTTCGACGAGAACCAAATCAAGCCTTACCTCACTGTGGACAATGTGCGCAACGGCATGTTCATGGCGGCCAACAAGTTGTATGGCGTTACCTTCACGAAGAACGAGACCTTGCCCGTCTATTACCCTGGCGTGGAAACCTACGAGGTGAAGGAAGCCAACGGCGACTTCCTCGGCATCCTTTACATGGACTACTACCCGCGTGCCTCGAAGAGCGGCGGCGCATGGTGTACCGAATTCCGCAGCAGCGGCCACGACATCGACGGAAAGAAAATCTATCCCGTCGTTTCGCTCGTGATGAACTTCACGCCCGCCTCGGGCGACACCCCTGCCCTGCTCACTTGGGACGAGACCGAGACGATGTGGCACGAGTTCGGGCACTCGCTGCACGCCTTCTTCAGCGACGGACTCTACGACCGCACCTGCGGCAACGTGCCCCACGACTATGTGGAGATGCCGTCGCAAATCATGGAGAACTGGGTGGCCGAGCCTGAGGTCATCCGCATGTACGCCAAGCACTACAAGACCGGCGAACCCATGCCCGACAGCCTCATCACGAAGATCGAGAACAGCGCCTTATTCAACCAAGGCTTCATGACCACCGAACTCATCGCCGCCTCCATCTTGGACATGAAGTTCCACGAGCTGACCGAAGCCCAAGACCTCGACGTGGATGCCTTCGAGAAAGAGCAGATGGATGCCATCGGCCTGATGCCCGAGATCCTGCCCCGCTACCGCTCCACCAACTTCAGCCACATCTTCAACGGAGGCTACAGCGCGGGCTACTACGCCTACACTTGGGCCGAGGTGTTGGACAAGGACGCCTTCAACTACTTCAAGTCGTCGGGCGACCTCTTCAACCCCGAGTTGGCCGCCTCGTTCCGCAAGAACTGCCTTCAGGAATGCGGCAACGACGAAGGCATGGTGCAATACCGCAAGTTCCGTGGCCAAGACCCCGACTACGAGCCTTATCTGAAAGCCCGTGGGCTGAAATAGCTCCGTACCACAAAAAAAATCCCGGTGGGCGATTGCCCATCGGGATTTTTCGTTTTGCGCCTTCACCTGAAACGCTCAGGCGAACAGCGTCTTGTTGTTTTCCTTCAGCTGGTACAGTTGGTCGAGTTCCTTGGTGGTCAGCCTGATTTTGGGCAGGAAACGACGGAAGTTGTCCAAGCCGTGCATGTCGGAACCCACATAGTCGTACATGCCTTGCTTGAGCATGTAGTGCGACTTCTCGTAGGCTGGGTCGCCATACGCCCCCGCCAGCGAAAGCAGATTGAGCTGGAACTTATAGTTCTTTTCCTTCCATCGCTCATAATTGGCCTTGGAAGCGTATTGGTAGCGCTCAGGATGGGCAATGACAGGCTGGAAGCCCGCACACATGACGTCGTACAGCATCTCCCTGACATTGTGTTCATACATCAAGTAAGAGGTCTCGCACAAGACATGGGTACCGTTCTTATCCAAGCACAAGAAACCCGCCTCGAAATGACTCATAAACCGAGCGTCGAGCATATATTCCGCCGCAAGCCGCAACTCAACCTTGGCCACCGCTGCGGCGTCAGACTTATACCTCTCGAAAGCCTCTGTTATCGTAACACGGTCGTTGGCAGGATACTCTTTCATGAAATGCGGCGTAAACACCATCTTCTCAACGCCGTGTTCCTCAAGTCTCTTCAAGGCGTGAAGCGACTTCTCAACCGTAGGAAAACCATCGTCGACGCCTGGCAGCAGATGACAATGCACGTCACACGCGCCCCGAAAGAAATCATCCGGCAAATGATGCTTCAAAAACTGGAACATACAGCTGATGTTTTATTCCTTGCCGTCTTCAGATGCCACTGAATGGGAGTTGGAATGATGATGCTTGTGCTTCTTAGAGAATATCCTCTGATACCACTTCTTTTTCTTCTTGCTCTCATCGTTGCCATAGCCATAGCCGTAACCGTAACCGTAACCATAACCGTAACCGTAGCCATAGCCGTAACCGTAGCCATAACCATAATAACCGTAGCTACGTTTCTTCTTGTTGACCGAGTTCAACACAATGCAGAGATTCGGGAACTTACCATCCTTGTAGAACTTATCCACATCGAAGAGCAAACGCTTGTCGGTCTTGCCAGCCCTCAACACAAAGATGGTGGTATCGGCCACGCGCTTCACGATATCGGAGTCGGCCACCATGCCCACAGGCACGTTGTCGATGAAAATGTATTCGTAGCGTTTCCTCAGCTCCGCAATCAAATCGTCCAAACGGGGGTTCATCAGCAGCTCGGCCGGGTTGGGCGGGATGGGACCCGAGAAAATGACATCCAAATTCGGGATAGTCGTATCGGAATGGATAATATCGTCGATGTTATCGGTCTTACCCGAAAGATAATTGGAAATGCCCACCTTGACATTCGTATCGAAAACCTTGTTCAAGGTACCCTTGCGGATGTCCAAGTCAACCAGCACCACCTTTCTGGAGGCCATAGCGAAACTGGAAGCCAGATTCGACGACACGAAGGTTTTGCCCGACGATACCATGAACGAAGTGAACATAACGACATGTCCCCCGTCTTTCCTGTCTTTCATATACTCCAGGCTCGAGCGAATCAAGCGGAACGACTCGGAGAGCGAATCTCTTCCGTTCTCCTTCACTATGATGGAATGCGACGGGATGTTCTTCTGGAAAGGCACATCGCCCAAGAAAGGCACATTCGTGTTCTTCTGGACATCCGTCCTGTCGTGGATGGCAGTGTCGAGCAAACGATACAACAGCATGACAAGTGCCGGGATGGCCAAACCGATAAGGACGCCTGTCATAACCGACTTCTTCTCGTCAGGCGCCACTGGCTTGGAGTTGGCATAAGCGTAATCGATGACTTTTGAAGTGGCTTCAAGCTGCGGTGTGGTCAACAACATTTCCTCACGTTTGGTCAACAGCTGCAGATACAGTTTCTCCTTGATATTCTGCATACGGCCTACCTCGTTAAGTTCGAGTTGGGCAGTAGGCACCGACTGGATCTGGGCATTGGCGATGCTCCTTTCGCGATCGGCAGCATCAATGCGCGCCTCCAAACCTTGCAGGTTGCTTTCCAATATGGCCAAAATAGAAGCACGAAGGGTGACTTGACTTTCCATCAAATTCACAGCGACAGGGTTATTGATCGTGCCATCAGCTTTATAACTTTCAAGTTTGGCGACATTGTCATTGTACCTTTTAATCACGTCGGCCACATCACCGCCAACGTTGGTAGCGCCGATGGGAATCACTTGTCCTTCGTTGTTTTGGATGAAGTTAATCAAGAAACGGACATTGTCGGCCTGCAGCCTCAGCTTCTTGGCTTCTTCCGTGGAGGCGGCACTGCTGGCCATATACGCCTGACCGTACGATTTGGTATCGATAAGGTTGTGCGAGCGCTTGAAGTCAACAAAGACTTGCTCGTAATCCTGAATGTCGTTCATCAAGAAATTGATACGGTCGTTGATGAACTCGGTGGTATACTCCAACACCCTCTGCTGGTCGTCGATTGACTCTTGATTATACACATCGACCAACATATTCAAGACATCGGCGGCGCGCAGTGGCGAGGTGTCGCGAAGTGACAGCCTCAAGATGGAGTTTCTTTCATTGTCTCTTCTAACGCCTATACGCCCCCTATACGAAGAAGCAACCGACGACAAAGGCCTGTGAGCCACGGTGATTGCCGTCCCGAGATAATCCTTGTAGAGCCATGTTGGCGTGACAACAATTTTTCCACGAGGGATGACAACCGTGTCGTTCAGCTTTACTTTCATTGAGGGAGCATCGCCACCTATATCCTCCAACATCACATAGCGATCATCCTTGGGAATCACGGTAAACGTGACATTGGCCTGCTCGTCCATGTCAGGAAACTTCACCTCTACGGGCGACGACTTGTACAAATCCTTATTGCGCTTTGACACTTTGGTCTTATACGAATACATGGTGTTCAGATTCAATTGGCGCACCATGTTCTCCATGTTCGTTTGCGACTTCAGCACCATCATCTCATTGTTGACCGAACTGACCACCAAGCCCTGCCCTGTGATGGAATTGATGGCTGACGAGCCACGGAAAGTCTCGGAACCGCCGCTGGCCGAAGTCTTTATCATAATTGAGGCAGAACTGGCATAGATGCGCTCTTGACCTCTCACCTTGTAAAAAGCAATGACGCCACCAATAGCGGCACACAAGATGAACCAGTGCAAATTGCGCAGCACCAGAAACACGACATCCTTAAACTTGAAGCCGCTATTGGTATCTTCATCGAAGAAAGCGGCTTCGTTAGCAGCATTATTTGAGTTGTTGGTATTCATATCTCTTATTTATGGTCAAAATCAAATTATCGTGTGGCCCACAGTACTACGAGCCGCTCATCAGATTCTTCAGGCTGAGGTATAACGTCACTGCCGTCAGCACCGACGACACGCCCGACAAAATCCAGGTCCAATTGGAATAACCCTCTTGAAGGAAACGCCTGGAGCCCACCTCCGTAAAGATAATGTCGTTTTGCTGAAGCAGGAAGAACTCATCGTCGAAGATGTCCGTGGAACGGGGATCCAAATAATGGATAACCATCCTCCCGTTCACCTCGCGCATCACGCCGATACGGTCGCGGCGCGTATACATGCTCAAGCCTCCCGACATGGCCAACGCTTCCAAAAACGTGCATCTTTCTTCGTTAATCGTCAAGACCTTACCGCTTTCCGTCCCCAAGAAAAAGATCTTGAAATTCATCAATCGCACCATCACATTGGGGTTGCTCAGATAGCCGTTGTTTAAAAGACGGGCCGCTATGGTGTCTTGCAGTTGCAGACGGGTAAGCCCCTCCACGTGCAATTCTCCCAAAACGGGGAATTCAATATTGCCATTCACGTCCACCAAGTAACCCATGCGGTTGTTTTGGTTGGTATTGCCCACGCTTCCCAACACATTGAAAGGCTTCACCAACTCGTCATTTTTCCCATCTCCCATCACATAGATACGCAACTCATCGTATGGTACAATGGTAGCCTCGAAATTCTCATTCAACGGAACCCCCTCAATGGGCATATCTCTCAGATAACGCACTTTTTTGGAAGTGACACAAGAGCTAGCGACCATCAACAAGCCAACTACGGCAAAAATTAATACTAACTTATTGTTTTTCATATAAATACGAATTATTTTCCACTGTTTACGAGTGCAAAGATACGATTTTTTTTGGATAACGGATGAACTTGGCCATTTGCCGTCATTTTTTCCAGTAGCTTTCCACCAATCCTTTATAGAACCGCGCAACAACCGGATTTTTTTTCGCCATCAATTTCAGGTTGTTTCTCAAAAACTCTCTAAAATGGAGCCAAAGCCATTGAAAACGATTATCCGTCCACAAAGTATGGGCGAGAATCAATGCTTTATCTGGGAAACCACCGCTCTCGATGCATTCGACTATTTGGTGTGTGGAATGGAACTTCAAGTCAAAAGGACTTGACACGATGTCTCGCGTGGCAAACTTGCCTCCATCCCAAGCATATCCCGTGTCGGTAAGATAAAACACTTTTTCGAAATCCACGGAAAGATACGGCTCGCCTACCAATCCATATTCGGAAAGACTATGTTCATTCCACAAAAGCCTATTGTCATATTTTGAAGTGGAGCTACCGTGCATACATACTGATCTGACCGCATAGAACTGCCTGAAATAATCCAGATTTCTCTCAAATGATCGGACTGCTTTCTCCATATCACCTTCAGCCAAGGCCAGATCTTCATAGTGATATCCGACCTCATGTCCGAGTGCGACGATTTGCCTGATTACCTCTGGAACATTGCTCTGTTTGACAATGCGGAAGAAATAAGTGGCTCGCACGCCCAAGCTATGCTCCAATTGCGCCATCTTCAAGGCATTCCATGCCAACTCGTCCACATCGTGGCGCATCACAATGGTTTTCCCTTGGTTTGGATGGGTGATGAACTCTTCAAAGGTCTGGAACGAGCGGCCCTCTTTCAAGAAAGCTGAGATCAGACTCTGATAGGATTGTAAGCTGAAATCACGCATATATTCACACTTTCAAGATCGCCTTCCCATCAATGACCACCTCACCTCGGTCGTTTTCACACTTTGTGTCGAAATACAGGATAGCTTTATCTTTTCTGATGTCAGTTATCACTACTGAAGCCGTGATTCTCTCTCCATGATACACGGGTTTCCTAAAGTTCATTTCCTGATGCAAATATATTGCTCCTTCCCCAGGTAGGACAGTACCAAAAACAGCACTTATCAGCGACCCGACCAAAAAACCATGGACTATCCTTTGGCCAAATATTGACTTCTTGGCATACTCAGGATCGAGATGTATCGGATTGCGATCTAGAGATAATTCCGAGAAAGCCTTTACCTCTTCGGTATCGAAAATCTTTGACAGCGAAGCTGACTGACCGATAGTATAGTTTTCAATGTTCATTTGTTTGTTTGGGCTTAAAACCAATGGGTACCCCATCTTTCATCTCAAATTCACGAATCACTTTGGCCGGAGCACCTGCAACCATACAAAACGGGGGCACATCCTTAGTCACCACCGAACCAGCAGCCACGATGGAACCTTCTCCCACTGTCACGCCAGGTAAGATGGTCACACTAATGGCTATCCACGCATTCTTTTTGATGATGACCGGAGCCACATAAGATTCAGTAAGATACTGATGATATTCCAGCGGTTTGCTATGAGTCAATATGTAATCATTGGCAGCTAAGGAGACGCCATCTTCTATGACCACAAAATTTGGGTAGACGTCATCAATGACCACCTGAGGACCGATCATCACATTCTTTCCTATTTTCACGCCTCTCCATTTGTGCAGCTTCACGCGCATTTTGCTATAGGGAATCACCCTAAAAGCCAGAACCTGCCAAAAATAATCCATGTAGCGTCGGTACAGGAAACGGGCACTCGCCATAAAACCAGTATAGCCGTGTTCTTTTGCCGACAATTTACATGCCTGAAAGAAACCGCGCTCCTTGTGATTGGGCAATGGGCGTTTTTCTAAGGGCCAATAATCTTTCATGATTTTTTTCTATTAAAGAAACCTTTACATGTAACAAATTCAAAGTCTTTTCTTTGGAAGAAAGCCAATTCGCGTTCATAGAGAGGCAATGCCTTTTCTCCCAAATTCTTCACTTTCAGTTTGTGACGGATCACGTCGCCCAACAAATAGGAGATATAGTTCTTGGCACGGCGCTCAATTTCCGTTGTTTCCTGATCCTCGTCAATAAACTCGTTGGGATGGGTAAGGAAAACAAACTGCCGACCATTGCAAAGCGTCTCCCAATACAACACATTTCGCGTACAACGATTCAGCAAAGGCGCTATGCGCATGAAAGTTCCAATATAGGGGAAACCCATCGCAGATATGGGGACTTCGAGGACCTCGGACTTCCCCTTTCGGAAAATGTTTTCGTCCTGCGTGAAATAGGCATGACGGGGAGCCACGAGCCAATTCAATTTCTTCAATGCCCCAAATGAGAACATCATATCAAGACGTTGGGACGAAACCGAACTGTCGACCTTAAAACCGGCCTCCTGAAGAATTTCCGGGAATGCCTTATCCACCCGTGCGGCTGGGGCTCGGAATGAGACCACCTCTTCGCCAATGATATCTTCCAGAATCTGCTTCGACTGCTTCAGATGCGACAGTTGCTCCTCGGGCGACAACACATCAAACGCCTTGTTCACCTCATGCGTCAAGCCATGAGAACCCACTTCATGGCCCCTTTCGTAAGCCATTTTCACTACCTCAGGATACAATTGTGCGATATGGCCCGTATAAAAAAAAGTAGCCTTTACGCCGTATTTTTCATACAAGTCCAAGAGTCGAGGCATGCCTTGATTCAAGACATATTCGCCCGTCTTGTCGCGAAGCTTATGATTCAATATCGATGTCGTTTCAACATCGTTGGTAATCAGACAAATCCTATCTTTTTGCATTGCTTACAATGATATCAACACCTCTATAATCCGTTCTGCCGCATGTCCATCCCACAAAGGCGGAATACCGCCTTTCTTCCATTGTCCGGCAAAGAGCTTGTCCAATGCGGGCT
>CALFIT010000152.1 GCA_937877465.1 uncultured Bacteroidales bacterium | reverse complement strand
TTCAGCCGCCTGATGATGGACCGCATCATCTTCCTCGGCACCGCCATCGACGACTATGTGGCCAACGTCATTCAAGCCCAGCTGCTCTTCCTTGAGTCGACCGACTCGAAGCGCGACATCCAGATCTACCTCAACTCGCCCGGCGGCAGCGTCTACGCGGGTTTGGGCATCTACGACACGATGCAGTTCATCGGTCCCGACGTGGCCACCATCTGCACCGGCATGGCCGCATCGATGGCCGCCGTGCTGATGTGCGCCGGCGTCAAAGGCAAACGCTCGGCCCTGCCCCACTCCCGCATCATGATCCACCAGCCCATGGGCGGCGTGGAAGGCCAAGCCACCGAGATTGAGATTACGGCCCGCGAGATCCAGAAGCTGAAGAAAGAGCTTTACGAAATCATCGCCAAGCACTCAGGGCAGACCTACGACAAGGTGTGGGCCGACTCAGACCGCGACTATTGGATGACCGCCGAGGAAGCCAAGGCCTACGGCATGATCGACGAAGTGCTCGTCAAAAAGGCATAAGCCATGTCAAAGAAGTCAGGTGTTTGCCTGTTTTGTGGCAGGAAAGCCAACGAGGTGCGGCTGTTGATACAAGGCATCGACGGCGAGATTTGCGACAGCTGCGCCGAGCAGGCCCATGCCATCGTCAAGGAGCAGTTCGGCGACGAGGAGAAGACCTTCAAGCCTTCGGGCATGACCTTGAAGAAGCCCGCCGAAATCAAGCGTTTCCTCGACCAGTACGTCATCGGGCAGGACGAAGCCAAGCGCACCTTGGCCGTGGCCGTCTACAACCACTACAAGCGCATCAGCCAGCGGGTGCAGGCCGACGAGGTGGAAATCGAGAAGTCAAACATCATCCTCGTGGGCGAGACCGGCACGGGCAAGACCCTGCTGGCCCGCACCATCGCCAAGATGCTCAACGTGCCCTTCGCCATCGCCGACGCCACCGTGCTCACCGAAGCCGGCTATGTGGGCGAAGACGTGGAGAACATCCTCGTCCGCCTGCTGCAAGCCGCCGACTACGACGTGCAGGCCACCGAGCGCGGCATCGTCTTCATCGACGAGATCGACAAGATCGCCCGCAAGAGCGACAACCCGAGCATCACCCGCGACGTGAGCGGCGAGGGCGTGCAACAGGCCATGCTGAAGCTCTTGGAAGGCTCGGTCGTCAACGTGCCGCCCCAAGGCGGACGCAAGCACCCCGAGCAGAAGATGATTGCGGTCAACACGAAAGACATCCTCTTCATCGCCGGCGGTGCCTTCGACGGCATCGACCGCCTCATCGCGGCCCGCAAGCGCACCAACGTCATCGGCTATGGCACTGGCGGCAACGAAGCCATCGACAAGGACAACATGCTGCAATACATCGCCCCTGCCGACCTGAAGAAATACGGCCTGATTCCCGAAATCGTCGGTCGCCTGCCCGTCATCACCCACCTCAACCCCTTGGATGCCGAGGCCTTGAAACGCATCCTCACCGAGCCGAAGAACGCCTTGGTGAAGCAGTTCACGAAGCTCTTCGCGATGGACAAGATCAACTTGGTCATCAAGGACGAAGCCCTCGACTTCGTGGTGGAGAAGGCCATCGAGTTCAAGGTGGGCGCGAGAGGCCTGCGCAGCATCATGGAGGCCATCCTCAACGACGCCATGTTTGAGCTGCCGTCAGACATCAACGCGACGGAGTTGGTCATCGACCGTGCCTACGCCGAGGCGAAATTAGAGAAGTCGGGTATGCAGAAGCTGCATGTGGGCGACTAAACGGCGAAGGGAAGAAAGGGAAGCAAATCTTACATTAATCTGAAACAAATCATTAGGGTTCCACCGCGTCGGCTTGCGCCATGGTCTCGATTTGGTCTTCATCGACCAGTCGCGCAGTTTCATGTCGTCGCGGAGATCTCGTTTGCTTTCCTATTTCGGGATATGGTTTTTCTTAGTTCAAAAATCGCCTAAGTTCATAGTCGAAGAAACCGCAAATTGTAAAAGCATCATGTTTTTGCAGCAAAAAGTGTCTCAAATTGAAATTGTTCCCATGCGACAACAATCCGCAATAGGAATTGAGAGCAGCATACCATTTTTCAGGGTTTCCCGTCTCCAAAACATCCAGTTTCCTGCCAATGCGCCCCACGCAATTCCGTGAAACATAAATCCTGTGCGGCTTCAGCCATGCACCAAGGAACTCCACACCGTGCCAAACCGAAGTCACTTTCATTTTCCCATCATGGAAATCAAGCCCCAACTGTTCCGAAAGAAACTTCTTCACTTTTGGCACAAGCGAAAACAGCCATTCACGGTCGGCACTGACCACATAGAAGTCGTCCACATAACGCCCATAATGCTTGCACCCCAAATCCCTTTTCATGAACTGGTCAAGGACATTGAGATAGACATTGCTGAACAATTGGGAAGTGAGATTGCCTATAGGCAGGCCACAGCCAACAGGAGAATGGAACAGGCTCTTGTCATGCGGCAGCCCGTCCCAATCAGATTCCAATCCTTGTACACGACAATCTTTTGTGGGGTCAAGCGTGACGATGACTTCTGTCAGATATTTGACAAAGCCAACGTCAACCACATCCTGCCACTGCTCCTTCCTATGACACGACACCCGATGACCAGCCATCTTGTCAATCGTAGCAAGGCAAATCCCAAACAGGCGTTTCCTGTCGATGTGCATGAAATAGCCACGGATGTCCATCTTCATCACATAGCAAGGCATGGTGTAGTTTTGGCTTTCTTTCCTAATGTGCTCTTCAAGCCGACGGATGCCGAAATGAGTGCCACGGTTCTTGATGCAACTGTAGCTGTCGTGGATGAAAGTGCGCTCGTAGATTTGATGCGTATAGTTATAATAAAGGTGATGCACAATGCGGTCGCGGAAGTCGGCGGCAAACACCTCACGCTTCTTTGGGTCGGTGATGATGAAGCAGGTGGATGGTCTGGGCTTGTAGGTGCGAGAGAGAAGCTCGTCGCACAATTGGGCGAGGTTGTTTTCCCAATCCGCCTCAAACCGCATTTGATAAGGCTTGTTGCGCTTATGGCGGCGGGCGTCAAAATAAGCCTGACGCAGGTCGGCGAGAAGCCTTTCCCGCGTCAGGCGAAAAACGGATATTTCAGGCAAGTGCTGAGAAGCAGAACGCACTGGGCGGACAGATTGTCCATAGTTGCGGTTGTTGTTGTTCATGTTCGTGTTGTCCGAATTGAAGTTGAGGTTCCACGCGTTGTTCGGGTTGTCCGTGTTGAGCGAACTCGACCAGTAGTTGCCGTT
>CALFIT010000151.1 GCA_937877465.1 uncultured Bacteroidales bacterium | reverse complement strand
GAGCAACTCCGCATCGTTACCAAAATCGAAGAACTCTTTGCGGTTCTTGATGAAATACAGGAATCCATAGAGGCTTAACCCCTATGGATTTCCCTTCTTACCATTTCCCATAATGGGGCTTATGTATCGGAAACAAGTCTGCCACAAATATTGGTTTTCGATTTGCGTAAGATTTGTTTCTCCTAAAACCAAGTGAATTTTGTTGATTTTTTGCTCTCTTTCGGTGAGTATCGCAAAATTTTCCGCTTTTCTTTTCGTTTTGCGTTTTGAAATTGCTATTTTTGCACCCCAATCATGAATAGTTGGCAGTTGGCAGTTAGCAGTTAAGCGACAACTGAACAACTGACAACTGAACAACTGACAACTGAACAACTGAATAGATATGCAAGACAAACTTCAAGAACTGACCGACAGGCTGTATAACGAAGGCCTCTCGAAAGGAAAACACGACGGCGAGGAACTAGTGCAAAAGGCACAGGCCGAGGCCGACCGCATCGTGGCCTATGCCAAGGCCGAGGCCGACCGCATCGTGGCCCAAGCCAACAAGGAAGCCGACGAGCTGAAGACCAAGGTGGCCGCCGACGTGAAGATGGCCGCCACGCAAAGCATCGCCGTGACGAAACAAGAGATCGAAAAAATGGTGGTCACGAAGGCCGCCGAGCAAGGCGTGAAAGCCAACTTGGACAACGCCGACTTCGTGAAGGAGCTGATAACCAATGTGGTGAAAGCCTTCAACCCGCAGAACGCCTCGCCCGTGGCATTGGATTTGATCCTGCCTGAGTCGCTGAAGGCCGAGGTGGAGCCTTTCGTGAAGAACGAAATCGCGCAACAACTCAAGGCCGAGGTCAAGGTGGACTACTCCAAGAAGATGAACGGCGGCTTCAAGGTCGCGCCCAAGGACGGCGGCTATGTGCTCAACTTCACCGACGAGGAGTTCAACCAACTCATCGCCAACTATTTGCGTCCCGCCACCAAGAAAATCCTGTTCGGCTGATGGATAACTACGTCTATATCGTGGCCGGCCTGCCGGAACTGACTTCGGGCTTCGAGAGCACAGGCTTCGACTATGCCGCCACCAAGGAGTCCGTCATGGAGCTGCTCTCGGAGAAAGACCGGCGATTGGTCGAACTCATGGAGGAGGGCTTCGACGAGAACACCTTGGGTGCCGACTTCTACGCCAAGGCCGCCGAGAGCAAGAACCGCTTCATCCGCGAGTATTTCGACTTCGACGGTCGCCTGCGCAACATGAAGGTGAACTACTTGGCCAAGCGCCTCGGCAAGGAGAGCGACCCTTATTTGGTGAACTTCGAGGAGGCCGACTTCGAGGAGGAGAAGCAGATCCACGACATCCTCGAAAACGCCGACTTCGTGGAGCGCGAGCAGAAGATGGACGACCTGAAGTGGGAGAAGGCGAGCGACATCGCCCGCATGGACTACTTCAACATGAACGCCATCCTCGCTTTCTTGGTGAAGGCCAAGACGGTGCAACGCTGGGCCGAGCTTGACGCTGCGAAGGGTGAGGAGATGTTCCGCAAGTTGGTGAAAGAAATCAGAGGGACGAATGAACATTTGGACTTGAGCGGAGGAGGGAAAATGTGACCAAAAACGGTTATAAATGGCGAATATAACCAAAAAAGGCTATAATTTATAAATATAGTCAAAAAAGGCTATAAAACAAGAAGTTCTAAACCTTACAATTATAAGTCATAGGCATTATAAATTAATGAAAGGATAAAGTAAATGCTCAGAGCAACAATTTCGGCTGACATCGTTTCTTCTACCTTGCTAAGCGTGGAGGAGCTGATGCTTTTACAATCGGAGATTCGCCAGTTCCTTGCTGAACTTTCCGAAAAGTCAGACGGCAAAAACTGGGGACGGTTGTTCAAAGGCGATTCTGTTGAGATTTTCTTGTTTGACCCACACGATGCACTTCGGGTTGCGTTGCTTTTGAAGGCATTGGTGAAGAAGACTTTTTTGTGGAAGAAAGATGCCAATTCTAGACGTGAATTGTTCCGAAGATATGGCGTAAGATTGGCTATAGGTGTAGGTGAAATGCGTGCTGCCGACCAAGAGCAAGATGTATTAGATGGAGAGGCAATATATTACTCTGGTAGATTACTTGAACAGGCTGCAAAGGATAAGTTGATTACCAAACAAAGTATGTTTTTTGGATGCAATAATCCGATACTTGCAGAGCAAGTGGATGTGATATTGGCTTTGCTTGACTCTTTAATGAAGGATGCGACATCACGACAAAGTGAGATACTTTATTATAAGTTGAGAGGTTGGAATGAAGAAAGAATTGCAAATAATCTGCAAGTAAAGCAACCTGTTGTAAATCGGCACAGCAATTCTGTTGGATGGAGAGCCATCGAATCTGCCGTAAACTATTTTGAAAAACTGAATTTCGAACAATGATATACAAACTCCTCATATTGCAGATTCTGGCGCACTTGGTCAGCGACTTCTACTTGCAGACGGAGAAATCCTGCAAGAACAAGGCCGACAATGCGTTCAAGTCGAGGCATTTGTACATCCATGTGTTGATTACCTTTGCTTGCGCTTGGCTGTTCTCCATGAGTTTGGGTTATTGGTGGGCGGCATTGTTGATTGCGGTGTTGCATCTTGTCATAGATGGCCTGAAATCGATTTGCAAAGACTTGAAAGGTGCGTTTTTCATCGACCAGTTGCTTCATTTGATTGTCATCGTTGCGGCTGTGATGTTATATAATAAGGTAAGTGCGATTGCGTTGCCAACATGGTTGCCTGAAACTAGGGTGCTGTTGTGGGTCGTGGCTTTCATGTTTTGCCTGCGTCCTGCGAATTTCTTCATCCAAAACATCTTCAAAGATGCGCAAATCACGGTTCCTACAAATGGAGAGGAGAACCAAAGTCTGCCCAATGCAGGTCATGTCATCGGCAATGTGGAGCGGATGTTGACCTTGGTCTTTGTGATGTTGGGGCAATATGAAGCCATAGGTTTCCTGTTGGCCGCCAAGTCGCTACTGCGGTTCAGGGAAACCGATACGGTGAAGTCGGAATACGTTTTGGTGGGAACGTTGTTGAGTTTTGGAATGGCGATTTTGGTGGGAGTTGCGGCCAATTATTTAATAGAATTGAACGTAATCAATTGATTCATAAAATCTTAAATCTTAAATCTTGAATTTTGAATCTTAAATCATGAATACTACAGGAAAAGTTACAGGAATCATTGCAAACCTCGTCACTGTGGAGGTGGACGGCCCTGTGGCACAAAATGAAATCTGCTTCATCGACTTGGCGGGCGTCAAGCTGATGGCGGAGGTCATCAAGGTGAACGGGAACAAAGCCTCGGTGCAGGTGTATGAAAGCACCCGTGGGCTCCAAATCGGCGACAAGGTGGAATTCCAAGGCTACATGCTTGAGGTGACCTTGGGTCCGGGTCTGCTTTCGAGCAACTTCGACGGCCTGCAAAACAACCTTGCCACCATGGAAGGCGTGTTTCTGCAAAGAGGTGAATACACCAAGCCGTTGGACGAGAACAAGTTATGGGACTTCACGCCTCTCGCCAAGGCAGGCGACCAAGTGGTTGCCGCCGACTGGCTCGGCGAAGTCAAGGAAGGCTGGCTGCCCCACAAAATCATGGTGCCCTTCAATTTCCAAGGGACTTACACCGTGAAGCAGGTGGCCGCTGCCGGACAGTACAAGATCACCGACACCATCGCCACGCTGACTAACGCCGATGGCGAAGACATTGCGGTGACGATGACGCAGAAATGGCCCGTCAAGGTGGCTGTGGGCGGCTATGTCGAGAAACCGCGTCCCTTCAAGGTGATGGAGACGGGTGTGCGTTGCATCGACACGCTCAACCCCATCGCCGAAGGCGGAACGGGCTTCATCCCGGGGCCTTTCGGCTGCGGCAAGACGGTGCTGCAACACGCCTTGGCCGAGCAAGCTGACGCCGATGTCATCATCATGGCGGCTTGCGGCGAGCGCGCCAACGAGGTGGTTGAGATCTTCACCGAGTTCCCCGAACTGAAGGACAAGCACACGGGGCGCAGCCTGATGGAGCGTACCATCATCATCTGCAACACGTCGAACATGCCCGTGGCGGCTCGTGAGGCATCCGTTTATACCGCCATGACGCTCGGCGAATACTACCGCGCCATGGGCATGAAGGTGCTGCTGCTTGCCGACTCCACCTCGCGTTGGGCACAGGCCTTGCGTGAGATGAGCAACCGTTTGGAGGAACTGCCCGGTCAGGACGGCTTCCCCGTTGACCTGTCGGCCATCATCTCCAACTTCTACGCCCGCGCTGGTTTCGTGAAGCTCAACAATGGCGCCACGGGTTCCATCACTTTCATTGGAACGGTGTCGCCTGCCGGCGGTAACCTCAAAGAACCGGTCACCGAATCGACGAAGAAAGCCGCCCGTTGCTTCTACGGCCTCTCGCAGAACCGCGCCGACAAGAAGCGTTATCCCGCTGTTGACCCCGTGGACTCCTACTCGAAGTACCTCGAATACCCCGAAATCATTGAGTACCTTGACGAGAAAATCGAAAAAGGTTGGGTGGACAAAGTCACCAAGACCAAATACATCATCCGTCGCGGCAAGGACGCTTACGAGCAAATCAACATCTTGGGCGACGACGGCGTGCCGATGTCGTACCATGAGCAGTATTGGAAGTCGGAACTCGTTGACTTCGTGATTCTTCAGCAGGATGCTTTCGACGACATTGACGGCTCCACGCCCTTGGAACGCCAGAAGTTCATGCTCGACCTCGTGCTCGACATCTGCGACCGCAGCTTCAAGTTCGACAACTTCGAGGAGTGTACCACCTACTTCAAGGGCCTGATCAACATCTGCCGCCAGATGAACTACTCGGAATACCAGTCGGAAAACTTTGAAAAATATCTTGGACAGTTAAAGGAGGAACTGAAACATGAGTGAGAAAGCCTTTCAACGCATCTATACGAAGCTGACCGCCATCACCAAGGCCACCGTGACCCTTGAGGCGCAAGGCGTGGCCAACGACGAACTCGCCCTCGTGGCCGGCCGCTTGGCCCAAGTGGTGAAAATCAAGGACAAAAGCGTCACCTTGCAGGTGTTTGGCGGCACCGAGGACATCCCGACCAACGCCGAGGTGACCTTCTTCGGCGAACCGCCCTCGCTGAACGTGAGCGAAGACCTCGCCGGACGTTTCTTCAACGCCTACGGCGAACCTATCGACGGCGGTCCGGCAGTGGAAGGCGAGAAACGCCAGATCGGCGGCCCTTCCGTGAACCCGTTCAAGCGTCGCCAGCCTTCGCAGCTCATCCCCACGGGCATCGCCGGCATCGACCTGAACAACACCTTGGTCTCAGGCCAGAAGATCCCGTTCTTCGCCGACCCCGACCAACCTTACAACCAAGTGATGAGCATGGTGGCCCTGCGTGCCGATGTGGATAAGATCATCCTCGGCGGCATGGGCCTGTCGAACGACGACTACCTGTTCTTCAAGAACCAGTTTGAGAGCGCGGGTGCCTTGCACAAGATCATCAGCTTCGTGAACACCACCGACCAACCGCCTGTCGAGCGTCTGCTGATTCCCGACATGGCCCTCACCGCTGCGGAGTATTTCGCCGTCGATAAGAACGAGAAAGTGCTGGTGCTGCTCACCGACATGACGCTTTACGCCGACGCTCTGAGCATCGTGAGCAACCGTATGGACCAGATTCCTTCCAAGGACTCCATGCCCGGCTCGCTCTATTCCGACTTGGCGAAGATCTACGAGAAGGCCGTGCAGCTGCCCGATGGCGGCTCCATCACCATCATCGCGGTGACGACCTTGAACGACGGCGACATCACACACGCCATCCCCGACAACACGGGCTACATCACCGAGGGACAGCTCTTCCTCCGTGCCGACCCCGACTCGGGCAAGGTCATCGTCGACCCGTTCCGCTCGCTGTCGCGCTTGAAACAGTTGGTGCAGAACAAGAAGACCCGCGAGGACCACAGCGCGGTGATGAACACTTCGGTGCGGCTCTATGCCGACGCCGCCAACGCCAAGACCAAGTTGGAGAATGGCTTCGACCTGAGCGACTACGACCTGCGCTGCCTCGACTATGCCAAGGAATACGCCACGCGCCTCCTTGCCATCGACGTCAACATCTCCATCGAGGAGATGCTCGACACCGGCTGGGAACTGTTTGGCAAGTATTTCACCAAAGCCGAGACGGGCCTGAAAGAATCGTTGATTCAGAAATACTGGAAAGCCAAAGAAAACTGAACAACTGTTGTTGCCCATAGATTCCCTCCACCGCACAAGCCAATGCTGGAATGACATGGGCGAGGGCAACTGAACAACTGAACAACTGAACAACTGCAAACTGTTAACTGAATAAAATGGCCATCAAATTTCAATATAACAAGACCTCGCTGAACGAGCTGAACAAGCAGCTCAAGACGCGAACCCGTGCCCTGCCTACGCTGAAGAGCAAGGAGAGTGCGCTGCGCCTTGAGGTGAAGAAAGCCAAGCAACATTCGGAGGGGCTTGTCGCACAGTTAGAGGCCGAACTCAAGTCGTATGAGTACATGGCCCGGCTTTGGAATGAATTTGAGCCAGGACTGATTTCGGTGACCGATGTCAAGCTGAAGACCGTCAAGATTGCGGGCGTGCCCGTGCCGGCCTTGGAGGAGGTGCTGTTCGACGTGAAGGACATCAACCTCTTCACCAAGCCGATGTGGTATGCCGACGGCGTGCAAATTCTGAAAAACCTTGCACAGTTGGGCATCGAGTCGGAGGTCTATACCGAGGTGAGCCGCATCCTCGACTACCAGCGGAAGAAGACCACACAGAAAGTCAACCTTTACGAGAAGGTGCAAATCCCTGGCTACAACGAAGCCATACGCAAGATCAAGCGATACATGGAAGACGAGGAGAACCTCTCCAAGGCTTCGCAGAAAATCGTGAAAAACAAACACTTACTTGAAGAAGAGGAGGTCGGGAATGGTAACTGAAATGACGAAATATGACTTCATCCTCATGAGCGGCGACGCCGATGCCTTCTTGGAGAAGCTGCAAGCGGTGGGCGTGATGGACATCACCCGCTCGCGGAAGCCCATCGACGACAAGTCGGAGAAACTCTCGGCCCGCGCCGACATCTACCGGAAGTCGCTCGCGCAGCTGAAGAACATTGAGAAAGCCGACGACCCGGGTCAGAAGCCTTCCGATTTCGCCGTCGAGGTGCTCGAAACGGTGAAGGAGAAGGAAGCCCTGCTGGAGCAACTGCCTCAACTCTACAAGGAGGTGGAGGAACGCAAGCCTTGGGGCCGTTTCGACCCGAAGAGCTTCGAGCGGCTCAAGGCCAACGGACTGAAGCTGCATTTCTACAAGAGCAAGACGGTGGACCCTGCATGGAAGGAGCAATACGCGCTGAGCGAGATTGCCACCGCCGACGGCAACACCTATTTCGTGGTGGTGTCGGACAGCGACGACTACGACTTCCCGCTCAAGGAACTGCCTGCCCCTGAGGGCGACTATGCCGCCTTGGAGAGCAAGATTGCCGAACTGGAGGCCGAAGTGCAGCAAAAAGACCAACGCTTGGCCCAACTGAAATGGCACGAACCCGTGATCCAAGCCGAGTTGGACAAGGCCGTTTCGAGTCTCGACCTGCACTTGGCGCGTGTGGCAGGCGAGAAGGCCGCCGAGGACTACATCACCGTCTTCGAGGGCTTTGCGCCTACCGAGATGGAGCCTGCACTCCACGATATGCTGGAAAAGGAACAGGTGTTTTACCTGACCGACAAGGCCAAAGTGGACGACAACCCGCCCATTAAGCTGAAAAACAACAAGTTCGTCTCGATGTTTGAGGTGCTGACCGACATGTACGGTAGGCCCAAATACGACGAGTTCGACCCGACGGTGTGGATCTCCATCTTCTTCATGCTCTTCTTCGCCTTCTGCATGGGCGACATGGGCTACGGCCTCATCCTCATCCTTGGCGGCCTTGCACTGAAGAAGATGATGCCCAAGATCTCGCCCCTCGTGGTGACTTTGGGCATCGCCACCACGGTGATCGGCTTCTTGTTCCACACCTTCTTCAGCATGGACCTGCTCACTTGGGACATCATCCCCGACGCGGTCAAGAAAATCATGCTGCCTTCGCAAATCATGGGCTTCGACGGCACGATGGTGTTGGCCATCCTCGTCGGCATCGTCCACATCTGTCTCGCGATGATTGTCAAGACCTACCAAAGCACCAAGACGAAAGGCTTCGCCAACTCGTTGGGCACTTGGGGTTGGACGCTGCTCATTGTGGGCGGTGTCATTGTGGGCGGCTTGGCCCTCATGGGCGTGATGGATAAAGCAGTGACCAAGTGGGTCGTCATCATCTTGGGTGGTCTCTCTGCCTTGGGCATCTTCTTCCTCAACGACCTGCACCGCAACCCGTTGCTCAACTTCGGCTCGGGCTTGTGGGACACCTACAACACCGCGACGGGCTTGCTCGGCGATGTGTTGAGTTACCTGCGTCTGTACGCCTTGGGCTTGGCCGGTGCCAAGCTCGGCGAGGCCTTCAACGCCATTGCTATGCAGGCTCGCGGCGACGGCGGCTTCGGCTGGGTGGCCTTCATTCTCATCGTGGTCGTCGGCCACGCGCTGAACATCGCCATGTGCGTGTTGGGTGCCTTTGTCCACCCCTTGCGACTCAACTTCCTCGAGTTCTTCAAGAACTCCGGCTACGAAGGCTCGGGCCGCAACTATCAACCATTGAAGACAGAATAATAAATCTTTAAATATTAAATCTTTAAATCTTTGAATCTTTAAATCTTAAATATCAAAACTATGTTAGCAACAATTTTAGGTTATCTCGGCTTGGGCCTCGTGTTGGCCTTGGCAGGTATCGGAAGTTCAATCGGCACCTCGACGGCGGGCAACGCTGCCGAAGGCGGACTCAAGAAACGTCCCGAGGCATCGGGCAATTTCATGGTGCTGTCGGCACTGCCGGCCACCCAGGGCATCTACGGCTTCGTGGCCTTCTTCATGCTGCTGAGCAAGATGAAGGCGTCGCCTGAGCAAGGCCTCGTCATCTTCGGCGTGGGCCTCTGCGTGGGCTTGGTCTGCATGATCTCGGCCATCCGTCAGGGGCAGGTCTGCGCCAACGGCATCGTCGGCATCAGCCAAGGTCACGACGTGTTTACCAACACCCTGATCTATGCCGCTCTCCCCGAATTCTACGCGATTCTGGGATTGGTCGGCGCACTGATGGTGTGATGTGGAATGCGGAATGCGGAATGCAGAATTAGGAATGCGGAATAATCGTTCCGGTTCAACGACGTGGGGATGTGCTTTGGCGCGTCCCTGCGTGTTTTTTGAGGGGTGTCTTCGCTTGTTTAGGAAAAAATACGTAGTTTTGCAAAGTGAAACGAAACCAAACAAAAGAAAAGTATAATAACATATTATAAACCAAAGCATTAGCTATTATTCGCATTCGAATCAAAAGCGTCGGAAACTGATGATTTAGAATTATCGGATAATATTCACGAGAGCGCAAAGCTCCGCTGTCCACAATGAGTTGATGCTCGCACCTATAGGTGTGGGCTAATCTGTGTGGACAGCGGGGTTCAACCGACGCTCCTCGTGAATGCGATAGAAAGGCCTGCACCTTTCTGTTTTCCCGATAAGTGATTGATAGCATTGCGAAAACTATCAATCGAATATGGCAGGAAATGTCAATTTGCACGCTGCTAACAAAGCAAAAAAAGACGAGTTTTACACGCAACTCGTTGATATTGAGAACGAACTGAAGCATTACAAGGCGCACTTCAAGGGCAAGACGGTGCTTTGCAATTGCGACGACCCGCGCGTGAGCAATTTCTTCCACTATTTCAGCTACAACTTCGAGCAACTTGGGCTGAAAAAGCTGATCACCACCTGCTACAAGAACCAGAACCGCGACCTTTTCAGCCAAAACGACGCCGAGCAAGCCATTTGGCTCGAATATT
>CALFIT010000150.1 GCA_937877465.1 uncultured Bacteroidales bacterium | reverse complement strand
TTTGTAAAAGGGAACAAGAGGAATCCAATTGCTGGCCATTTTCCAAAAACAAAATACAATAGAAGCCAATACATTCCACATAAAGTATCTTTGCCACAGACACTTTTGTCAATCCCTTACGAGTCTTTACTACTAATTTAGGGGCATTATCAATGTAATTGAGATCTTCCATCTTGTTTTATTTTGATTGGTATGCTACAACTAGTTTAATATCGAAGAAGAATGCTTTTTATCTTCTCGCCAGCAGCAGGACGGCCTTGGCCGTCGCTGCTGCTGTAAGAATTAGAATCTTCAAAAGTTTATCTTATTACAGTTATACGCTCAGTATAGGCGGTTCCTTTTGCGTCTTTAATCCGCAACAAATACATTCCGTCTGTCAAACCTATCAAGTTTAGTTCGTTTGTCCCCATAACAACCTTCACCAATTGCCCATAGACATTGTAAACCTGAACTTCGGAAGCCGTGATGCCTTCAATATGAACAAAACCGTTAGTAGGATTAGGATAAAGCATAACATGCTCGTTATAGGCCTTGTTTTCGCGTATATCTGTGATATCAATACTGCTAAACGAAGGAAGATGGTTGTCAAAGATGGAACAATAAGGGGAGGTACACCAATACTCGTAATCATCTGAGTTCTCCTGTCCCAATATCCAATCGTTTAGGGCTTCTTCAAGGCGCAAGGTCTTGTAAACAAACCCCGTATGGCTTTGGACGGAAACGGTATCGGAGAAAATCCAATAGGGGTATTGGAAGTACGGAGTAGGTTCAAAGGGCGTGACATTCTCAATAGTACCTTCATTATAAGAGACGGGGGCGTCATCAAACCAACCTCCTCCCTCATGGTAATTGAAAGTATTATAATAACAATGCCTTATCGTCCCGTAATTGGCCTCTGCTATCCCCATTCTTGGTGTTGGAGGCCACCAACAAGGGTAATCCCCAAACCAATTATCAATATAGGAGTAGCAGTTCTCGATCAACCCATGATTTTCAATGGCCATGCCACCGTATTCCCACATCCATTTCAGAGAATCAGCGATGGAAGCACAATTTTGAATAGTGCCAATATTGTAATAAACAAACAATCCCTCTCCTTCACAATTATTGTCAGGATACGACAGTCTGTCGAGTTTCACCATGCTATTTTTAACGATGCCATCATTTTTGTATCCAAATAGCGAGCTATTAAGGTGCAGACCATCTTTGTACATCTCATCAATCTCAACATAGCAACGGTCAATGACATTAGGTCTGGTCTCCTCTTCAGTTTCAATGGATTCTGCGTTCCCAAAAAACTTGCCGTCTCTCTCATTACGCCCTTCGGCATAAACATGGCGCAGCACCACATTTACTATTCTTGCACCGCATAAGTTTCCAAAGAAGCTCTCAAAGTTTTCATAATTCGGATTCTGAAACAGTATAAGATTGTTTACAACAAACCCGTTACCGTCAAAAGTGCCGCAGAATTTCAGCTGGTCGGGGTTGGGGTCGCCAAGGTTTGTGCCATCGGCAATGGGAATCCAAAGGGCGGTAGACATATCAACGTTTGCTTCAAGGGTCACTTTCTTTCCGTTGAAGTCGTCGGCTTCCTGCCCATTGAGACCGTTCACCGTGGAGATGAGCCATGCCAAGGCCTCGGCGGAATATAGATGCACGTCGCCGTTGCCGTCTATCACATAGCCTTCTGGCTGCTCTGTCACTATGTCGGTCCAGTATTGGTCGGGAAGCTCACGCGAAGGGTTGAGCCGCCTTGGAGTGTGCCTTAGCTTCCTCAAGGCCTCGTCGGTTTGCTTGGCGAAGGCTTCAGCCGACTTTGGCACGAACTGGTTCAGTTTCCCCTCCATGCCCTTTGTCCCGTTTGCTTCCATTCTCAGGTAAAGGTTGCCGAGGTCGATTGTGGCAAAGATGCTGTCGTTGTAAGGCGTTGCCTCGTCTTCTATGATGGTCTCGTACCATGCTATGGCTTGCTCGTAATGCTCCAATAACTCATCGCATTTGTTGGCGAGCGAACCGGCCAGGGCGGAAAGGTTTCCGTTGCCTTGAATCGTGGTGTCGTTGAGGTAATAATAATGCAATCCAGCATAGTTCTCCCCGTCACTCCCCTCTATCAGCAACAGTTTCTTCAAGGCGTTGAGAGCGCTGTTGGTGTTGGGATAAAGAGTTACGATTTCCCTATAGCTCGTCTTGGCAGAGGCGTAAAGCCCAATACTCCATAGCGAATCCGCCTCAACTGATTTCCGTTGGGCTTCCTCATCGTAGCTTGAGAGGCATTCACCGTAGCTCCACTTGGGGAGGAAGTCGAACACAACGCCGTTGGTTGTGTTGGTGACGTAGTTGAAGCGGCTCCCAATCTGGGTGTCTGTATAGTTCCCCCAAGTGTTGTATTCCAAGTCGAGCCGTGTGCAAAGGCCCTTGCCATTCTCAACATTGTCCTCATACTCGACAAACCAGCCGTTCCCAGAACTTGTGATGCAGTTGAAGCGGAAATTCTGAGGCATGCAACCACGATAGATTGACACCTCGCAATAGTCGTTGTCGTGAATATGCTGGGTTTGGTTTGCATTGGATGCTCCGCAGTTGCCCATAAAGTTGTTCACGGTACTACCGTTGAGCAGCTTCACTCCCGTGTGGCACTGGGTGATCTCGTTCTTTCCTTTGATGTCAGCTGTTGTTCCATACAAAGTGAGACCCGTTTCCACGCACCCTCGTATAGTGTTCCTGAGAATCTGGCTGCCGATTCCCGATGTGCCGCAGTTGTAGATCAGGATGCCATCGGTGTAATGACGCGAGGACATCAACCCTATGCCATTCACTGTATTGTCAGCAATCATGATGCTTGAATAACCCTCTATGCGCAGGGCATGTGCGTATTGGGTCCCAAGGGCACTGAAGGAGCAATTGCTGACCGAGCATGACGAGGCGTTTGATAACGAGGCCGTACTTGTCATATCTGCGGATGCCAAAAGCGTGGTATTCTCAAAAGTGCAGCCATCGATGACGACGGTCTGTTGCCCGTTGATGGTTATTGCCAATGTCGCTCCGTTCTCCGCCTTGAAGGTCACGCCTTGGCCGATCTGGATATTACCATTTACCACGATTTCACAGCCGCCGCGTTTAGCAGTGATGATGGCGTTGTCACCGATGACGAGCGACGAACCACTTTCCACCAACAGTTTGCAGTCGTGCGCCTCAGTGCCGTACATGTCGAGGCTGACACCGTCGTTAATGGTTAAGGTGGAGTAATTGTCCACGGTAACCTCGCGACGGGCGATGCGGTCGGTGGCAAGAGTCACATTATCCATGATAGGATGTTCGAACGGCAGAAGATGGTAGGGAATGCCCAACCTCGTATAACCATTGTTCACAATTGATACAGGCGAAGAACCTGGATATGGCAGCTCGAAAACTTCGTCCCAACGGTAATCGATTAGCGAAAAGTCGGAAACGGTTCCGTTATGTTGTCCAGAACTTTGGTATATTGTAAAATACACTTTACCAACATTGTCAAGATTGTAAAACTGACCGTAATCTAAACAAAGTTCAATAGGATCATCGTTTATACCTTGCATAGGGAGGCAACCAGCACCTGACCATGCTGGAGGTTGATTGAATGCGCAGTATTGAACTGGATCGATTGGAGTTAATTGGTTGGCATTGTCCGCTCTGTCTGCAAATAACTTTAATTTCTTTCGACATGGATGGGCAATTTTGACTTTTAAGGTCATTTCTGGGTTATATGAAGAAGTTACAGACACTACATGAACACGTTTTTGAGTGTCATTTTCGTTTGTATAAATACCGCCAGAAGCATGAGGCATTGCCAGCAATCGATAAGGCATATATACAAACCCCCTATTTTCAATTCCAAGCCAACCACTTCCCCATGAATTGGCAACCTTTAGTGCTCCTATTTCCCATGTTGTCATATCGTTTGGGTTTGAGTTAGTGTATTGGCCGTCCCCATTAAAATCATATTTGACATTGTCATCATATCCTACGATTGTCATGGCGTGGAGACCTCTATCACCCCAACCAATTACGATGCTCTTTCCTGTTTCATTGCTTTCACTCGGCAATGTTCCGTAGTTTGCATTTGAAATTTTTGCAGCGAAATTAGCCAATCCTCCCGAATCTTCTCCCGAACCATGGTCGTTTAGCCAATGCTTGAGAGCATCCAAGCCTGCTGGTGTTGAAACATCTATGTAATGGTATTCGGTAATCAACTTATTGTTCAGAGCTCCTTTGTACTTTTCATATCCCGTTTCCCAAACATTGGCTCGTTCAGCGTCTGATTGTAGATTTGGTTTATACATCCCTCCATAATCATCCACTGTTGGAACCCCCATCTGTTTAATGATATCCCAACCTTGATAATACCATGATCCTCCAGAACTATCTTGTTTGTTGAGGAAATTCCATGTGAAGTGTGTAGGATATTGGTTTTCAGGTAAACTTCCAGAAACATTACTTATACGATTAATTTCGTAAGTAAAAGTGTATCCAACACCAGAAGCCTGACCGCAACAGCCTCCATTTTGCAAAAACACAGGCCGAAACCAAATCTGCTGTGAGTTATCAACCTGAGAAGGGAGAACTGTTGTAGAAGATCTATTCGAAATTACCAACGGAGTGATTGCATCCAATTCCGCCTGTATTTCAGGTGTAATTTCAGGAAGATCTCCAGCCCACCAAGGTTCACCATTAGGGTCGGGGTTGCAATTGATTAATTGTGCATTGGCCATCAAAGTCAGGCTCATAGCAAAGAAAAAACAAAATGCTTTTGTAAACGTTTTCATTTTATTTTGATTTGAGAACCAAGTAAAAGTTAATAATCCGTTACCGTAAACTCACCGGCATACACATCCCCATTGGAGAGTGTAAAGGTGACAATGTAATTCCCCGCGTTGGGGATGTAGATTTGCAAGCCATTTGGCGTAAGCACCGAGAGGCATTGAACCGAGGCACCAGAAACCGTAGAAACCTCCACAGAGACTTGACCAAGGTTTTCAAAGAATACCACAGCAAGCACATTGCCATTAATAATAGGATTGATGGAACTACTCTTGTCCGAACTACCACACCCTGTACTTTCTGTTAATTCGATAGGCACAGGACGTTCATCTTTCTCATTTCCTTTTCCTACTGTACTATTTGCATAGCAGAACGCTCCCGAAAGGATCAAGCAGAGCATCAGAATCATTTGTTTTAATTTGATCATAGTTTTGTGAATTTAGGGTTTGTGTTTTGTGTTTAAGTTTTTCGCCAGCAAAAGTAGGCTATCAAAAAATCACAGCGCACAAAACCATGCTGGAGAAATATTGGAATTTCTCTATAGGGGTTGGTAATACTTGATAATCAATGAGTTATAAAACAAACAAAGGAGAAAACCTCCCGTTTTCTCCAACTTTTTTCCATCCTCCCCTTCCCCCTTTTAAGGGGGCCAGGGGGATTAGAGGGGGTGGCCGCAGGCCGGGGGAGTCTTTCCCCCTTTGTAAAGGGGGTCAGGGGGAGTCCATCGTTAGCACGATAGTACGATAGTACGTAAGCACGAAAAAAAGAAAAATATCAATTAAAAAGCCAGACAACCATCTGCTATTCAATCACTTCCCAATGTCCGCTATATCCGCTCCCAACATAGCGAATATGCCTCATCATGCTGATATGCCGCTTGATGGTGCGCACACCTTTATGGCTTTTTTCGGCAAGTTCCTCTGTGGTGATTTTTGGATGGTCTTTAATTTGCCTTTCAATCCATGCATCAAGGTCATCATCTATGGCCCCATTCGTTTGAGTGCCACCCTGAGTGCCATTTTGAGTGCCACAAAGCCCTTCTATGACCCTCAAAATATATGATGCTATGTCTTCTTTCACCCCAAGCTTCTCCTGCAAGCTCTCGTTTTGTTTCTTGATTCCCGAGTAAGTCCGGCTTCTCAACGCCGCAATCTCGCCTTCTCCCAGCCCCATCAGATGTAGATGGCAAAGCGCCAAATCGCTATGCCTCAAACTCGGGCAGCGGCTCAAAAGCGCATTGTCAAAGCCTGCGTAATGCCGCTCCACGGCCTCCTTGAGTTGCTTGTAGTCCTCTTCCTTTAGGGCGATGGCTTCGTGCTTGAACGACGTGTCGCGCGTGGTGATATGCCTGCCGTGCAGCAGTTCGTTGATGTGTTGGCATATCGGCTCCTTCAGGAAAGCCTCGCGCCTCCGCGACGCCTCCTCGCGTTGCTGGACCATGGCCGTTTCCAAGGCGTTTACTTGTTCTTCACGCTGCCGGAGGTTTTGCCGCAAGGCTTCCTGCTCCTTTTGGTAGACCAACCGCTCCGCCTCCAACTCCTCCTCATGCCGCTTCTTGGTTTTCTCTATTTCCTTTTTCGATTGGTCTCTCTGCTCTCTCAATTCCTCTTCATGCCGTTCTTTTGCCTTGGCTATCCACTGTTGGTGCTTCCTTTCCACCTCCTCCAACTGCTGTTCGGTATCTGCTTTCAGTTGTCTCAGTTCTTCCTCATATTTCTTCTTTGTTTCTTCCAATGTCTTGTCGGCCTCGGCCTGCCATAGCCTCAGTTCCTTTTCGTGTTCTTGCTCCGCCTCGCCCAATGCCTTGTCCGCTTCTTCTTGCTGATACTTCAGCTGTCTCCTGTTTCTCCATATCAACACGCAAAATATAGCCAAGGCAACTGCAATACCGATGGGGACGACTGTATCCAGCACCTTCTTCTTTGCTATTTCTCGTTCCGTTTCGGCTTGTTTCTCCAATTTTTGGTTCGAATAGTTCTTGTACAAATCCTCGAGTTTCGAGACCAAGGCCTTGTTTTCCCCATCAGGTTTCTTCTGATTTGTCAAAAACCGCATATAGACATTAGATTTCTCAACGTCTCCTATGCTATCATAAACAATACGCAAATAACCTGCTGCTTGTGTCTGTAGCCCTGCATCATTATCTTCAAACACAGGTTCCAAATAGAATATGGCAGAGTCATAATTACGCTCCAAAAAATGAATCCCGCCAATGGTCAGATAGCGATTTAACCGTTCTTTTTCAGTATCTGAACACTTAAGAGTATAATAAAGCTCTTCTAAAGATGAGTCAGTTGCAACACCAGATTTATAGTCACAAAGAGCCTTGCTTGCAACGATATTTCTATACACTATATTTTCAGTTGCCGCCATGTTCTCTAAAGCCTGACCATAATACAAACTTGCGTTTTCTATCTCATTTTTCTTGTCATATTGTTTGCCAATCCGATATAAAATATTGGGAATGCCAATAGGCGAAGTAGGCGATATTTTGCAGTACACAAGCGCATTCTCATAGCAAGTGATGGCGGATTCCATCATAAACTGCTCCGAAAACAAGTCACCAAGCCGGTTGTAAGTATAGGCCAAGAATCGCGCCTTATGCCCCGCCAATTCATTCTCCTCAAAATGCGCTTCCATCACCTCCAAGGTCTTTAGGTATTCCGCACAGGCATTCACCACGTCGCCCTTCTCATAAAACCCCACACCATTAATATAATGTGCCCGCGCCGTCAAAAACGCATTCTGCTTCTGTACATCCACACCATCCAATCCCACAATAGAATCAAAATACCCCACCGCCTTCAGCAGCTCCTCGCGGTTGCTTTGTTTCCAATCATTCTTATACAGCAACTCCGAAATCAGCACCTGGCAATAATGCCCATTAAACTCATCCAGGCTATCCACCTCCGCGCTCCCCGCAAACTCCAACATCACCGTCAAAGCACTGTCAGGCTGCCGCCACATGAGGCTGTCGATGGCGCCGAGTTCGGCTGACGGCCCTTCGACAAGCTCAGGGACCGCAGACTCAGGGGCCTTAACCTTTGAGGTGCAGGCTACCGTAAAGGCAAAAGCCAACAATGCTATGAATAGCCTCGCTTTCATGCCTGCAAAGGTAGAGAAATCGCTCAAGAAAATCAAAAAAAACGCAAATAATCCCTTTCGGGACATCTGCGTTCCGTGTTACATAGAAGTGCGATGATGGTTACTTCACCACCAACTTGAATCCCACGCCGTGCACATTCTGGATGTCGACATTTGGGTCGTCCTTGAAGTATTTGCGTAGCTTGGTGACATAAACGTCCATCGAGCGGGCGTTAAGGTAAGAGTCCTCGTGCCAAATCTGTTTCAACGCCGTGCCACGTTCCAGCGTGTTGCCAATATTCTCGCACAACAACAACAATAGGTCAGCTTCCTTCGAGGTCAACTTCTTGGTCTCAGTGCCGTTGGACAACACATGGCGCGGTGCATCGAAGGTGTAACTGCCCAAACGATAGGACGAAGGCTGAGTCTGGGAGTGGACACACCTGCGGTGAACGGCCTCGATGCGCGCCAGCAACTCATCCATACTGAAAGGCTTGGTAATATAATCGTCGGCCCCAATCCTGAAACCTTCCAAAATATCGTCCTGCTCTTTGCGGGCGGTAAGGAAAATGATAGGCATCGAGGGATGGATCGACTTGATCTGCTTCGCCAACGTAAACCCATCCATGCCAGGCATCGTCACGTCGAACAAACAGAGGTCGTATTCTGAAGCGTTGAAGCTGCGCCACGCCTCCTCACCACTCATGCAAAAGGTGGTGACGAGACCCTTCGAGTCGAGGAATGCCTTGAGAATCATACCCAAATTACGGTCGTCTTCGGCCAATAAAATCTTGATGTGTGCCATAACGTTCTAAAAAAAATGAAGTGTTAAATCGATTGCAATTCACCAACGAGGGTGTTTGAAAAATATTGCGCAAAAGTAAGAATTTTTTTGGCTTGTTTTTCCAATGGTGAATTTTAATTTCATTGGGTTTCGTTTTTTTGTCTTATCTTCGCAGCATCTTAAATATCAAGCACTATGAAAATCGACCTCACACATGTCAATCCTTTTTTGAACAAGGATGTTGTCAACGAATTAGGATCAAGAATACCAGCGACTTACGACACGATTTACCAGAAAACCGGTGCCGGCAACGACTTCCTCGGCTGGGTGAACCTGCCTTCCGAAATCGACGAAAACCAGCTCGCCGACATCGAAAAAACGGCTGCCGAGCTGCGCAAGAAATCGGAGATCTTCGTCGTCATCGGCATCGGAGGCTCCTATTTGGGCGCCCGCGCCGTCATCGAAGCCTTGCAAAACCACTTTGCGCCGCTCACAGGAGAAAAGCCGCTCATCGTGTATGCCGGCCACAACATGAGCGAGGACTACCTACACGACCTGATGGCCATCCTCGACAAGAAGGACTATTCGTTGGCGGTCATCTCCAAGTCGGGCACGACGACGGAGCCGGCCATCGCCTTCCGCATCCTCAAGCAACACATCATCAACAAATACGGCGAGCAGGAAGCCGCCTCGCGCATCATCGCCATCACCGACAAGGCCCGTGGTGCCCTCAAGCAGTTAGCCAACGTGAAAGGCTACAAGACCTATATCGTCCCCGACGACGTGGGCGGGCGTTTCTCGGTACTCACGCCCGTGGGCTTGCTGCCTATCGCCATGGCGGGCATCGACATCCGTGCCTTGGTGAAGGGCGCCGTCGAGATGGAAAGGCAATGCAAGGCCAACCCGACGGTTGAAAACCCCGTTTCGCAATACGCCGTAGTGCGTCAGGCACTTTACCATCAGGGCTTGACTAACGAAATCATGGTGAACTACGAGCCACGCTTGGTGTATTTCAGCGAATGGTGGAAGCAACTCTACGGCGAGAGCCACGGCAAGCAGCACAAGGGCGTGTTCCCCGCCTCGGTCACCTTCAGCACCGACCTCCACTCAATGGGACAATACATCCAAGACGGCCTGCGCAACCTCTTCGAGACGGTGATTTCGGTGGAGAACGCCAACCATGAGTTGCACATCCCGACCGAAGCCGACGACCTCGACCAGTTGAATTACATCGCGGGTAAACGCATCAGCGAAGTGAACCACAAGGCCGAATTGGGCACTGTTTTGGCCCATGAGGACGGCGGCGTGCCCAACCTCCGCATCGTCATCCCCGAAGTGTCGGAGCAGGTGCTTGGCGAATTGATTTATTTCTTCGAGATGGCCTGCGCCGTGAGCGGCTACCTGTTGGACGTCAATCCTTTCGACCAGCCCGGCGTTGAGGCCTACAAGAAGAACATGTTCGCGCTGTTGGGCAAGAAAGGGTTTGAGGAGCAAACGGCGAAACTGAATCAAAGGTTAGGATTGTAAAAAAGTTGTATCTTTGCACCCTCAAAACAACAGTAACATCTAAAATGGACGTACCCAAAGACGACGTAAACTCCCAGTTTACATTCACTTACGACGACATCAAAGGCACAGTGCATGTCGTGGATCACCAAACAGGCGAAGAATACGATTTATTGAAGGAAGACACCGGCTGGTTCGACGCCGAGTTCAAGTTTGACGTGTAGGATCATTTTCCAGTCAGTTGACGATACGTCACCAAATTGACCCGATACTCCATGCGGCTGTCGGTGAGTTCGTCGCGGCTTTGCTTGAGTAGGGTCTGGGCTTCGAGCACGTCCGAGAGGGCGACCAATCCGGCCTCGTAGTAGTCCTCCGTGATTTTCAGGTTGGCCTCGGCATCGCTGAGGGCGGTTTGCGCCATGGTGATGCGCAGCCAGCTTTGTTCGAGGTTGAACCAAGCCTGATTGGTTTGCATTTCCATCTTTTCGGTGAGGTCGCGGCGGGTGTTTTCGGCCATCTCCGCGTCGAGGTCGTGTTTCTTCAGCTTGTAGGAGGTCTTGTGCCAGTCGGTAATGGGCACTTGCAGCATGGCGAAGACCATCGCATTGGGCTTCGAGTGCTCGAATACCGTGTTGTAGCTCGCGCTTCCGCCCACCATCAATGAAGGCAAGGCCTCGCCGAGGGTCATTTTCCTTTTCAGCTTCTCGGCTTGCAGCGAGAGGTCCAAAAGGTGGCTTTCGTGGCGGTTGGCGACGGCTTCCGTGGCGGGCTGGAACCATGTGGCAGGCTCGGTTTCCAAGCCCAATGTGTCCGTAAGCGTCATGGTTTGCCAGTCTGCGCCGATGTGTTGGGCCAAGGCCATCTTCAGCAGCATGATGCCGTCTTCCACCTTCTTTCGGTTGAGGCGGCTTTCGTTTTGCTTCACTCTCAGCTTGTATTGGTCGGTGGGCATGGCCAAGCCCGCTTCCACGGCACCGGCAAGGTCTTTGTCCAAGGTGTCCAACAGGCGGTCGAGTTGGTCGAGGGTGGCGACTTTTTCCTGCAAGGCCACAATCTGCCAATAGAGGCTTTCCGTTTGCAGCCGCAGCTCGTCTTCTTTCACAAGTGCCTGCGTTTCTGCGGCTTCGATGCCCAACTTGGCGAGTTTGTTGCCGTTGCGGATGCGCCCTCCGGCATAAATCGGCTCGGTGGCCATCATGTTGACGACGGTGCCGTTTTGGGCAAGCTCAATCTCGTTTTCCAGCCCCATGTTGATGCCGTATTCGGCGAACCAAGTGTAAAGGGTCTGCCTTACCAAAGCGTTGTCGATGTCGTCGATGCCGAAGCTGAGCAAGGGACGGGCGGCGTCGAAGGCCAAGGCTTGCGCCGAAACGGTGGGGAAATACTCGGCTCGGGCTTCGTTTTTCGTCGCCTTAGCCTTGTCGATTTCCAAGTAGTTGTTTTTCAGGTCGATGTTGTTCTCCAAGGCCATCTCAATGCAGTCCTGCACGGAGAGGTTTTGGCCAGGAAGAAAGAAAGGTGAGACTGCCAAAACGAGGACGATTAATATTTTATGTAAATATTTCATAATCAGTGATTAAAAACCGTTCAAAAGGAACTCGCGCAAACCAAGATGGATGATGCCGTCGGTGTTGGTTCGTGTCACCAAAGGCGAAAGCGAGATGACATACTTCGGATGGTTGTCGTTGATGCGTCGCAAGGCACCAAATTCCCTTTCGCGTGTCTCCTCGGTCGCCATCAGATAACAGACTTGGACATAAACCCGTTGCGAGCGTTTGGTGCAAACGAAATCCACCTCGCCGGCCTGTAGCTGGCCTATCCTGACCGTGAAGCCCATTCTGACAAGTTGTTGATAGACAATGTTCTCCAAAACTTTTTCGATGTCGTTGTCGCGCGACGAGTTTCCCGAAAGCAGGTTCCTAAGCCCCACATCCTCAAAGTAATACTTGCCGTTTGTCTCAAGGATTTTCTTCCCGTGAATGTCGAAGCGCGGAACGCATCTGAGCAGATAGGTCTCTTCAAAATAACCGCTATAGTCCAAAATGACATTGGTGGAAACCGGATTGCCTTGGCTTTTCATGTAAGCGCTGATGTGGTTGGCCGAAATTGGTTTTCCGGTGTTGTCGGCCAAATACTGTAGCAACCGATTCAAGAAGCTGATATTGCGAATGTTATGCCTTTCTACGATGTCCTTTAAGACCACGGTGTTCAGGACGCTTTGCAAGTAGTCGTGGATATGCTCCTCGTCGTTGATTCCGATCTGTCGCAGTCCGGGCAAACCGCCGTAGTTCAGGTATTTATGGAGACTGTTTTCGCTTTCCTCCAATTGATGGAAAACCAAGAACTCGGAATAGGTAAGCCCTTGCACATGGATTTCCTGATAACGGCCTGACAACAAAGTGCTTAGATCCGTAGAAAGCATCTGTGCGTTGCTTCCCGTGATGATGATGTCGGTGCGGTTCTCGGTGCGATAGCTCCTCACCGAGCGCTCCCATTCGGCAATGTCTTGCACCTCGTCGATAAGGATGTAATTGTGCTTCCCGCCGACAAAACGTTGGTCGATGTAGGCGTTCAGCGCGACGTAATCCTTGATGAAGTCGAACTCCTTCTTTTCCTTGTCGATGTAGATGATGTTGGCGTCGGGTTCCTTTTCGTGCCTTGCGACAAAATCCTTCAGCACACAGCTTTTCCCGATGCGACGCTGCCCGACCAAGACGATGATTTGGCCTTTTCCCAACCACGAATCCACCTTTTCGGCATAGTCTGTTCTTGAAATCAATTCCATAATGCTCAGTATTTTGACCGCAAAAATAAAACTTTTATTGTTTATAGACAACAAAATTCAAGTTTTTCATATTTTTATTGTTTATAGACAACAAAATCCTCATCACGATTAACCTTTCTTGAATATTTGCCAATACATCACGGGCATCACGGCCAGAATGATGACCATCGAAAGCACCACGCCGAAGCAGATGACCACGCCCATAGGCATCCAAAGGGGATTTCTTGTGATGATCATCGGGAGCACGCCGAGGGCGGTGGTGGCCGAGGTGAGGAAGATAGGCCTCATGCGGCGGCTGCCGGCTTTCATGGCGGCTTCCTTGGTGGGCAGGCCCTCGTCGAAACGGAGCGTCTCGGCGTATTCGTACATCACGATGCCGTTGCGCACGACGATACCGATCAGGCTGACCACACCCAACAGCGAGGTCATGCCGAAGTCGAGGCCGAAGACCCACTCGCCAAAGAACGCGCCAAACATGCACAAGGTGCTTGAACCCAAGGTGAGCAGGGCGAGGTTGAACTTCTTGAAATAGGCCACAAGGAAGGCCAAAAGTACCAAAATGGCAGCCACTAAGCTACCAAAAAGTTGCGGGATGACGTTGGTGTTGAGCGACGACAGGCCACCGTACTCGATGCTCACGCCTTCGGGCAGGTTGGGTCGGATTTCGGTGTCGATATAAGTCTGTATCTTTTTCATGCTCACCGTTTGCGGCTTCCAGAACTTCATGTCGGCGGCCACGGTGATGACGTTCTTGCCGTTGCGGTGGACCAACACGGCAGGATGCCAGTCGGGACTGAGGTCGGCCACCTGACGCAGCGGCACATTGGTGCCGGGCACCATCGTCGGAATCAGTTGGTTTTGCACCGACTCGTAGTCGTTGGGGTCGTAGTTTTGCTCGGAATAGAGTTTCACGGGGATGCCACGGTCGCCTTCCCAAACGGTGGTCAGCGGCTGTCCGTTGAGGCTGGTGGAGAGGTCGAGCGAGAGGATGCCCTTGGTGAGTCCGAGGCGGGCACATTCTTCGGGTTTCATCGTCACCTTCACCGATGGCACGAACTCGTCGTAGTCGCTGTGGACCCAGCGCAACTCGTCGTCCAAGGTCAGCATGTAGTCCTTGATTTGCTGCGCGATGGGGGCAGTTGCGGCGTAGTCATCGCCATAGACATAAATCTCCACAGGCGTCGAAACGGCTTGATAGTCCATCTGGCGGAAGCGCACATGGGCCTCCTTGAAGTAATAGGAATACTTGTCGTCCCACTCCTTCAGCAGGTCTTCGGTGGTTTGCTTCGAGGTGGTGTTGACGATGAGTTGCGAGAGGTTTTTGGCGGGGATGCTCGGCGAGTAGGTGGTGTGGAAACGCGGCGCGGTCTCGCCGATGAAAGCCGTCACGGAGGTGACGCGCTCGTCGGCGAGCATCATCCGTTGCAGCGAGTCGCTGACGCGCGTGGTGGCCTCAAGGCTGCTGCCTTCGGGCAGCCGGATCTCGACCGCGAAGCAGTCGCGCTCGGCATTGGGCATCATCTGAACGTGCAGCCTGAGGAACATCAACACGCCCAAGGCGATGGAGGCGGCGCCGATGCCGATGGTGAAGTGCGGGTGCTTGAAGCAGTGGCTCTGCATCTTGTCGTAGAGGCCTTGCAGGAAGCTGAAAAACCGCTGCTGCCCTCTCACGAAGCCGTTTCGGGGCTGGTCGGTCTCCGGCTTGATGAACATGATTTCCAACGACGGGATGACGAGCATGGCGTAGGCCAACGACGACATGAGCGAGAAGGCGACAGTCCAAGGGAAAAGCTGCACGAACTCGCCCAAAGCCCCCGTGATGATGCGCGTCATGGGGAAGAACATGGTGGCGATGGCGGTGGTGGCGATGAACATGGGCATGAACAGCTCCTTGGCGCTGCTGACGGCGGCATCGAAGGGCTTGTAGCCTTGGCTCAGCTTGTCGATGTAGCCGTCAATATTAATGATGGAATCATCGACAATCATGCCGAGCACCACGATGAGGGCGGCCAAAGTGACCGTATTCAGCTCAATGCCAAAGAGATACATCAGCCCGACGCTCATGGCCGTGCAGACGGGCAGTCCCGAACTGGCGATGAGTGCCGTGCGGAACGGGAAGAGCAGCAGCATCACCACGATGACCACGAGCATGGAGATGAGCAGGTCGCGGAGGAAGCTGCTGACCGACTTTTGCACCACCTTGGGCTGGTCGGTGATGCGATAGAGCTGCACGCTGTCGGGCAGGGTTTCCTTGAACGCATCGAGCACCTTTTCCACCTCGCGCCCGAAAGCGACGATGTTGTAGCCCTTGCGCATTTCGACGCTGACAATCAAGGCGCTGTGGCCGTTGAAGTTGACCACCTTGGAAGGCTCAGCCAAACGACGCTCCACAGTGGCCACGTCGCGCAGGCGGACGGTGTTGCCCGTCGCGTCGGAATAGATGATCTGTTCCTCAAGCTCCGCTTCCGAAACCATCGGGTTCTCGATGTGCAGCGGCATGTCGAAGGCATCGGTTTCCATGGTGCCGCTGGTGGTGAGCAGGCCTTGCGAAGCGTAGTGCAGCATCAACGAAGTGGGGCTGATGCCATAAAACGACAGCTTTTCCTTATCGATCGTGACCGCGATTTCCTCGGTTTGCTCGCCCATCACGCTCACGTTGCCCATTTGCGGGATTTCGCGGAGGCGATGCGTGAGGTCGTCGGTGTAGGTGTGCATCTCGCGGTAGGTCTTGTCCTCCGACTCCATGGCGATGAGCAGCGACGAGGTGTTGCCGAAGTCGTCGATGACGGCAATGGCCAACACGCCGGCGGGGAAGCTCAACGCCTTGGCTTCGTTGATCTTGTGCCTGATTTTCGACCAAGCGATGTCCTTGTCTTTCACCGACTCGTCAAGGCCGACGTAGATGTAGCACATCCCTTCCTTGGTGATGGAACGGGTGCTTTTCCTGTCGACTTCGGGCATGGCAAACAGCAAGGCCTCCAACGGCTTGGTGAGTTGGGCCTCCACCTCTTCGGAATGGGCGCCCGGATAAACGCCCGCCACGATGCCCTGACGGATGGTGAAGGCGGGAAACTCGTCCTTCTTCATATCGACAAGGGCGTAGATGCCGAAAGCGACCACTGCCGCCACCACAATCCAAACGATTTTCTGGTGACGGATGCTGCCCGCGATGATGCCGTTCTTTTTAGTCTTGTCCATAACTGACTTTCATCCCTTCACTCACTTTCTGGTAGCCTTCGACGATAACGACATCCCCCATCTTCAGGCCTTCGTTGACGACCACGCCATTCCCCGAATAGCCCGAAACGGTGATGTGTCGCCGCGTGGCGCGACCGTCGTCGGCCACCCACACGAACTTGCCTTCGTTGTTGAGCAACACGGCGTTGGCAGGCACGATGATGCCCTTGTTGAGGTCGCTTTGCAGCACCACCTTGCCCACCATCCCGGGCAGCAGCTCCTCGTCGGGTTGGCCGATGCGCACCTTGACGGGATAGCTGTGCGTAAGCAGCGAGGCGGTCATGCTGCGCTCGATGACCGTGCCTTGGTAGCGACGGTCCGACAGGGCGGGGATGAGGACTTGCGCCTCGTCGCCGACCTGCACCTTGCCGATTTCGTTTTCGGGAACGGAGATTTTCACCACGAGGCCGTCGGAGCCGATGATGCGCATGATAGGCTTCAGCGGAGCGACGCTTTCGCCTTGCACGACGTTCAATCCCGTGACGGTACCCTCGAAAGGCGCCGTGATGGTGTTGTCGGCCAACATCGCGTTGGCTAAGTCGTAGTTGGCCTGCGCCTTTTCGAGGTTGGCGACCATCTCGCGCCATTTGATTTCGGGCAGGCTGCCGTTGTCGTGTACCTTCTTCAGGCGGTCGTAGGCGTCTTGGGCTTGCTCCAGCGTGGCTTGCGCGGCGTGGAGCGAGCTTTCCATAGAAGGCGAGCTGACGCGAGCCAAGGTCTGCCCCTTGCGCACACGGCTGCCCTCCTCGACGTAAAGACGTTCCAAGGTGCCGCCATACTTGAAACTGATGTCAACGGAGTGGTTTTCCTCCAAGGCGCCGGGATAGCTGTTGCGCACCCAGCCGCCCACCGTGTCGATGCGCTGCACGCCCACCGCGATGACGCGCTCCTCGGCGGGACCGCCCTTCAGTTTCTCCTTGATTTGGCTTGGGTCGTCGTGACATGCGGTCAGCAGCAAAGGCAAGAGCCAAAGAATATGTTTTGTTTTCATAGCATTAGTTCCTTATCGCCGCCATGCGGATGTCGTCGCCGTAAATCTTGTAATTGCGTTCGTCGGTTTCGGCCTCGCCTTCGTAAACCATGTTGAGGATGAGCGTGTTGCCTTCATACATCCGCCCCGTGGCCTTCACGCGCAGGTCGTTCTTCAGCGTGAGCGAGTCGCCAGTGAAGAGCAGCGTGTTCTTCTTGTAGTCCTTCATGAAAATCTCGTTGTCGGAGCAGAAGGCGTGGGTGACGACGACCTCGCCGCCCATGGTGTTCATCACCACAAGCACGCTGTCCTTGCCATTGCCCAAGTCGCTGATTTCCAGTTGCCCGATTTCGTTGGGCAGGCTGATGGTGTAGGACGAAGGCTCGATGGTGTCGTCTTCCGCGACGATTTCATCAATAGTGACAGTGCCCGAGGTCTTGAAACTGTAGTCGCCGCGAAACAGCGGGGCGTTCTTCTTCTGGCACGAGGCCAAGGCCACAAGTGCGCAAAGGGTAATAAACAGTGTTTTTTTCATTGTATTTGTTGGTTCGTTTTAGACTTGCTTTGCGTCATTGCGAGGAGGAACGACGAAGCCATCCATAATTCGTTCAATTTGCTTCATTCGCCGACCAATGAAAACGGCGAATTTTGCGAATTATGCGAAGTGGATTGCAGCGCTTCGCTCGCAACGACCGCTGCAAAAATAGAAAGAATCCCCGAAACGGATTCAGGGATTCCTTGGTTTTTCACCCAAAAAGGATTCAGGATAACCGAAAAGATTACTTCACCACCAATTTCTTGGTCACCACGACACCGTTCTCCTCAATGATGTTGACTAAATAGATGCCTTTGTTCCATTCAGTAGCGTCGATATTGACGACCTTGCTGCCTTGCTGTTCGCAGACCTTCTGGCCGACGAGGTCATACACCTCCACCTTGGCCACATTCGCGCCTTCCACGGTGAACTGGCCTGTGGTGGGGTTGGGATAGAATGAGACATGATTTAAATCCTCCCCGTTTTCTTCTGTCGCCTCATACACAGCGCACAGCAACGGAGCCCCGCCTTGTTCCATCCAAACATCATCGCACCAGTTTTCGTAGTCTGCCGAGTTCTGCTGCATGGTAACCCAGCGGTTCAGCGCTTCCTTCAGGTCGTCCACCGTTTCTCCGCCGATTTCAACTGGGTCTTCCAAAGCACAACCATCATTTGCGTAATAAAAAGCAGAGGTGTTATTAACCGTTGCCCATTCGTCTGGTCTGCTTACAACGCCTGTGTAGAAAGGAACCTCGTGCTCGGCCAAATAATAGCAATTCTCAATCACACTATTTCCACGATGCCACCATGCAACAGCCGCCCTATAACCCACCATGTCGCCTCTTGGCTCTGTTGGGTAATAATAACAGTTCCTAACGATGGAACCCTGCTCTATTTCAGGGTCGGTGGAATTGTATTGTACAATGCCTGCTGACGTATGCATGGTGCGATCCTTAAAAATCAATGGGTAATCGTACATCTCGCCATAAAAATAGCAGTTTGATATTTCTGCACGATGGTCTTCCAAAGTTGTAATATTGCTATGAGCAATACCTCCCATTTCGTATGAGACACATGAATCGGCGACAAAAACACAATTTCTTAACAATGAATTAAGATTATTGTAAACCAAACCACCTGCATGTATTTCCTCGTTATTCTCGTATTGTCCATTATAAAACTCATAAATGAAGCCTTTTGAAACGCAACGATTTATGACAGATTGTTCGGAATAGCAGGCAATAGAGCCAAAATGTAACATATGGTCATCTCGATTCAAGCATACAAAATCGTTCAATTTCAATCCCTTTATTTCAGCATTGTAAAGATTGCCGAATAAACCATGACATTTCTCATGGAACAATTCATCCACTCTTCTAAAATAACCTTTATCACCTCCTACCAAATTCGACACTTCGTGTCCTTTGCCATCAAATGTGCCTTTGAAATATTTGAGTTGATAATCCTGAATAGAGTCGCTCCACAGGCTACCTCCTATCGCCTCCCATAAGTGCGCGCCCATATCTATATCTGAAACCAATTTAACCTCCTTCCCTTCAAAGT
>CALFIT010000149.1 GCA_937877465.1 uncultured Bacteroidales bacterium | reverse complement strand
CCAACATCTACGACATGAGCCAATTGGATGCCATCGCATGGGTGCAGAACCTCAACTCGAAAGAGGTGTACCAAGCCTGCAAGTCGAGCCAAAGCCTTGAGCCTTTCTATGGCAACGAGGCGGCGGCCAACGACATCAGCAACGTGAAGGGCGTCAGTTGCAGCGGCGAGGCCCATCCCATGTTCGTGCTGACCAACTTCGGCAGCAACGCCCTGACCTCCGCCGAGATCGAACTGCGCATCAACGGCGAATCGCTGAAGACCGTGGCATGGAGCGGCAATTTGGCCACCTTTGCCTCAGAGACCGTCGACTTGGGCGAAATCAACTTCCCCGTTGAGAGCGAGAACCTGCTGGAAGTGAGCATCGTTGCCGTCAACAACGGCGACGACGAAGTCCCAGCCAACAACACGGCTTCGCGCGTCATCAAAGGCGCACCCGAAACCGTAGGCAAGGTACTGAAGCTCACCATCCGCACCGACAACCGTCCACAGGAAACCACTTGGAAGGTGACCAACATGGCCACGGGACAAGTCGTCATCGAAGGCGGACCTTACGACGAGGCCAACCACGCCTACACGGAGACCCTTGAAATCACGGGCGACGGCTGCTACGACTTCACCATCTACGACGCCGGCGGCGACGGCTTCGGCGACGGCAACGGCTTGTATGGACTGAAAGCCGGTGGCACCACCCTCTTCTCGGGCAGTACGTTCGGCGATTCGGAAAGCAACGAGTTCAGCTATGAAGTGTCGGCTGCCGTCGGCGAAGCCACCGACAACGGCACCAGCATCTTCCCCAACCCCACTTCGGGCTTGCTCAACATCGTCGGCGACGGCGAGCAAACGGTCACCATCTATAACATGGCCGGACAGCGCGTCTTCGAAGGCGTGAGCAAAGGCCAGCTCCAACTCGACATGAAGGCCTACGGCGCAGGCATCTATGCCGTCAAGGTCGGCAACGAAACACAAAGAGTTGTGGTAAGATAATGCTCATATACAAGCATTTAGCAAAAACTGACTCCACCAACGCCTACCTGCAACGCCAGCAGTCGGAGGCCGACATCCGCAACTGGGTAGTCAGTGCCGACGAGCAGACCGCAGGCAAGGGCATGGGGAGCAACGGATGGGAAAGTGAGGCGGGCAAGAACCTCACTTTCTCTTTGGCCTTAGACGCGAGCTTCCTGCCCGCCGCGAGGCAGTTCCTCCTGTCGGAAGCCGTGGCTTTGGGCATCATTGATGTGTTAGACAAATTGTTGTCAAACAGTCTTGAAGGCATGTCATTCCTTGCCGAGGCTGTGCGATTGGAATCTATGCCTTCAAAGCCCGCCGATAAGCTCCACATCAAATGGCCCAACGACATCTATTTTGGCAACCGAAAACTCGCCGGCATCCTCATCAACAGCACCATCAAGGCCGACAAGATGGACACCTCCATCATCGGCATCGGCTTGAACGTCAACCAGATGAAGTTCCAAGACTGGCCCACGCATCCGATTTCGCTTAGGCAAATCACAGGCCAGACTTACGACTTGCAGCCTTTGTTGGAGCAAATCGCGGAAGGCATATATAATAAGGTGGAAATCCTGAAAACCGACCCCTCCACCATCGAGCGGGAATACTTGGAGCGGCTGTTCCGTTACCGCACTTGGGCGGACTACGAAGTCGGCAAGGAAACCTTGCGGCTGTTCATGACGGGCATCGACCCGTTTGGAAGGCTGCAAGTCGTTGACGAGAAAAACAAAGCCTATTGCTTTGATGTTAAGGAGATTAGGTTTATTCTACCATCATCTTAGACGGAATGATCCTGTCAACAATCACAAAAACACCTTCTGTGTGGAACACTACCGTCCAGCGATATCACTTTGTAACTGCGCATAGCAAGCGTCAAGTTTTTGGTGAAACAATTCTCCAAAACGCCTCAATGACATATATCCTTCAGGGATTCTATCAGAAGACGGGTATGGCCGCGGCATTGACGGTTGGACACTTCCATACACCACTCGCGGTTCCGAAGCCATCGAGGGCTTGAGATCTTCAATGTCATCGTAGGATTTCATCGTTCATCTAATTTAGAGTGCAAAAATATGAAAAATAGTTCATCTTGGCCCTTTTTCCGAAAAGATTTTCGTCAGATTTGCTTCCGTTATCAAAATCTTCCTATATTTGCACCCGTAACCAACAGAAGTCTAACCTAATCCTACTGAATGAACAAAGGGCTTCGGCCCGACAACGATAAACGGCATATTAAAAACGATAGCGTTAGCTTAAAGCTTATGTAACTGAATCTACCACGTTCATAAAAAACAATACAAGCAATAAGGTAACGCTCATGTGTTTCGACACATGGGCTTTACGAGTTGTATTGTTAGGCTGTGGTAGGCCTCAGTTGCAGACAAGTTATAGTCCATGTTTTTTATTGCCCTCACGGAAATGAACAAAGGAAAACACATCTAAAACAAAAGTAATATGCAAACAAAGACAAAACAAACGAAAAAGGCGTTGCGTACCACCCTGCTCGTCCTGCTGCTGAGTGCGGCGGGGATGGGGAAAGGGTATGCACAGAGCTTTACTTCGGGTTATCTGAAGTATTCCGTCAATGGTGACGGCGTTTCGGTGACCGTTACTGGACACGTGAACGGCATGAATGACACGGTTCCGCTTGTGATTCCTGATACGGTTACTTACATTGGATCGACTTATTCCGTGATTTCCATCGGAAATGGTGCGTTCTTTCGTTACAGCGGCCATTGTACGGTAACCATCCCCAATTTCGTGACTTCCATCGGAGGTGATGCGTTTTATGGTTGCCACGGCCTGGCCTCATT
>CALFIT010000148.1 GCA_937877465.1 uncultured Bacteroidales bacterium | reverse complement strand
ATGCGCTCGGCCAGCTCGTATGAGTGCATCTTGCGCTTGGCGAGCATTACGTCTAAGTTCATGATAATCATAGTTCTTTCTTTTTTATCACAAAACCTTCAAAACATGGCAAAACTCCATGGTGCAGTTGGCGGCTGCGCAACCGCGCTGCCGCCGGAAGCCCGCCGGTTGGCAGGCTTCCCACATCCAAAAAGAAAGGTTTTGTAGGTTTTGTGAGTTTTGTGACATAATCAGACGGTCAAGTTGTTTTCCTCCACCGCGTCGGCGGCCACTTTGTACATGAAGGCGAAGAAGAGAAGGAAGAAGGGCGTGACGAAGTTGGTGTGCTGGAGCTTGAAAACCAAGTCTTCATCCCAAAGGACAGTCAAATTGTAGAGGCCCATGAGATAGACGAAGTCTGCCAAGGCAATCCAGAACATCAGTTTCACGTTGCTTTTCGGAAACACGGTGTTTTCGCGAAGCCCTTTGAGCGTATTCAGTACCGCCTTGACGCACAATCCAATCATCGCCACCGTGCCGAGCACATAACAAGACAATGCAGCGATTTTCCCGACAGTATGAATTGACCAATCGACGGGTTCGGGCCACGGGGCATAGCCCAAAATGTCGGCAATCACGTAATTCACCATTAGTCCTGCCCAAACCAAGCAAAAGGCCAAGGCCACATAGCAGCACACTCGGATGTTTTTCAACGTTTTGTTTTTCATTTTTGTAATTCCTTTCTTTTAATTTGTTGATAATTAGTTTGTTTTATTCTTTTACACTTTTTTGTTGCCATGAGGTTGCAAAAACATACATAATCCATATTAATTCAACGGGCAATAATCTTCATTGCAAACGGGAGTCCCTTCAAACATGTCGAAATCCAAATCTTGAAGGTAAATCGAGTCGAAATCAATGTCTTGGATGTGTTCGAAGTCGATTTGGAAAAGCTGGACGGTCGTGATGGCCGAACCCGAATGGGGCGTGGTGGTGAGTTGCTTCAAGACGCGGTTGTCCTTGCTCACGACAAACTCGCACGGCAGGCCGAGGTTTCCCGTCACCTTGGGACCATTGGCAAAGATGTGGTTGGTCAGGTTGTTGAGACTTTGCATATTATAATCCTTCCCTTGGTTTTGCTGGTCGAAACGAGGGTCATCGTCGAGGAAACATAGCACCTTGCCGTCGTAAAGGCCATAGCGTTCCAACTCCTCACGACAGAATTTGATGCCGCCTGTGCTTTCGCTGATGAAATAGAACTTCACATCGTCGCGGTGGTGGGCATAGGCAGGGGCATAAGTCCTCTGCAAATGCTGGGAACAAGCGCCGCAACCTGTACTGTAAATCATCACAATCTTGTAATGCGAAGTGTCCGACATTATCCTTTCTTTCAATTGGTCAGCCGTAAGACACTCGATGTAGTCTTGCTTTTGGGCGTAACGCTCGTTCCATCTGTTGGGGATGGCCACCTGAACCCTAATACATGATTGAATCAATAATGCCATGGCAACAGCAGCGCAAGTGCTCAGCACCTTCCTTTTTTGAATGATTTTCATATCACATCCTTTTTAATGACGCTGCAAAAATACAACTATTTATCGAATTACGATATATTTTTGTTGGAAT
>CALFIT010000147.1 GCA_937877465.1 uncultured Bacteroidales bacterium | reverse complement strand
TTCCGCAATCTCTTCCATGCGTCGGCTGCGGATTTGCACCTCCACCCAACTGCCCATCTGGCCCATCACCACGGCGTGAAGGCTCTCGTAGCCGTTGGTCTTGGGGAACGAGATCCAGTCTTTCAGCTTCGAGGTGTAGGGACGGTAGAAGTTGGTCAGCACGGCATAGATCTTCCAGCATTCGATGCGTTCTTGGTCTTTGGCGCAGTCGGTGATGAAGCGGGCCACAAAGGAGCCGTAGAGGTCTTCAAACGACAACTCCTTGTCCATCATGCGCTTCCAGATGGCGTTGACCGAGCGTTCCTTGATGACGGAGGTCACGTTGAGTCCGGCTTTGGCGAAGGCCGTTTCGAGGGGCGTGATGAACTCGCGCAGCTCGCTGATGCGTTGTTCGCGCACTTCGTCCAAGCGTTTCTTGATGTTGGCGTAGATGGTCGGGTTGGTGAATTTCAGGGCGAGGTCTTCAAGCTCGATCTTGATGGCGTGAAGTCCGAGGCGGTAGGCCAAGGGCGCGTAAAGGTACGACGTCTCAGAGGCGATTTTCAGCTGTTTGTGCTTGGGCATCGAGTCCAAGGTGCGCATGTTGTGGAGCCGGTCGCTGAGCTTGATGAGCACCACGCGGATGTCGTACGACATGGAGGTGATGATTTTCTTGAAGTTCTCGGCCTGCATGCTCTCCACGTTGTCCATCTGCTCGAACTTGGTGAGGCCGTCCACCACGCGCGACACCTTTTCGCCAAACATTTCCTTGATGTCGTCGAGGGTGTATCGGGTGTCTTCCACCACGTCGTGCAGCAGTGCGCAGATGATGGAGGTGCGGCCCAATCCGATGTCGTGGGCGGCAATGGTGGCCACGGCGATGGGGTGGTAGATATAGGGTTCCCCTGAACGGCGGCGTTGGTCTTTGTGCGCCTCAGCGGCGAAATAGAAGGCCTTGTCGACCTCGGCGAGGTCTTGGGCTTCCTTGCGGGTCTGCCATGCGTCGATGAGGCGCTGGTGTCGTCGCTCGATTTCTTCTTTCTCTTCTTTGGAATAGGTGTCGGGTAAAACAGGTGTCATACGCAATCGGCTTTTTCAAGCCGCAAAATTAGGGATAATCCTTTTTATTGGCGGCGATTGGAACGGATTTTTTTTGCGATTGGGGAAAATTCCCTATTTTTGCAACCCAAATGAAGAACATCAGGAATTTTTGCATCATAGCCCACATCGACCACGGCAAATCGACCTTGGCCGACAGGCTTTTGGAACTGACGCATACGCTCAATTCCAAGGAATTGGTTGACCAAGTGCTCGACGACATGGACCTCGAGCGCGAGCGCGGCATCACCATCAAGAGCCACGCCATCCAAATGAAATATGACTACAAGGGCGAGGAATATACCCTCAACCTCATCGATACCCCCGGCCACGTCGACTTCTCCTACGAGGTGTCGCGCTCGATAGCGGCTTGCGAAGGCGCCTTGCTTGTGGTGGATGCCACGCAAGGCATTCAGGCCCAGACGATTGCCAACCTTTATTCGGCTCTTGAACACGACCTTGAAATCATCCCCGTGATGAACAAGATCGACATGGATAGCGCGATGGTCGACATCGTGGAGGACCAGATGGTGGACCTCTTGGGCTGCGACCCTTCGGAAATCCTGAAGGTGAGCGCCCGCACGGGCGAAGGCGTGCCTGCCGTGTTGGATGCCATCGTCGAGCGCATCCCATGTCCGAAAGGCGACCCCGAAGCCCCGCTCCAAGCCTTGATTTTCGACTCGGTGTTCAACTCGTTCCGAGGCATCATCGCCTATTTCCGCATCATGAACGGCACGATGCACACCAACGACCTCGTGAAGTTCTTCGCCACGGGCAAGGAATACCATGCCGACGAAATCGGGGTGCTGCAACTGAAGCAAGTGCCTAAGGACGAGCTTTCTGCGGGCGACGTGGGTTACATCATCTCCGGCATCAAGACCTCGAAGGAAGTCAAGGTGGGCGACACCATCACGCACGTCGAGCGGCCTTGCGACGAGCCTGTGGCGGGCTTCGAGAACGTGAAACCGATGCTGTTTGCGGGCATTTATCCCGTCGATGCCGATGACTACGAGGAACTACGGGCTTCGTTGGAGAAGCTGCAACTCAACGACGCCTCGTTGGTTTGGGAGCCTGAGTCGTCGGCGGCCTTGGGCTTCGGCTTCCGCTGCGGCTTCCTCGGCCTGCTCCACATGGAGATCGTGCAGGAACGCCTCGACCGCGAGTTCGACATGGATGTCATCACTACTGTGCCTAACGTGTCGTTCAAGTGCTTCAAGACCGACGGCGAGATGGTTGAGGTACACAACCCCAGCGGCTTGCCCGAAGTGACCAAGATCGACCACATCGAGGAGCCTTACATCATCGCGCAAATCATCTCGAAGAACGACTTCACGGGTCCGATTATGACCTTGTGCATCGACCGGCGCGGCGTGCTGAAAAACCAAGTCTACCTCTCCACCGACCGCGTGGAGCTGACCTTCCAGATGCCGCTTTCGGAAATCGTCTTCGACTTCTACGACAAGCTGAAATCCATCTCGAAGGGCTACGCCTCTTTCGACTACCATATCGCTGGCTATCAAGATGCCGACTTGGTGAAGCTCGACATCATGCTCAACGGCGAGTCGGTCGATGCCCTCTCGACTTTGATCCACCGTGGCCATGCCTACGACTTCGGTCGGCGCATGTGCGAGAAACTGAAGGAACTGATTCCCCGTCACCAGTTCGACATCGCCATCCAGGCGGCTATCGGCGCGAAGATCATCGCCCGCGAGACGGTGCGGCAGGTGCGCAAGGACGTGACGGCGAAGTGCTACGGCGGCGACGTGTCGCGTAAGCGCAAACTGCTTGAGAAACAAAAGGCTGGCAAGAAACGAATGCGTCAGATCGGCAACGTCGAAGTGCCGCAGTCGGCGTTCCTCGCCGTGCTGAAATTAGATTAAAGATGAACGCCCTTCAATATCAAATCGCCCTAACCCTGCTGCCCGGCATCGGCGACATCAGCGGGAAGAAATTCGTACACTACTGCGGCAGCGCCGAGGCCGTCTTCAAGGAGACGCGCAAGTCGCTTGAGAAGATTTCGGGGATGCGCGAGGCTTCCATCGAGGCCATCTGCAAGCCCAAGGAATACCTCAAACGCGCCGAAGAGGAAATCGCCTTCATCGAGAACAACGACATCCGTCCACTGTTCTTCCTCGACTCCGACTATCCGCGTCGCCTCTTGCAATGCGACGACGGCCCGATGATGCTTTATTATAAAGGTAAGGCCAACCTCAACGCCAACCGCGTGGTGGCCATCGTCGGCACACGCAACATCACTGAGTATGGCAAGGAAAACTGCAACCAGTTGGTGGAAGACCTGAAAGATGACAATGTGTTGGTCGTCAGCGGATTGGCTTATGGCGTCGACACTTGTGCCCATAAGGCTTCCGTGAAAAACGGCATCCCTACCGTCGGCGTGATGGGCTGCGGGATGCAACAGGTCTATCCCGCGCCCAACAAGAAATTGGCCTCGGAAATGATTGAGCAGGGCGGCGGTATCCTCACCGAGTGCATGAGCGGCACCCAGCCCGACCGCGAGAACTTCCCGCGTCGCAACCGCATCATCGCGGGCATGGCCGACGCCGTGGTCGTCATTGAGTCGGCGATGAAAGGAGGCTCGCTGATAACGGCTGACTTGGCCAACAACTACAGCCGCGATGTGTTCGCCTATCCCGGTCGCGTGATGGACATCTACAGCCAAGGCTGCAACTACCTCATCCGCACCAACCGCGCCCACCTGATGGAGAGCGTGTTGAATCTGCGTTATGTAATGCGTTGGGACTCAGAGACCAAAGCGGAGAAACAGACGGCGATGTTCCGCGAGTTTACCGATGAGGAACAACTGATTATGGATTGTTTCGGGACGAGTACGACGGTCAGTTTGGACGACATCATCGTGAAAACGGAACTGCCGACGACGAAAATCGCGGCCTTGCTCTTGAACCTCGAATTCGACGGCGTGCTGATGGCATTGCCCGGAAAACGTTACCAGAAATGTTAGGCAAGGTCATCAAGTCGACGGGAAGCTGGTACATCGTCATGGACGGTGAAGGCCGCCAATGGCAATGCCGCCTGCGCGGTAAGATTCGCTTGGACGGCTTGCGCAGCACCAACCCCGTGGCTGTGGGCGACAACGTGGAGTTTGAGCAGGAACCCGGCAAGGAAACCGCTGTCATCAAGAAGATTGAGCCTCGCGACAACGTGATTGTGCGCCAGTCGGTCAACCTGAGCAAGGCCTCGCACATCATCGCCGCCAACGTCGACTTGGCCATTGTGGTGGCCACCATCGCCCAGCCACGCACCTCGACGGGCTTCATCGACCGCTTTTTGGTGACCGCCGAGGCCTATCACATCCCGGCGGCACTCATCTTCAACAAATGCGACCTCTACACCGACGAGCAGATAGGGGAGATGTGCGTCTTGATGGAGTATTACCAAAGCCTCGGCTACACCTCGTTTGGCGTGTCGGCCATGACAGGTTTCCAAATCGAGGAACTCAAGTCGCTGATGCAAGGGAAGATATGCCTGTTTTCGGGACATTCCGGCGTGGGCAAGTCGGCTTTGGTGAACGCCCTCGACCCGTCGTTGAACGTCCGCATCGGCGAGATTTCGGACTACCATGAGAAAGGCAAGCACACCACGACCTTCGCCGAGATGCACCATCTCAACTTCGGCGCATGGATCGTCGACACGCCTGGCATCAAGGAGTTTGTGCTCTACGACCTTGAGAAAGAGACCCTTGCGCAGCGTTTCCCTGAGATGCGCGAGCGGATGTACGACTGCCGTTTCGCCAACTGTACCCACACCCACGAACCCGGTTGCGCGGTGAAGGAAGCCGTCGAAAACGGCGACATCGCCGACTGGAGATATGTGAATTACATCCGAATGATGACCGACGAGAGCCATGAATCCATAAAAGAAGAATGAAATGAACATCGCCCTATTTGGAAAAAACTTCGCACCCGAAAACGGAGAATACATGCGGCAATTGTTTGTGAAATTGTCTGAGAATCAGGTGGAAATAACCGTTTATCGACCTTTTGCCGACATGGTCGCTGCCTACGTCCCCGAAGGCGTGTCCTACACAACCTTCCATTCCCATGAAGACCTAAAGGCCGACCTGCTGTTTTCCATCGGCGGCGACGGCACCATCTTAGACACGGTGCCTTTCGTCCGCGACTCGGGAATGCCGGTTTTGGGCATCAACATGGGACGGCTCGGCTTCCTTTCCAGCATCTCGAAGGACGAAATCGCGGCGGCGGTGCAAAGCGTGTTGTCGCACGACTTCGGCGTGGAGCAGCGCACCCTGCTGGAGTTGGTCGCGCCCCAAAACGTCTTCGGCGACGTGCGTTATGCCCTCAACGAACTGAACGTCATCCGTAACCCAGAGCATAGCTTGTTGGCTATCAAGGTGTTTGTCGACGACGTGTATCTCAACACCTATTGGGGCGACGGCATCCTGTTGGCCACCCCGACAGGCTCGACGGCCTACTCGTTGAGCGCAGGCGGACCCATCATCGCGCCCAATGCGAAGAATTTCGTCATCACGCCCATCGCCACCCACAACCTGACGGTGCGTCCCGTGGTCATCCCCGACGACAGCGTGATTCGCATCCAAGTGGAAGGCCGCGAGAAGAGATTCGTCTTTAGCATGGACTCAAGAAGCTGTACGTTAGACACTTCCGTGCAACTTGAGGTGCGTAAGGCGGGCTTCTGCCTCAACTTGGTCAGAATGCGCGGCGAGGACTTTTTCGGCACCATCCGCAACAAATTGATGTGGGGAAAAGACAATAGAAATTGATTTCTGTCGTTTTCATTGGAAAAATTCTTAAATTTGCAGCCTTGAATTATGTATAGAAGACTTCGTTATTTATTGATTGTGAGCTGCTTGGCTATTTTTGCCACGGCCAATGCCCAATTCGACGACCCCAAAACATTGGAAATCGGGCCGCATGTGGGCGCGAGTTATTACATGGGCGACCTCAACCCAACCCTGCCTTTTGCCCAAGCGCAATTGCAGTATGGCGGCCTTGTGCGTTACAACTACAACAACCGCTGGACCTTCCGCTTCGACTATTCACGGGTGAAAGTGACCGCCGACGACACTAAACTGAACTGGCGTCCCGAGCGCGGCTTGAACTTCACCTCGAAAATCAACGACTTCAGCCTTGTGGCGGAGTTCAACTTCCTCGAATACTACACCGGCAACCCGAAAAAGAACGTGTCGCCCTACATCTTCGGCGGCATCTCGGTGTTCCAATATACGGCTTTCGCCAACGTGGACGGCATTTTGGTCGATTTGAGCGACTATGCCACCGAAGGCCCCGAAGACCCTGAGGCGAAGTGGTACGACAAGATGTTTGGCAAGACCAGTTCCATCGGCGTTTCCATCCCGTTTGGCATGGGCGTGAAGTTCTCGCTTTCGCGCCACATGGCCGCCACCGTGGAATGGCGTATGCAGAAGACCTTCACCGACTATCTCGACGACGTGGCCACGGTGTATCCCGAACAACACGCCGTCTATACCGCCGACGACGGCACCACCTACGACCTGACCGACCCGACGGGCAACTATCTGGCCGGACAACAGCGTGGCAACTCGGCCTTCAACGACTGGTTTGGCATGGCCCGCGCCTCGCTGACGTGGAAATTCAACCTGCCCGACGGACGGGGATGTAACCTTAGCAAATTCTGACCTATGGAGCTGAAAGACCAACTGATGCAACAAATCGACCGCGAGCGCCTGCCGAAGCACATCGCCATCATCATGGACGGCAACGGGCGCTGGGCCAAGGAACGCGGCAAACCGCGTCTGTTTGGTCACCAAAGCGCCATCCAGTCGGTGCGCGAGGTGAGCGAAGCCTCCGCTGAGATTGGCGTGGACTATCTGACACTCTATGCCTTCTCGACCGAAAATTGGAACCGCCCGATGGCCGAAGTCAGCGGACTGATGTCGTTGTTGGCCACCACCATCACGAAAGAGGTGAGCACGATGAACAAGAACAGCATCAAACTCAACGCCATCGGCGACCTGAAGAGCCTGCCGCAGGCCAACTACGACCAGCTGATGCAAGCCCTCGACGACACGAGCCACAACACACGCATGACGCTTACCTTGGCGTTGAGCTATTCGGGCCGCTGGGACTTGACGCAAGCCTCGCGCCGCATGGCCGACGACGTGAAGGCTGGCCGGCTGTCGCCCGAGGCCGTCAGCGACAAAACCGTGGCCTCTTACCTCTCGACGGCGGGAATGCCCGACCCCGAACTGCTCATCCGCACCAGCGGCGAGGAACGCATCAGCAACTTCCTGCTGTGGCAGTTGGCTTATTCCGAGCTTTATTTCACCCCAAAATACTGGCCCGACTTCCGCAAGGCCGACCTCTACGAGGCGATACTGAACTATCAGCACCGTGAGCGCCGCTTCGGGAAGACGAGCGAACAACTAACCAACAAATGATTGAAAGATAGAACTATGCGCTTGAGATATTTACCATTGATGCTGCTCCTTGCGATGCTTTTGGGCTTCGGGAACGGCGTTTTTGCCCAGATTCAAATCGGCGACGACCTGTCGGAAATCGACTATGCCCGTCCGCAGAAGTATGAGATTGGCGGTATCACCGTGGAGGGCGCCAAGTATGTCGACGCCTCCATGCTGAGCCTCATCGCCGGCCTGAGGGTGGGCGACGAAATCTCCGTCCCGGGCGACGAAATCTCTTCCGGCATCAAGAAGATCTGGGAACAAGGCCTGTTTGAGGATGTGGCCGTCAACGCCGTCGACTTCGTGGGCAACAAGGTATTCCTCCAAATCGTCATCAAGGAGAAACCGCGTGTGTCGAAGTTCTCGTTCAAAGGCGTCAAGAAAAGCGAGGCCGACGACATCCGCAACAAGATCAACCTGTCGCGCGGCGACATCGCCACCGAACACCTGATTACCAAGACCACCCGCATCATCGAGAACTATTTTTACGAAAAGGGTTATCTCAACGTTGACATAGACATCGAGCAGGTTGCCGACACCGCCCGCGAGAACTACATCGACATGCTTATCAGCATCGACAAGGGACAAAAGGTGAGAATCGGCGAAATCAACGTCATGGGTAACGAGAACCTCACCGACGGGCAAGTGCTTGCGGCCATGAAGGAAACCAAGCAACGCGGCCATTTCGACCCGCTCAATCCTTTGGGTCCGTTGGTGGTGAACACCGTGGCCGATGTGCTGACACTGCATCCGCTTCGCGCCATCACCGGCATCGAGGAGTATTTCTACGACAACTACCGCCCGCGCATCTTCAAGTCCTCGCGCTTTTTGGAGAAGAACTTCGAGGACGACAAGGAACTCGTCATCGCGAAATACAACGCCAAAGGCTTCCGCGATGCGCGTATCGTGAGCGACTCGGTGTATAAGATCGACGACCGCAACTTGGGCATCGACTTGGTTATCGACGAAGGCAACAGATACCACTACCGCAGCATCGCTTGGACGGGCAACACGAAATACACCGCCGAAACGCTCAATGCCATCTTGGGCATTAAGCCGGGCGACGTATATAATAAGGAGTTGCTCGACAAGAACCTGAACTATAGCGAGACCAACCTCGACGTCAGCTCGTTGTATATGGACGACGGCTATTTGGCCTTCCGCATCGACCCCGTGGAGGTGTCGGTCGAAAACGACTCCATCGACCTCGAACTCCGCATCAGCGAAGGCAAGCAGTTCCGCATCAGCAACGTGACGCTGACAGGCAACACCAAGACCTTCGACCATGTGGTGCTCCGCGAGCTGTATTCGCGCCCCGGACAGCTCTTCAGCCGCAGCGACGTGGTGCGCTCGGTGCGCGAGTTGGCCACCTTGGGCTTCTTCAACCAAGAGAACATCACGCCCGACGTGCAGCCCGACTTCACCGACGACAAGGTCGACATCAACTACTCGGTGGAAGAAGCCGCCGCCGACCAGATCCGCTTCTCGGCAGGTTTCGCCGCCGGCTATCTGATGCTGGAAGCGGGTTTGCAGTTCTCCAACTTCTCGATGCGCAACATCTTCAACAAGAAGGCATGGCGTCCCATCCCCGTCGGCGACGGACAGAAACTCTCGCTTAACGTGAGTACATTGGGTACGCGCTACATCTATTACGGCCTGTCGTTTACCGAGCCTTGGTTGGGTGGCCGCAAACCCAATTCGCTGTCGGCTTCCATCTACCAGTCGTTCTATTCCAACGGCTACGCCCGCACCGAGTCGGCCTACGGCTGGTTCAACATGACGGGTGCCACGGTGGGTTTGGGTCGCCGCTTGACATGGCCCGATGACTATTTTGCATTGTATCAAGGTCTTAACATAAAGCGATACAGCCTCAACAACTATCAGACCTCATATTTTAACGTCGGCGACGGCAACGGTAAGTTCAACCTCATCAGCTACAGTTTCGTGCTGTCGCGCAACTCGGTGAGCCAGCCCATCTATCCGCGCAACGGATCCGAGTTCCAGTTGGGCCTCGAAATCACGCCGCCCTACTCGCTCTTTACCAGCAAGGACTACACGAGCCTCTCCGACAACGAGAAGTACAAGTGGATCGAGATGCACCGTTGGACCTTCAAGGCGGCATGGTACACCGAACTCTACGAAAAGCTCGTGATGATGACCCGCGTGCGCTTCGGCTATCTCGGCTATTATAACGACCAGATCGGCCCCACGCCTTTCCACCGTTTCTTCCTCGGCGGCGACGGCTTGAGCAATTATGCGCTCGACAGCCGCGAGCTGATCGGTATGCGTGGCTATGGCAACAACTCGCTCACGCCGGGCTATTATTCGTCAAGCTCGGGCGGCAGCGGCGGCAACATCATGTCGAAATACACCTTGGAGTTGCGTTATCCGCTCTCGCTCAACCCGCAAGCCACCATCTACGCCCTCACCTTCCTCGAAGCAGGCAACTGCTGGCTCGGCTTCAAGAACTTCAACCCGTTTGAGGTGAAGCGCTCGGCTGGTCTCGGCGTGCGCATCTACTTGCCCATGTTCGGCTTGCTCGGCCTCGACTGGGGCTACGGCTTCGACGATGTTTACGGCACTACGGGCAACAACCACAGCCAGTTCCATTTCTCCATTGGAGGATCGATTGATTAAAAATTGGAACGATTATTGATAAAGAAGAAAAACAAATTGGCAAAACAACAATAAAATGAGAGCATTTAAAACCTTGATTTTGACCGCTGCTTTGGTTTGTGGCGGCATGATGACCGTCAACGCGCAGATTGGCGGTGGACAGAAAATCGTCTATGTCGATTCCGAGTACATCATGGAGAACATCCCGGAATACGGCGACGCACAGGAAGAACTGAACGCACTTTCGGCCAAGTGGCAAAAGGAAGTGAAGGCCGTTTACGACAAAGTGTCGGAGATGTACAGCAAGTACCAAACCGAGATGCTGTTGCTTTCCGAAGACCAAAAACGTGCCCGCGAACAAGCCATCGTCGACAAGGAGCAGGAAGCCAAGAACTTGCAGATGCAGTATTTCGGCTCCGAAGGCCAACTTTACCAGAAACGCACCGAACTGATCCAACCCATCCAGGAAAAGGTCTACACCGCCATGAAGGAATTGGCCCAGACCAAAAACTACGCCTTCATCCTCGACTTGGCCTCAGGTACCTCAGTGCTTTATGCCTCTGACAAGAACGACGTCAGCGACGACGTGCTCGACCAACTCGGCAATGTCATGCAGACCGTGCGCCGCGAAGACCGTCGCAAGGCAGGCGCTGGAATGGGTACAGGCTCTTCAAGCAGCAGCACCACAAGTGGCGGCAAGGGCAGTGCCAAACCAAAGAAATAAGTAATTAATTCCAGTTGGAAACGAATTATTCGTATCTTTGCGGCTCAATTGTTATTGAAAATAGGGTTAAATTATTAAAAGTCAATAAAATGAAGAAATTATTCAGAATCATGTTTTTGGGTATCGCTCTCTTCGTGATGAGTGGAGTGGCCAATGCCCAAGTGAAGATTGCACACGTCAACACGGCGGAAGTCCTCGATGCCATGCCTGACAGGACCAAGGCCGAGAAAGACTTGGAAAAGTACTATGGTGAGCTCCAGAGCCAGCTTGAAACCATGGCCAAGGAGTATCAAACCAAGATGCAAGACTATGAGGCCAACCAAGCCACCATGTCGAATTTGGTGAAGCAGTCGAAGGAGAAGGAAATCATCGACATCCAAACCCGTATCCAACAGTTCCAGGCCAATGCCGAAGGCGACTTTGAGAACAAGCGTGCCGAGCTGCTGAAGCCCATCCTCGACAAGATTCAGAACGCCATCAACGCCGTGGGCAAGGAGAAGGGCTACACCTACATCCTCGACCTCGCGACGGGTGCCACCGTCTATGTGGGCACCGATGCCGTCGATTGCACCAAGGACGTGAAAGCCAAGTTGGGCATTAAGTAAGACAATGTGGAAATTGTTTCAAGGATAGCGCAATGCGCGGAAACAGCCGGCTCTTTTGAGTCGGCTGTTTCTTTTATCGTATGCTGTCGCGTTTCACCTTGGCGAAGCGCAGCAGCTTCAGTATGCCTAAAGGCTTGCGGTCGTCTTTGTTTTTGAGGTTGAGGAAGAGGCCGAACTTCTTCGCAATCGGGATCTTGAAGGTCTCGACGAATTCGATGAGGGTGCCGTCGGGGTCTTCCACGTAGGTGAAGTGGCCGTCGGCATCGCCCATGCCGAAGTCGGCGCCGCTGTCGCACACGAAAGGATGCCCCATGGCCTCGGCTTGCGCCTTCACCGCCTCCATGTGGCGCACGTCGAAGCAGAGGTGGATGAAGCCCGGGTCGCCCCAGTAGCGGCCTTCGTAGAGTTTCTTGCCCGTAGCCTCAACGTTTTGGATGAGTTCGAGGTGCGAGGTGCCCATGATGCGGCTCAGCGGCCCTTCGATGGGCTTGCTGCGCTCCAAGATGACGCGGCGCAGCCTGCACTCGCCACCCGGCAGCGATTGCAGGTCGTCGAAGACGGCGGTCTGGTCGAAAACCACCTTGTCGTAGTCCAAAAGTTGCCGATAAAACGGCAGTGCCTTGTCGATGTCGCTCACGCCGAGGGTGGCACCGTTGGCACCGCCGGTGGTTTTTTTCTCGTCGATGAAGACGTAGTCGTCTTGCTCGAGCTGGAACAGGTTGCCGTAGGGGTCTTTCATGAAGAACTCCTTTTGGCCCGTCGGCGAGGCGACGATTTCGCTGATGACGTCGAGGCCCTTATTAATAAAGGTGTTGTAGGCCGCCTCGATGTCGGGGGTTTTCACCTTGGCGATGAGGATGCCGAGGTCGCCGAGGCGGACGGGGTCCTTCAGGTAGTTGAGCGGGCGTCCTTTGGGCTGCCAGATCTCGAAGCCGCCGCCGCCACGGATGTTGACCGCGATGGCCGAGCGACGCGGTTGGGGCTTGCCGCCCGTGTAGGGCAACATGCGTTCCGCCACGCCTTCGGCGTCGACGATTTTCACTTCATAACCGAAGTTGTCATAATACCATTTCCAGGCTTCCACGAGGTCGCTCACCCCGATGCCCACTTGCTGTATGCCACAGATAACTTTTGATTTCATGGTGGTAAGTCTTTGTTGCCGCTTTGCGTCATTGCGAGGAGGAACGACGAAGCAATCTAGGGAATAAGCTTCATGTCTAGACTGCTTCGTGCCTCGCAGTGACGCGAAGCGCGTCATGTCGCTGATATTTTTCTCGAAAGTTTATAATACAAAGGTAAGCAATATTTATGGATATGCGCCATCAGCAGCTCCGACTTGCCAATGAGCTTGCGGTGCTTCTGCCGCTTGATGGCGCGCACGGCGATGGCGCCGCATTTGTCGACATCCAAGCCGTTGGCCTGGCCTGCATCCATCTTGGCGTGGGCCGTGCCGTCGCCGTGGAGGGCGCTCTTGCTGATTTGCGTGTTGATGCGCCCTGGGATGAGGAAAGTGACGCCGATGTTGTCGTATTCCAGCTC
>CALFIT010000146.1 GCA_937877465.1 uncultured Bacteroidales bacterium | reverse complement strand
AAAAGTCATATTGGTCATAATGGAGGTAGCGTCGTAGCCCGACCGACCGTCTTTGATCATGATGGTGCCCGCGGTTTGGTAAACATTGGTCGAGTAACGATTGATGATGAAACCGACCACCAAAGCGACGACGACGCAAATGACAAAAAGATACCAGTGATTCAAGAAAACGTAAATCAACTGCTTAATGTCGACAGATTGTTCCTCGTTGCTTTGCTGAGGTTTATACGACGTGGTTTCGTTTTGCATAAGGATGGCTTTTCTGTGTGATTATTTGAGACTGCGTATCAAGGTGATGGTCGTCAAGGCCAGCGACAGCACAGAGATGACCGTCGAATAAGGGAACGAGGTGAAGCCCCATTGCTTAATCTTGAGCGGCTCCACATAGATGATGTCGTTGGGTTTCAGATAATAATAAGGCGACGAGAGGATGTCGGCGGCACCCATGTCGACGGTGACGATTTCGGAGCCGTTGTCGGTTTGGCGGACGATTCTCACCTCGCTGTTCTTGGCGAAGTTGGTCATGTTGCCTGCCATGGCGATGGCCTCGAAGAGGTTGATTTGCGATTGGTAAACCTTGTACATGCCCGGACGGCTCACCTCGCCCAACACGGTGAGGTTGAAGTTCGACAGCTTCACGATGATGGTCGTCTGGTTGATATATTTGTCGATGGAGGCTTGAAGGCGTTCCTTGGCCTCGTCGACGGTGAGGTTCTTCAGCTCGATCTTTCCTGTCAGGGGCAGCTCGATGCAGCCCTCCTCGTCCAAGGTGTACGACTGGAGGTAGATGCTGGCATCGGAACTCAGCTGCGTGGTGCGGTTGGTGTATTCGCCGTTGAGTGTGGCGGCGTTGCGCTCGTCGACGATGTTGAGGAATCGGATGTAGAGATTGTCGCCCGGCTGTAACTTGTAGCTGGCATTGCGCTCGTTGACGTAATTGACCGATTGGCTCTCGGTTGCCATTTGGGCTTCTTTCAGATAGAGCATCTTCTTCTGCGGCACGCAGGAGGCGAAAGCCATGCCCATAGCCAACATGACCACCGCAAGTTTCAGGATTCGATTGGAGTATTTCATAACTATGCCTTATTATTCGTTGTTCAAAAGCGCGATTTCCTTGACGCCGACTATCGGGGTGATGGGCATCCGCTGCTCAATCTTGAATTGGTATTTGCCCGGGTCGGTGATTTGCAGTTGCTTGTTGATGGGCAGCACGAAGGTGTAGCAGTCGTCTTTCTTTTCGCAATTCCACTGGCCATCGGCATCCTTCAGCTTGAACTTGTAGCCCTTGGCACGATAGGGGTTGCCCTCCGCGTCGATGACGGCAAACACCATGGAAAAGTTGTCGTAAGGATAGTCGTCGGTGAAGCTGATGCGCATGCTCAGGTTGTAGGTCGTCGGGGCCTTCACCTCAACATCATTCCGTACATAATCGAAGCGTTCCCAAACCGTGTTGTAGAAACTACGTTGCAGCAGTTCGGCGTTTTCCTCCTGTCGGCCACATCCGCACAGACAGAAAAGGCAAGCCCATACAAACAAGACAGATTTCTTCATTTTACATTCATAAAAATCGCGCAAATATACGAAAAAACCATTTCTTGGCACGAGAAACGAGGCATTTTCACGGAAAAGGGATGTTTTTGGAAAAAAAATAGCTTCAAAAGGATGCGCGGATGGCGAAAAACTTATACTTTTGTACTCCGCGAAATTACTATGAGAAAAAAGAACAACAATCTGTCTTCCAGAAAGTTACTGGTAATGGGCATCTTCATTGCAGTCGGGGTGGCCTATATCATCAGGCTGTTTGTCCTCCAAGTCGTCGACGACCAGTACAAGATCAAGGCCGACAACAACGCCCTGCGTTTCGTGACGCAATACCCGTCGCGAGGCAAGGTGTTCGACCGCAACGGCAAGCTCTTGGTGTTCAACGAAGCCGTCTACGACCTCATGGTGATTCCCCGGCAAACCGTCATCAAGGACACGCTCGACCCTAACTATCCCTTCGACACGCTTGGCTTTTGCCGCCTGTTGGACATCGACAAGACCTCCTTCGACGAGCAGATGGCCAAGGCGAAGAAGGAGTCCTACTGGAAGCCCTCGCCTTTCATGACGCAGGTGTCGAAGGAAAACTACACCCACATCGCCGAGGTGCTTTACCGCTATCCGGGCTTCTATTTCCAGACCCGCACCGTGCGCCACTATCCCGAAGCCATCGCCGCCCACACCTTGGGCGACATCGGCGAAATCAGCCAGGCCGAACTCGAAAGAGACACCGCCGGCTACTACAAGCAGGGCGACTACATCGGCAAGTCGGGCATCGAGCGGTCGTATGAGAAGGAACTGCGCGGCGTGAAAGGCCTGAAGGTGATGATGGTGGACGTCCACAACAACATCATGGGCAGCTACGGCGACGGCGAACTCGACGAGGAGCCTGTGGCCGGAAAAGACCTCTACCTCGGCTTGGATGCCGACTTGCAAGCCTATGGCGAGCAGCTGATGGTGGGCAAGATCGGCTCCATCGTGGCCATCGAGCCTTCGACGGGACAGATTTTGGCCTTCGTCACCAGCCCCACCTACGACCCCAACCTCTTGGTGGGTCGCGAGCGCGGCAAACACTTCAAGGAATTGCAGGACGACCCGATGAAACCCCTCATCAACCGCGCCATCAGCGGCACCTACCCGCCCGGCTCCACCTTCAAGACCGTGGTCGGCATGATCGCCATGCAGAGCGGCAGCATCACGCCCGCCACCTGCTTCCATTGCAGCGGCCCGGGGTCGCTGCCCATCAAGTGTACCCACCACCACGGACCCAGCCCCGACTTCGCCAACGCCATCATGAACTCGTGCAACCCCTACTTCTATGAGTCGTTCAGGGCCACCATCAACAACCCGAAATTCGGCGGCGTCAAGGACGGCTACCAGTATTGGAAGGACATGACCTATAAGTTGGGCCTCGGCCACAAGTTCAACACCGACATCCCTTACGAGCGCTCAGGCAACATCCCCTCTCGCGAATACTACGACCGCATGTACGGCAACCAATGGAACGCCGTGACCATCCGCTCCTTGGGCATCGGCCAGGGCGAGGTCTTGGTGACCCCGCTGCAATTGGCCAACATCGCCGCCATGATCGCCAACGAGGGCTACTACTATCCGCCCCACCTCATCAAGTGCTTCGGCGACACCACCGCCATCCCGGAGGTGATGACGACCCGCGTCGACCCCGGCATCGACCCGAAGTACGTCAGGACGATGAAGGCAGGCTTGCGCACCGTGTTCAGCGGTCCCGCAGGCACGGCGCGACGCTACGAGATGAAAGACATCCCGCAATGCGGCAAGACCGGCACCGCCCAAAACCCGCACGGCAACTACCACTCCAACTTCATTGCCTTCGCACCCTACGACAATCCCAAGATCGCCCTTGCCGTCATCATCGAAAACGGTGGCTACGGCGCCACATGGGCCGCCCCCATCGCCAGCCTGATGATCGAGAGATACATCCGAGGCTACACGGTGCGCGAAGACTTGGAGAAACGCATGATGGAAGGCAGAATCTCATATAAGAACGAACGATGAACGAAAGAAACAGCATCATAGGAAAAATCGACTGGGTGACGGTGCTCATCTACTTGGCCTTGGTCATGATAGGATGGTTCAGCATCTTCTCGGCCCGCTACAACGAGGCGCATCCCAGCATCTTCGACCTGTCGCAAGTGTATGGAAAACAGCTGCTTTGGATAGGCGCTGCCTTGCTCGTGGGCTTCGTCATCCTGCTCATCGACGCGAAGTTTTTCAACGCCTTCTCGCTATGGATCTATGTCCTTTTCGTGGCCTCGCTGCTTTTGGTCTTGGTGTACGGCAAGGCCACCAAAGGCGCCACGTCGTGGATCGACCTTGGCGCGGGCATCAAGTTCCAGCCCTCTGAGTTTGCGAAGATGGCCACGGCCTTGGCGGTGGCGGGCTACCTCGACCGCTTGGACGTAGACCTGCAAAAGCGTAAGGACCAAATCGTTACGGCTGTCCTCATCCTCGTTCCCATGGCGTTGGTGCTGGCTCAAAACGACACCGGCTCGGCCATCGTCTTCGTGTCGTTCATCCTCGTGCTCTATCGTGAGGGCTTCCCCGGAGCCGGCTGGCTCATGCTGGCTGGCGTGGTGGCCGTCCTCCTCTTCATCTTCACCTTGGTGTGGTCGCAAAAAACCATGTACATCATCTTGGGCGCACTGTTCGTCCTCACCCTGACTTACTATCTGATAACCAAGAAGAAACACATCGTCAGGATGATGGCCGTCTTTGCCATCGCTTTCATGTTCGTGTTTTCGGTCGACTATGCCTTCCACAAGGTGCTACAGGAACACCAGCAGAACCGCATCTTGGTCATGTTGGGCAAACTCGACGACCCCAAAGGCGTGGGCTACAACGTACACCAGTCGAAAATCGCCATCGGCTCGGGCGGTTTTGCCGGCAAGGGCTTCCTGCAAGGCACGCAGACCAAATACGACTTCGTCCCCGAACAGCACACCGACTTCATCTTCTGCACCATAGGCGAAGAGGGCGGCTTCTTGGGCACCGCTGCCGTGGTGCTGCTTTATGTGTCGCTTTTGGTGCGTATCATCGTGCTTGCCGAGCGGCAACGTTCCACCTTCAGCCGCGTGTATGGCTATGCCATCGCCGGCATCCTGTTCGTCCACGTGGCCATCAACATCGGCATGACCATCGGATTGGTGCCTGTCATCGGCATCCCTTTGCCTTTCTTGAGCTACGGCGGGTCGAGCATGTTGGCTTTCACCATCATGTTGGCCATCTTCGTGAAGCAAGACGCCAACCGGCTGAATGTCCTATGATTCGTAAATCGAGGTAAAACCAAACTTGTTGACATCAAACAGGCCTTGGTCGCTGAGTTTCAGCTCGGGAATGACGAGCAAGGCCATGAACGCCAAGGTCATAAACGGCGCGTAAAGCGTCGACCCAAGGCGTTTGGCGAGCGCGTCGGCGTTTTGGTAGGCCTGCGCCACCTCGTAGCCGTCTTCGTTGCTCATCAGTCCGGCCACGGGCAGGGGCACCGCCACCATCTCCGTGCTGCACAAGGCCGTCACGCCGCCCGTGTGCTCAATCAGCAGGTTGACGGCATGGAGGATGTCGCGGTCGGTGACGCCCACAGCCACAATGTTATGGCTGTCGTGGGCCACGCTCGAAGCCAAGGCACCACGCTTCAGCCCGAAGTTCTTGATGAAGGCGATGGCGGGCTTGGTGGGGTGGTAACGGTTCACCACGACCATCTTCAGGATGTCGCGGTCCACGTCGCTGACGAGGTTGCCGTTCTCCACCTTGGGCATGGCCGTAAAACTCTTCGTAATCAGCTGTCCGTCAATACATTCTATCACTTTCACAGGTTTTCCTTCGTCGGGGATGAAAAGGTCGTCGTAGGTGATATACTGCGCCTTGAAAATGTTGGGCGTCGCCGTTTCGACGTACTTGATGTTCGACACACCGTTTTCGGCCACCAACACACCTTTAATATAAGTCTGTCGCGCCACGGGGTTGTGCAAGTCGTCGACCACGATGAAGTCGGCATCGTCGCCCTGTTGCAGCATCCCCACGGCGAGCTTGTAATGCCTCACGGCGTTGAGCGAGGCGGCTTTCAGCACGTCCATCATGTCGTAGCCTTTGGCGATGGACCGCCGCACCAAGTCGTCGATATGGCCTTTCACCAATTCGTTGGGGTGCTTGTCGTCGGAGCAAAACATCAGCCTGTCGGGGTGGGTGGCCATCAGCGGGATGAGGGCCTCGAAGTTCTTGGCCGCGCTGCCTTCGCGGATGAGGATCTTCATGCCGAGGCTGATTTTCTCCAAGGCTTCGGCGAGGGTGAAGCATTCGTGGTCGGTGCTGATGCCCGCACCCACGTATTTCTGGAGGTCAGTGCCGGTCAGTTCGGGTGCGTGTCCGTCGACGGGCTTGCCGTTTCGCTTTGCTGCCGCCATCTTGCGCATGATTTCGGGGTCGTCGGCGATGACGCCCGGATAGTTCATCATCTCCGAGAGATAGTGGATGTCGGTCGAGGCCATCATTTTCTCGATGTCGTCGGCGTCGAGGGTGAAACCCGCCGTCTCGAAAGCCGTGGAAGGCACGCAACTCGGTGCGCCGAAGAAGAACTTGAACGGCACCTTCTTGCCGTTGTCGATCATATATTTGACTCCTTCTTTCCCAAGCACGTTGGCGATTTCGTGGGGGTCGCTGACGGTAGCCACCGTGCCGTGGCACGACGCCAAGCGTGCAAACTCCGACGGCACAAGCATCGAGCTTTCGATATGCACATGCGCGTCGACGAAGCCCGGCATGATGTATTGCGTGTTGCCCACGGGCTGCTGCTCGATCTTGGCGATCTTGCCGTCTTCGACGACGACCACGCCCGAAAAGATTCTTGAATTGACGAGGTCGACGATTTGGCCTCCGATGGTGAAGCTGTTGTTCATACGTTCAGATTTTGGTGCAAAGGTACAGAATAGGATTCATATTCGCGTAGGGACTGAGGGGCATTACTTTACCTCTCCGCCCGCATGGGGTTGTTCAGGAAGTCGTCGTAGGCCAAGCGGATGCCGTCTTCAAGCTCGGTCTTGTAGGTCCAGCCGAGGGCCGTGGCCTTGCTCACGTCCAAGAGCTTGCGCGGCGTACCGTTGGGGCGCGAGGTGTCCCACTTGATTTCGCCCTCATAGCCAATCACTTTGGCGACAAGTTCTGTCAACTCTTTAATGGTCAACTCCTTCCCTGTTCCAGCATTCACGGTTTCGTTGCCCGAATAGTGGTTCATCAGGAAGACGCAGAGGTTGGCGAGGTCATCGACATAAAGGAACTCGCGCAGCGGTGAGCCGTCGCCCCAGCAGGTGACTTCTTTCAAGCCTAGCATCTTGGCCTCGTGGAAACGGCGTATCAAGGCAGGTCACAGTCCTGTTGGCGATGAAAAGCAACTCCTCCAGACTCGGCGCAAAGGAAAGCCGCGTCTCCACATTGTAATAGCGCCGGCTCAGCCTTGCCTGGAAGGTGGGGATGTTCTGGAAGATGGCCGTCATCGCATCGTCCAGTTCTTCCAGGACCTCCACCTTGTCCTTTGTCACGGCAAAATAGATGTCCTCAAACTGGTAGTCGGCGATGACATAAAAGTCGTTCTTTTCGTAGCTGTCCCGCAGGATCGCATCCACGCTGCCCGTCCGGAGGGCATCCTCGCAGGCCTGACTGCTCTTGAATGAAAATATCTCGGGCACAAAACCGTGCTCGGCGGCAAAGTCCCGCAGGCCCCGGACGACGGCCAGCCAGTCCGAGACGCTTGCGGAAACGCCGATCCGTATCCCGTAAAAGTTCTTATAGTCCGCATAGGCATACCTGCCCTTCGCGGGATTGGCGACCAGCTGCATGGACGCGTTCAGCAGGCTCCGGGCAGAAAAAAGCAGGCTTTCGGCCAGCGGGGCATTCCTGGAAACCCCGGCGACCAGATCGGCCGTCCCCTCCTGTACAAGGCGGACGGCATCTTCCTTTCCTTCCGTGAGGATGAACTCGTATTCCCAGTCCGCATACTGCTTTATCGCAAGGAGATATTCGTAGCTGTAGCCCGAGTAAAGCCCGGCCTGCCCGTCATGC
>CALFIT010000145.1 GCA_937877465.1 uncultured Bacteroidales bacterium | reverse complement strand
GCTACGGCTATTATGAGGAGTTCCGCCCCAACAACAAGCTCTCGAAGTTCGGCATGACTTATATGAATCCCGATAGTTCGTTTGTTAAACGCACCGACTTCATCCGTCAGAAAGGCCTCACGCAACACACCTACGGCCTCGTTTGGAACGCCAACTACAAAAACGATCGTTGGGATGTCATCGGCGGCTTGTCGCTCCAGAACTTCGACGGCAACCACTTCGGCTATGTCACCTACATCGCCAACTCCGATGTCGCCGAAAAATACCTCACCAACGGAAAACACAAATACTACGACTCCGACGCCCACAAACTCGACGGCAATGTCTTCATGAAAGCCGCTTTCAACATCACGGACCAATGGGCCGTATTTGGCGACGTGCAATACCGTTACGTGAACTACAAGACCGACGGCATCAACGACAAGTTCTACGAAGAAGAAAGCGTCTACTACAACCAACCCTTGGACATCCACAAGCAATACCATTTCTTCAACCCCAAGGCAGGTCTGTCGTGGCAAAACAAAGGCCACCACGCCTACGCTTCCGTGGCCATGAGCCACCGCGAGCCTGAGCGCAACAACTTCACTGACAATGGTTCCTACCCTGCCCCCGTGCCCGAGCAACTGCTTGACTACGAAGCCGGTTACAACTTCAACAACTCGATATTCAACCTTGGTGCCAACTTCTACTACATGGACTACACCAACCAGTTCGTGCAGACGGGCGCGGTGAGCGACATCGGTGAGGCCCTGACCACCAACATCAAGGACTCGTACCGCATGGGCGTCGAACTGCAAGCCGGTGTGAACCCCACGAAATGGCTCACTATCGAAGCCAACGCCGCCTTGAGCCAGAACAAGATCAAGGACTTCGACGAGGTGGTTGAAGACTGGGACAACTGGGACGAGGGTGTCGCCACCATCCATTACGCCAACTCCACCTTGGCCTTCTCGCCTTCGGCCATCCTCAACGGCTTCGTCACCTTCCACCACAAGGGATTTGCCGCTACTTGGCACACCAACTATGTTTCAAGGATGTATCTCGACAACACCGAGAACCTCGACCGCTCGCTGCCCGCCTTCTCGACCTCCAACGTCAGCCTCAGCTATACGCTGAAGCCCAAGAAAGTCGTCAAGGAAGCCGTTTTCAGGGTCAACTTCAACAACATCTTCAACAAGCGCTACGCCGCCAGCGCGTGGGTCTATTCCGCCATCTGCGACAGCTACGGCCACCCCAACGACAACCGCTACTACCAGATCGGCTTCATCCCGATGTCGGGCTTCACCGTTTTGGGCAACCTGACGCTAAGGTTCTAAGGAACAGACACCGTTTTGAATACAACAAGTTCGGGGCGGCTTCGGTCGCCTCGATTTTTTTCATATCTTTGCGGCAAATTTGAAAAGCGAGCTGCAACTCATCTCATGCCAACCGATTCACATATCACCCACCATCAGCCACCTGTCCTGCCGGTTTCCATCGGCATCATCGCCGTGGGCATATTGCTCTTTGCCCTCAACCTACGCTACGGCTCGGTGTCGATTCCGTGGAACGAGTTTTGGGCGGCGTTGTTCAACCGCGACACTTCGACTTTCGGGACCATCATCTTTGAATACCGTCTGCCACAAGCCATCACGGCACTGTTGGCGGGCATCGGGCTTTCCGTGTCGGGACTGCTGATGCAGACGCTGTTTCGCAACCCCTTGGCCGACCCGTCGCTGTTGGGCATCAGCAGCGGCTCCAGCCTTGGCGTGGCCTTGGTCATCCTGTTGGCGGGTAGCTTCGGAGGCATCTCGGTCAGCACGTTGGGGCTTTGGTCCACTTTCGGCATCACCTTGGCGGCGTTTCTGGGGGCTTTCGCGGTGCTGTTGCTCATCCTCGCGCTCAGCTCGCGGCTCAAGAGCATGGTCAGCCTCGTGCTGGTCGGCATCATGATTGCCTACATCGCCGGCTCGGTCACCGACATCCTGAAGTTCTTCAGCCAAAAGGAAGGCTTGCATTCTTTCGTCATCTGGGGCATGGGCAGTTTCTCCAATGTGAGCAAGGCCCAACTGCCGTTCTTCGCCATCGCCGTCATCGGAGGCACCATCGCCTCGTTTTTGCTTTTCAAGACACTGAACCTCTTGCTTTTAGGCGAGCGTTACGCCGAGAACCTCGGTGTCAACATCAAGCGGAGCAGTATGCTCATTATCTTGGCTTCGGGCTTCCTCACGGCGGTCATCACGGCGTTTTGCGGCCCCATCGCCTTCTTGGGCTTGGCTGTGCCGCACATCGCGCGGTTTTTGTTCCGCAGCAGCGACCACAAGCTGCTCATCCCGGCCACGGCCTTCATCGGCATGGACTTGGCCTTGTTCTGCAACCTCATCGCACGGCTGCCCTCGTTTGACGGCAACCTGCCCATCAACTCGGTCACGGCATTGATTGGCGCGCCCATCGTGCTGTGGGTCATCTTCCACCGTCAAAAAGTCACGAAATGAAAGAGGTCTTGAACACATCCAATCTGCTCATCGGCTACAAAGGCCAAGCGTTGCTGCCCGAAATCAACGTCAGCCTCGGCGAAGGCGACATCGTGGCTCTGGCCGGTCCCAACGGCTCGGGCAAGACGACACTGTTCAAGACGCTGTCGGCTAACCTCAAGCCCGTCGGCGGCCATGTCAGCCTCTTCGGGAAAAACCTGCGCGACTACTCGCCCACCGAGCGTAGCTCGCTCTTCAGCCTCGTGCTCACCGAGAAGCCCGACGACATGTTCCTGAAGGTCTTCGACATCGTTTCGGCTGGGCGTTATCCGCATCTTGGACTCTTGGCCAAACTGAAAGCCGAGGACGAGCAAATCATCTACGACAGCCTTGAAACCGTCGGCATCGGGCACCTCGTCAACCGCAATTTCGTTTCGCTCAGTGACGGCGAGCAGCAGAAAGTGATGATTGCCAAGGCTTTGGTGCAAGACACGCCTATCATCTTCATGGACGAGCCTGCCGCCTTCCTCGACTATCCCAGCAAAATCGAGTTGGTGAACATCATGCAAAAGCTCGCCCGCGAGCAAAACAAGACCATCCTGTTCAGCAGCCACGACCTCGACCTCCTGCTCCGCCATGCCGACCGGATGTGGGTGATGGCACCGCAGCAGCCTTTGCGCCAAGGCAAGCCGAAAGCGCTTGTCGAACAAGGGGTTATCGACGAGTATTTCAAGCCGATTGAGGCCAAGAAGGAGTTTTTTTGGATGGATTGACTTTGCAGAGGCTGACTTTACGGTTCCGGTACTATCCAGTTTCGCATGTCAAAGGGATAATCCGTGGTGATATAGTCAACGCCCAAGCGAAGCATCTCCTGCGCCTTTTCAGGCTTGTTGACGGTCCAGACATTTACGGTCATGCCTATGTCGTGCGCCTCCTTCACCCATTCGGGATGGGCTTCGAGCCTGCCATAGTGGTAGTCGATGCCCGTGATACCCATTTCGTGCAGTTGACGAGGCGATAGGTCGCCTTCGAGATAGGCCACAGGGACGTCGAGCATCAGTTGGCTCATCATCATGCAGGCATCGAGGTCGAAGGAAATGAAGAAAACGTCGTCGTGCAGTTGGTATTTCCCGATGGCTTCGATGATTTGGCCGATCAGGTGGTGGCGTTGCGCCGTCGATGCATGGGGTTTGTTGGTCCCAATGGAATCCTGACGTTGTTGTGCGTGCAGTCCTATGGGTGCGAGCCAAAGCAAGGCAAGGAAAAAGCGAATGGATTTGTTGATGTTCATGGTGATGATGCGTTTATTATTCTGCAAAGATAGGGAGTTTTGAGGAAAAGAAAAGATTTTATTACGCATGTAGGCAGATAGAAACAAGAACGGCCCAACAACGAAAGTTGTGAATTGCTTGCATTTATCTTGTATCTTTGCTCTTTGAAACAACCGACATGCGTTTAAGACCAAGAGGAGACCGGTTGTGAATTGCTTGCATTTATCTTGTATCTTTGCTCTTTGAAACAACTACAGACGACAGAGGAACAGATGCAATCCAGTTGTGAATTGCTTGCATTTATCTTGTATCTTTGCTCTTTGAAACAACTTTATTACAATACCGAATAACCATTTGACGGTTGTGAATTGCTTGCATTTATCTTGTATCTTTGCTCTTTGAAACAACCTGCATTCTTGTATCCATAGATGAAATCAGGTTGTGAATTGCTTGCATTTATCTTGTATCTTTGCTCTTTGAAACAACAGTATCAGGTATAGTAATCTGCAACTTTTCGTTGTGAATTGCTTGCATTTATCTTGTATCTTTGCTCTTTGAAACAACGAAAAGAATGTATAAAACAATTAAAAACTCGTTGTGAATTGCTTGCATTTATCTTGTATCTTTGCTCTTTGAAACAACGGGCGGACGACCGATACATGGAGCCTTCGCGTTGTGAATTGCTTGCATTTATCTTGTATCTTTGCTCTTTGAAACAACTAGTGACACGCGACCCCGTCGGTCTTGTAGTTGTGAATTGCTTGCATTTATCTTGTATCTTTGCTCTTTGAAACAACGGAGCAGCCAATCGTGCAGGCATACGAGATGTTGTGAATTGCTTGCATTTATCTTGTATCTTTGCTCTTTGAAACAACTGGATGCTCTTGGGGAATTTGTGTAAGATGGTTGTGAATTGCTTGCATTTATCTTGTATCTTTGCTCTTTGAAACAACGCCGCGCCAATCACCACCACCGCCTGTCAGTTGTGAATTGCTTGCATTTATCTTGTATCTTTGCTCTTTGAAACAACGCGTTGCCTTTGCCTGTCCAATCTTGTAACGTTGTGAATTGCTTGCATTTATCTTGTATCTTTGCTCTTTGAAACAACCGCCAACCCGACCGACGTCTACTCGACGGGTTGTGAATTGCTTGCATTTATCTTGTATCTTTGCTCTTTGAAACAACAACTGTTGAACAAAGGCCAAACGAGATTGTGTTGTGAATTGCTTGCATTTATCTTGTATCTTTGCTCTTTGAAACAACGCATGACATCACGGGCAGCAGAAAAGGCATGTTGTGAATTGCTTGCATTTATCTTGTATCTTTGCTCTTTGAAACAACACGATAT
>CALFIT010000144.1 GCA_937877465.1 uncultured Bacteroidales bacterium | reverse complement strand
GCGGGGATGTATTCAAGGTATTCGCGTTGTTGGCCGTCCCAAGTGAGGGTTTTCAGGGTTTGGGCGTTGAGCGAAAAGCCCATAAAGGCCAAAAGAAGAAGGGTGAGTGATTTTTTCATGACAATATGGTTTTAATGTGAGTGCAAAAGTAAAAAATACTATTGAATAGAGCGTTTCAAATTGATTTTTTCGCGAAGTATCTCGATTTGCCTTTCAATTTCATTCTTCATTTCAATCAAATGGGCTAATTTTTCTTCGTCGCTTTCGAATTCTTTTTCGTTTTCTTTAGGGTCCATCGTTAGTTTCTTGATACGGGAACGGATGGCTCCTTCGTTTCGTTCAAATCTTTTTGTCAGTTCCTTAATTGAAAGATTTTTACCTAATAATTCCAGCAGTTCTGAATCTTCTTCTGGTGTCCATTTGGCATAGGCGTTGTGGTAGAGCAGCTTTTGACGTTCCATATAAGACAGGTCGATCTCGTCATCGGGTTGTGCTTTTTCAGTGGCATCCCAATCTTTCGGAAACACCACGGCAGCAACCAATTTGAAATGAAAACCTTCGAACTCCAAGCCTAATGATAACACCAAATAAACCCCGTTCAAATCAGAATAGATCTCGGGATTATTTTTGAACTGTTCCAAGAAGACAGGGTCGGTGATAGGAAAATCGTAGTTTGCGCCAAAATAGGTGAACTTCATCCGATACTTTGAGCTTTCTCTTTCTTCGTCGCAATAAGCGCTAACGTTTTCAGGATGAATCAGCATCAAAGAATAATCAAGCCGGTCGATCATCGTGGCAGGAATGGCTTTTCCACGGTAATAAAAGACAGCTTGATGCCGTGTGTCAATGAGTTGGTCCAAGAATGCTTTTGTGGGAGAAAGCTCGAGGGGGCAAATTTCCATCCGCGAACAATGCACGTCTTCTGAATGTGCCTTGTCGGGACAAGGCTCGACATCGGTTAGTTTGACCAAGGAGAAAATCTTGAAACTCTCGGCCAAGTGGTTGGGGATTTCACCATTGGCCGACATCGAAACCGGCCGTATCCATCGCGGGCGACCATCACCATGGCGGACAATGTCAAGACTCCCGTTCGATTGCGGGACGACTTCAATGCCTGCGACGCATCGGCCTCCATGTTTATAGGAATTGGCCAAACAGATGAAATGCTTTTCCATTGCCTTCAGATTAAATGGACTATACGGACTTCCTCTTTGCTGTGTTCTTTCATATATTCAGCCAACAGGCGCCGGTGGCATTGCTCGGGGGTGTCTTCGCTGCAAAGGAAACACGCGCCGTCGAACGACTTGACGCCGTATTTCTTGACGATTTCCCTGTCTTTTAGCATCTTGGTGTAGATTTCTTCATACTCCGTCCATGTCACCTCGTTCTTGTGCCATTGGTCAAGAAGTTCTTTGGTGGGCGCGAAGTCGACGATGTGTTGGTAAGGAATGTGGCAAATCTCGTTAACGAAAAACTCCAAGTCCTTGCCTTTGGCGAAGCCAGCCAATTGACTGCTGTTGTTGATGCGTACGTCGACGAGTTGTTTGACACCGTTGTCGCGTAGCAAGCCGAAAAACCGTTCGGCACTTTTCTTGGTAAAACCTATGGTGTAAAGTGTAATCATGTCAATATGCTCCTTCCGTCTGCAATGCGGGTTTATAACCTATTTCCTTGTTTTTCAGTCTGTAGGCATCCGCCAATTGGTCTTCGGCGGTGTAGGTGCCAAACAATTCGTCTATTTCGGCAAGATGGTGTTTCCTCGAATGGAGAAACTCATCCACCATCCTTTTTTCCACGTCGCTTTGAGTGACCAGATTTGCATCTTTCAAGATGTGTAAGACTTCTATTCCTTGATTTTGGAAATATCTGGAAATCATCGAGAAACGGTGACATTCCAAGGGGTCGGCCTCCGAGCACATCAATGCGATGCGGAAGCCTTTTTCCAAACCTTTTTTCAGCCGTTCCGCACCCTGTTGGAACAAAGGTGTCGTGACCGCCGTTTCAAAATTCACCTGACCGTCATCGTCAATGCAGTCGGTGCGCCGGGCGCCAAACTCATAGCCAAAATGCAGGTATTGGATGTCGAAGGACTTTAAGAAATACTTTAGGTTCTCTTCGTTGAACTGCGGCGCGTACTTGCTTGCCGGCACGCTCCTGACATCCACGATGCAGTTGATGCCGTGTCGTTGCAGCAACGAAAGAAACTCCTCCAACGACTGGTTGGAATGGCCTACCGTATATAGTTTCAAGTTTAGGGTTTCCATAGTGCTTGCATTGTTTGATTGGATTGCAAAAATAGTAAAATTATGGAATCAGCTTCACGGTTCCTTGAAATATCCTTCCCTTTTCATTTCGGCCAAAACCATGCGTATC
>CALFIT010000143.1 GCA_937877465.1 uncultured Bacteroidales bacterium | reverse complement strand
ATTGGTGGATTTCCCCGAAGAGGTGGACGCGGAAAACGGCGTGAGGCTGTATGGCGAGACCTCCTACGAGAACCAGATGGCGGTGCTGAGCCATTTCCTTCACAATCATAGGGATGAGGTGGGCAGGGAGGAACAGGCTGAAATCGTCGCCGCCATCCGCGAGTTCCTTTCGAGGAAGGAAGCCCGCCAGCCGATTGACGTTGAGGAATGGTCTGACGATCAGGTGTGGATGGCTGCCGAAGACCCTGGCCAATACGGACTGTTCTCCGACTTCTTCAATGTGCCTTTCCCTGCGCCGGAGAACCCCAAGTTCACGTTTATCGACCTTTTTGCGGGGATTGGAGGATTCCGTATTGCTATGCAGAACCTTGGTGGAAAATGTGTTTATTCATCGGAATTCGATGCAAAGGCGCAAGAGACCTACCTTGCCAATTATGGTGAAATGCCTTTTGGTGACATAACAAAGGAATCAACAAAAAACTACATTCCTGATAACTTTGATGTGCTTTGTGCAGGTTTCCCGTGCCAAGCGTTTTCGTTGGCAGGCAAAAAGCGTGGCTTTGAGGAAACTCGTGGCACACTATTTTTCGATGTGGCTGAAATTATTAGACGCAAACAGCCAAAAGCATTCTTTCTTGAGAATGTGAAAGGGCTAATGATACACGATAAGGGTAAAACAATAGAGGTTATTTTGAATGTATTGCGTAACGAATTGGGGTACTATGTTCCTAATCCACAAATTGTCAACGCAATGAATTTTGGAGTTCCACAACATCGTGAAAGAGTTTATATAGTGGGCTTTCGCAATGATATGGGCGTGAATGAGTTTACTTATCCTTTACCGACAGATAACACCAAACGCTTTATTGATATTCGTGAAAAAGAAGTAGTCTCTGCTAAATACTACCTTTCGACCCAATATATTCATACGCTTATAGAACATCGTAGAAGACACGAAAGTAAGGGTAATGGATTCGGATATGAGATAATCCCTGATGATGGCGTAGCCAATGCTATTGTAGTTGGAGGCATGGGACGAGAGAGAAACATAGTTATAGACAAGCGATTGGATGATTTTACTCCAGTAACCAACATTAAGGGAGAGGTAAACCGAGATGGTTGGCGAAGGATGACACCTCGTGAATGGGCTCGATTGCAAGGCTTTCCTGATAATTTCATCATTGCGGTGTCTGATGCCTCTGCGTATAAACAGTTTGGAAATTCAGTGGCAGTCCCTGCAATTCAAGCGACAGCAGAACAAATAATAAAACGCATAAATTAATAAAGGAAAAACTTATGGGAGAATTGGTAAACCAAGGAATAGCAAAAAAGGAATCAACAACTACACAATTGTTCGACAACCTTATCAATGGTCAGACATTTATGTCTATTGAATACAAAACTCCACAAGAATATGTCCAAAAGTATTGGACAGCTCTTGAAAAAGCGAACAGACCAACACTTCATGGAAACGTTTTTGAGTATATAATATATACGTTGCTTTATCGTGAAGGCATAAAGCCATTCTATACTCAAGCACAGGTGGCTTTTGTCCCGAATGTAAATTTTGACACCTTATTGTACAATCGTGCAATTCCCGTTAGTCTCTCTCTCAAGACCAGCTTGCGTGAGAGATATAAGCAAGCAGACTTGGAAGCGGTGGCATTGAAATACATTTATCGACGTTCAAAGTGTTATTTATTGACTATGGACACACACGAAGCGAATGTCCAGAAAGCAAAAATACAAAGCGGAGATATTATGGGACTTGATGAGATAATCGATTGTAACTCAGAAGACATCAATCAATTAGTTTCTAATCTGAAAACTATGAGTTTTTCAACTTCGGTAAAGATTGATGCAGTTAGAGGAAATCTAATTCAATGACTATGAATGAAGACAACAACAGCCAATTGGTAACTCCATTTTGCCTTTCGATAGCAGACATTGTTAAGTTGCTAAAAAAGCACTTTTCATATCCCTATACCGAGCAAGGTGCGTCAAGACTGCCTGTGCTGGCAATGTATGCCATTTATCAATGTTTGATGAATGGGTTTACACGATACAAAGATAAGACCCTTTGCCCCCTCGAATCTCACAATTCGGCAGACTCGCAGTCAGGCAGAATTGGTGATATTGATGTGAACAACAAGAACGGTAGTGCGTTTGAGGGAGTGGAGATCAAGCACGAAATCCCAATCACTGTCCAATTGGTAAAAGACGCTTACGAGAAATTCAAGGTGCATAACACTGACCGATACTACCTGCTGACCACCGCCAACATGGACACCGCCGATTGGGACGGCATAGAGAAAGAAGTGGCTCGCATAAGCCAAATACATGGTTGTCAGGTGATTGTAAATGGCGTTTATACCACATTGAAATACTATCTGCGGCTTCTTAATGACCCGGCAGAGTTCATCGACAAATACGTTGAATTGTTGAAACATGACGAAACGGTGAAGTTCCAGCACAAAACGGCTTGGAACGACATCATTAGCAATGGAATAAAATAACTATACAATAATAACAGTTTATAAATCAAATCATTAAATTTCAAATCATTAAATTCCAAACATCATGAAAATCTGTGTTATCGGAACCGGCACCATGGCCAAGGGTATCGTGAAGGCATTCGCCGCCAAGATGCCCGTCGTCATGAAGAGCCGCACACAAGCCAGCCTCGACAAGGCCATGGCTTCCATCTCGAAGGGCTACGGCAAGCTCGTCGAGAAGGGCAAGATGACCCAAGAGGCCGTCGATGCCCTGCTGAACAACATCAGCACCACCACCGACTACGCCACCTTCGCCGATGCCGACCTCGTCATCGAGGCAGCCGTCGAGGAGATGCAACTGAAGAAAGACGTATTCATGGAGCTTGACAAGATCTGCAAGCCAGAGACCGTCTTCGCCACCAACTCGTCCTCGCTGTCGATCACCGAAATCGCCGCCTGCACGAGCCGTCCGTCCCAGTTCATCGGCATGCACTTCTTCAACCCCGCCGACCGCATGGCCCTGGTGGAAGTCATTAAGGGCCAGCTCACAAGCGACGAGGTGACCAAGTGCATCGTCGACCTTGCCACCTCCATCGGCAAGCAGCCCGTCGAGGTGAAGGAAGCCCCCGGCTTCGTCGTCAACCGCATCCTCATCCCCATGATCAACGAGGCGGTCGGCATCTTAGCCGACGGCATCGCCAGCGCGGAGGACATCGACAAGTGCATGATGCTGGGCGCCAACCACCCGATGGGTCCCTTGGCCTTGGCCGACCTCATCGGCAACGACGTCAACTTAGCTATCATGGAAGTGCTCTACAAAGAGTTCGGCGACCCGAAGTACCGTCCTCATCCCTTGCTGAGGAAGATGGTGCGCGCCGGATTGCTCGGTCGCAAAACTGGAGAAGGATTCTATAAGTATTAATTAGTTGGCAGTTGGCAGTTATCAGTTGTCAGTTTCCGATTTGGAGAATTGATAACTGATAACTGAAAACTGGTAACTGAAAACTGAACAAAATGGATTTTAGTTATTCAAAGACAGAACAGCTTTTCCTGCAAATGATACGCTCGTTTGCGGAGAACGAAGTAAAGCCTTTGGCTGCCGAAGTCGATGAACAGGAACGCTATCCTATCGAGACCGTCGAGAAGATGGGCAAGCTCGGTTTGATGGGCATTCCCGTGCCGAAGCAATACGGCGGCGCAGGCGGAACGGTCCAGATGTACATCATGGCCGTCGAAGAGTTATCGAGAGTGTGCGCCACCACCGGCGTCATCCTCTCGGCTCACACCTCCTTGTGCATTGCTCCCATCTTGGAGAACGGCACGGAGGATCAGAAGATGAAGTATCTGCCCAAGCTCGCCTCGGGCGAATGGATCGGCGCTTTCGGCCTCACCGAACCCAACGCCGGCACCGATGCCGCCATGCAGCAGACGACCGCCGTCGATGCTGGCGACAAGTGGATCCTCAACGGCACGAAGATCTTCATCACCAACGCGGCCTACGCCGACGTGTTCATCGTCATGGCCATGACCGACAAGTCGAAAGGCGTGAAGGGCATCTCCGCCTTCATCGTGGAGAAGGGCATGCCCGGCTTCAGCATCGGCAAGAAGGAACTGAAGATGGGTATCCGTGGCAGCGCGACCTGCGAATTGATTTTCGAGAACTGCGAAGTGCCGAAGGAAAACCAACTCGGCCCGCTCGGCAAGGGCTTCAACATCGCCATGAAGACCTTGGACGGTGGCCGTATCGGTATCGCCTCGCAAGCCCTTGGCATCGCCCAAGGTGCTATGGATGAAACGGTTAAATACACCAAGGAACGCAAGCAGTTTGGCAAGGCCATCGCCCAGTTCCAGAACACGCAGTTCCAGATGGCCGACCTCAAGACCAAGGTCGAGGCCGCCCGTCTGTTGGTGCGCAGCGCCGCTTGGAAGAAGGACATGGGCATCCCGTATTCGGCTGATGCGGCCATGGCCAAACTCTTTGCCGCCGAAACTGCTATGGAAGTAACAACCAAGGCCGTGCAGTTCCACGGTGGCTACGGCTACACGCGTGAGTATCCCGTCGAGCGCATGATGCGCGACGCCAAGATTACGGAGATTTATGAAGGCACATCGGAAGTCCAGCGCATGGTCATTGCCGGTCAATTGTTCAAATAATAGGAGGGAAGTATATGAATATCATCGTTTGTGTAAAACAAGTTCCGGATACCACCGAAATCAAGATTGATCCGGTAAAGGGCACGCTGATTCGTGAAGGCGTACCGAGCATCATGAACCCCGACGACAAGGGCGGCCTTGAACTCGCTTTGCGTCTGAAAGACCAATTCGGTGCCAAGGTCACCGTCATCTCGATGGGCCCGGCCCAGGCCGACGTCATCCTGCGCGAGGCTTTCGCCATGGGTGCCGACCGCGCCATCCTTCTCTCTGACCGCAAGTTTGCGGGTGCCGACACCTTGGCCACGTCATACGCCTTGTCGGGCCTCTGCCGCACGTTGGACTACGACCTCATCATTGCCGGTCGTCAAGCCATCGACGGCGACACCGCGCAAGTGGGTCCCGAATTGGCCGAGCACCTCGGCCTGCCTCAGGTGTCGTATGTCTGCGACGCCAAAAAACTCGACAACGGCAACCTGTTGGTCCACAAGGAGAACGAAGACAGCGTCCAAGTGCTCGAAGTGGAAGGCAAGTGCGTCTTGACCGTGTTGGCCTCGGCCTTCGAACCGCGTTACATGACCGTCAGCGGCATCGTTGAGGCCTACGACAAGGAAGTCGAAGTGTGGGGCGCCGACAAGATCGACGTCGATGAGAGCAAACTCGGCTTGGCCGGTTCGCCCACCAAGGTGTTCCAGTCGTTCCCCAAAGCCATGAAGGAACCCGGCGAAGTCCACGAAGTGAGCGAGGAAGAAGCCGTCGAGCTGATTGTCAACAAACTGAAAGAAAAACACATCATCTAAAAGTCACAGCCATGGAATTGAAAGATTTTAAGAACGTATTCGTTTTCGCAGAACAACGTGAGGGTGTCATCCAATCCGTTGCATACGAACTTTTAGGTAAGGCCCGCGACCTCGCCGACACGCTCGGTGAGAAGGTCGTCGCCATGCTGCTGGGCTGCGGCATCAAGGACCAAGCCCGGAAACTGATTGAATTTGGTGCCGACGAGGTCATCGTCGTCGACACGCCCGAACTGAAGGACTACTTGACCGAGCAATATGCGCAGGTCGTCAACCAGATCATCGAGGAGCGCAAACCGAGCATCGTGCTTTATGGTGCCACCACCATTGGCCGCGACATGGCACCGCGCATCGCCTCGCGCCTGAAGACCGGCCTCACCGCCGACTGCACCAAACTCGAAGTCGTCAGCGACGAGAAGAGCAAAGGTGAGCCACAGTTCCGCATGACACGTCCCGCTTTCGGCGGCAACCTGATGGCCACCATCATCTGCCCGAACAACCGTCCGCAGATGTCGACCGTGCGCCCGGGCGTGATGCAGAAACGCCAGCGCGAGGAAGGCCGTCAAGGCACTGTAACAGATTTCGTCCCGAAATTTGACACCACCAAGTTCAAGGTGAAGCTCGTCGAGACCATCCGTGAAGACAAGGCTATGGTGGACATCGCCGACGCCAAGATTTTGGTTTCGGGCGGTCGTGGCGTCCACAACAAGGAAGGCTTCGACAAGTTGCAGGCTTTGGCCGACGTGCTTGGCGGACAGGTTTCGTCGAGCCGCGCCATGGTCGATAACGGCGTGATGCCCCATGAGAGACAAGTCGGTCAGACGGGTAAGACCGTCCGCCCGAACCTCTACATGGCTTGTGGCATCAGCGGTGCCATCCAGCACTTGGCCGGCATGGAAGAGTCCGACTTCATCATCGCCATCAACAAGGACAAGTTTGCGCCCATCTTCAGCGTCGCCGACCTTGGCATCGTGGGAGACCTGCACAAGATCGTCCCCATGCTGACGGAGCGCCTGAAGAAGGAAGTGGAGAAGTAAGGCTTCTCCGAACAATGCTGTTCTTTGTAGGGGTGTGTTCTCACACCTCTACAAAGAACTAAGCTAATGTATTCATGGGAAATTTATATTACTTTCCGATGCAGAATCTGGAAAAAATGGTTCCCAAAACCTCGGTCGTCGTGATTTCACCCGTGATGCTTCCAAGGTAATATAATGCTTCATGTAAGTCTTGCGAAACCAAGTCAGTAGGAACATTCATTTCAAGTCCTTCTTTAACTGATTTGAGGCTTTCGGAAGCATGAAGCAGAGCCTCATAATGCCGCACATTGGTCACCAAAGTGGCATCGGGGCAGGCGAGGGGCTGGCTGTGTTTCAGGGTGTTGTAAAGGTCGTTCAGGCCGAAACCGTACTTGGCCGAAAGGCGGATGATTTTGATTTCGTCGTTGCCCAAATCATGGCGCAGTTGTTCTAAGAGAACCGCGCCTTGGTCGGCTAACGTGTCCACCTTATTAATACACAAGACAAGTTGTTGTTGCTTCAGATTGACCTTTCCGGCAATCGCATTGGCCGACGAAAGTATTGATACATAGTCTTTTGTGGCGTCCAACATACCGATGGCGACCGTCGCTTCATGAATCTTCCTATACGAGCGTTCGATGCCGATTTTCTCGATGGTCTCGTCGGTTTGGCGGAGTCCGGCCGTGTCGATGAAGCGGTAGAGGATGCCGTTGATGTTCAGCGTTTCCTCAATCGTGTCGCGGGTGGTGCCGGCAATGTCGCTCACAATGGCGCGGTCTTCACCCAGAAGGGCGTTCAACAGGGTGCTTTTACCCGTGTTAGTTTGACCCACAATGGCCACGGGAATGCCGTTCTTGATGGCGTTTCCCAAGCGAAACGAATCCTTGAGTCGGTTGACATGAGCCAATGTCTCGTCAAGTAAGGCTCGCAGCTGGCTTCGGTCGGCAAACTCCACATCTTCCTCTGAGAAATCCAACTCAAGTTCCATTAAAGAAGTCATTTCCAATAACTTGGAGCGTAGCATTTGAAGTTCCTTGGAAAATCCGCCTTTAAGTTGGTTGATGGCCACGCGGTGGGCGGCTTCGCTTTCCGAACCAATCAAATCGGCGATGGCTTCGGCTTGGGCAAGGTCGAACTTGCGGTTGACGAAGGCGCGGCGCGTGAACTCGCCGGCTTCGGCCATGCGACAGCCGTGCGCAATCAGCACCTGAAGCAGTTTCTGCTGGATGTAAACCGAGCCGTGTACGCTGATTTCGGACGAGTCTTCGCCAGTGAAAGAGTGGGGGGCTCGGAAAAACGTTACCAGCACCTCGTCAAGTAGTTTTCCGTGATCCACAATATGCCCGTAATAGGCTTTATTTGCGACCATCTTTTCCAAGTCAAAAGGCTTGTTATTTTGTGTAAATATTTGACTTACAATGGTAACGGCCTCGGGTCCCGACACACGTACAACAGCGATTGCGCCCATGCCGTGTGGCGTGGCAAGGGCGCAAATAGTGTCGTTATTGAGGATTTGTGAATTTAACATAATGTTTAGAAGGGCAGGTCGTCCACGCTGTCGTCGCCCGCCGGAGGATAGAAGTCCGGTGCAGGAGCAGCTGCGGGAGGCGTTTGGTGCATCGCAGGCTGCTGGGCAGGTTGTGCCGGGGCGGCAGCCGCAGGTACGGCGGCGCCGACGGGGTCGAAACGCCACACCCGCACGTCGGTATACCATTTTCCATTGAATTCGCGCGACGAAATCTCAATCTGCGCCTTGATGGTCTGTCCGGGCGCGAATTTCTGGATCTCGTCGATTTGGTTCGTCCAACAGATCAGGCAAACCGTGCGGGGATATTGTTCCTCGGTCTCGATGATGAGTTCTTGTTTGCGCCACGGGCCACGGGCGCTGGTTCCTTCGGTCAGATTACCGAGTCTGACCACTTTTCCTGTAATTTCCATAGTGTGTAGTATTTAATGATTAAAGATTCAAAAATTTAAAGATTTAAAACGTGCTGTTTGGATGGAGAAAACCATTCGTTGGTTTTGAGATTGCAAAGGTAATCATCATTTCTGTTTCGGCAAACGATTTTTCGATTTTTTTTGTGGTATTTACTCAGGCTCTAAATAAGGCAGAAGTTTGTGGTTTCTTGGAAACCCCTGT
>CALFIT010000142.1 GCA_937877465.1 uncultured Bacteroidales bacterium | reverse complement strand
TATAAGGAGTTGAACGAAGAAGCCCATAAAGCCGGCCTTACCTACTCCAATATCAAACGGATGAGGATGTTGCTTCATTTCCTCTCGCTAAAAGGCTATATCCACAAACAGGAACATGGATACAGCGGCAGCGTGAAAGTCTGTTTGCAGGCATCGCTGGAAGTCATTTTGGCTCGGTTTGAACGACGCATGGAGATTTGCCGTTTCATCGTTGACAAGCTCAATGCCGAACGTGACCAGAGCAAGGAGATGACGCTCGTGAACTTTTCGGTCGTCGAGTTGCTTAAGCAGTTTATTGCTAACCAACAGGAAACGGTGTTCAACGACAAGGAGAAGCCCGTCATCGCCGACATCGAGGAAGCCCTGCTTTATCTCACCAAGACAGAGCTGATGAAGATAGAGGGAGGTTTCATCGTCATCTACAACACCATGAAGATAAGTCGGATTGCCGACCGCCGCACCCGTTATGGCAAGGAGCAGTACCGCCTGTTGGACGAGTTCTATAAGCAGCGCATACGCCAAATCCATATCGTGGGCGAATATGCCAACCTGATGGTTCGCGACTACAATGCCGCTTTGCAATTCGTCAACGACTATTTCACTATGGACTTCCGCAAGTTCATCAACCAATATTTTAAGGATGAACGTCGTACGCAGATCGACCTGAACATCACGCCGGCAAAATACGACAAACTCTTTGGCGGGCTTTCCCATCGCCAATGCGAGATCATCGACGACAAGCAGTCTAAATACATCGTGGTGGCGGCCGGACCGGGAAGCGGCAAGACACGGGTGCTGGTACACAAGTTGGCGTCGTTGCTGTTGCTTGAAGACGTAAAACATGAGCAATTGCTGATGCTCACCTTCTCGAGAGCCGCCGCCACTGAGTTCAAGAAACGCCTTATCGACTTGGTGGGCAATGCCGCACACTATGTGGAAATCAAGACTTTCCACTCCTACAGCTTTGACCTTGTCGGCAAGCAAGGGAACTTAGACGAGGCAAAAGACGTGGTGCGCCATGCGGCTGAGATGATTGAAAAAGGCGAAGTCGAGCCGTCGAAGATTGCCAAGAGCGTGCTCGTCATCGACGAAGCGCAGGACATGGGGCAAGACGATTTCCGCTTGGTGCAGGCCCTGATGCGGCAGAACGAGGAGATGCGCGTCATAGCCGTTGGCGACGACGACCAAAACATCTATGCCTTCCGTGGTTCCGATTCAAGATATATGCAATCGCTTGTAAGTCAGGATGGTGCCAAACTGTACGAGATGACCGACAATTACCGCTCTGCCAAAGCTGTGGTTGACTGTGCCAACCGTTTTGTGCTGCGCATTCCTGGCCGTCTAAAACATGCTACCGTTCATTCAGTCACGGGTGAAGAAGGCAATGTAATGACAATCAAGTCTTTGCACAATACAGAAATCAAAGTACAGGGCAGTACGGCCATCCTTACTCGTACCAACGAGGAGACCATGCAAGTGGCCTACGAATTGGAACAGCGCGGCCTCCATGTCACCGTTGCCCAGTCGATGGGCGGATTCCGTTTCGGCAACCTCGCGGAAGTGCGCTATTTCCTCAAACAATTGGGCAAAAGCGATGATGTAACGATAAAAAA
>CALFIT010000141.1 GCA_937877465.1 uncultured Bacteroidales bacterium | reverse complement strand
GGGACCTGACATGGGGCATGGAGCTCCGTGACTGCCTTGAGGACTTCCGGTTTATAAACGCGCTTCCCGGAAAAAAGATAATTCTTAAGGGAAATCACGACCTCTGGTGGTCTACCGCCACGGCGGCGAAGCGCTTCTTTTCCGAAAACAGTCTTGACACTATCGAAATTCTCAACAATAACTGCTTTTTCTATGGCAATACCGCCGTCTGCGGAACCCGCGGCTGGTTCTGCCCGACGGAAAACGCCTTGGAGCACGATAAAAAGATAATGGCAAGAGAGGTAATTAGACTTGAAGCCAGCCTTAAGGCCGCGGGAGAGGCTGAGGAGCGGGTGGTTTTCCTTCATTATCCGCCGTTTTACGGGAAATTTTACTCAAAAGAGATGGTTGCGCTTCTTCATGATTACGGCGTAAGGGAGTGCTATTACGGACATATCCACGGCTCCGGCAGGCGGCTTGCCTTCGAGGGCGAGGCTGACGGCATTACATACCGCCTTATAAGCGCCGACCACGTGGGCTTTGCGCCCGTGAGGGTGAGGTGAGGGCGCCGATTGAGCATAAAGGCTTTGCGCCTCTTCCACCGTCGATGCGGGAACGACCTCGCGGGCGCCGTTGTCCAAGGCGGTAGTGACGACCGAAGTGGCCCGCAAGACATCGATCACGACGGCGGTCTTTCCGCCGAAATCGATGCCTTGGGCTTGCTGTGCTGTTGGGATGACCGATACTTTCATGGTCAGATTCCGAGTGAGATGTTCAAACCCATAGCGGTGCGCACCAAGTCGCTGTCGATGGTGACAAGGTTGGGCTTGGCGACGGCTTCCTTCAGGGAGACGGCCACGATGTCGGGGTGACGGTAGGCCACCATCTGCCCGAACTGTCCGGCCAATACCATCTCGAAGGCCTTCACGCCAAACTCGGCTGACAAAACGCGGTCGTAGGCCATCGGCACGCCGCCGCGTTGCAGGTGGCCGAGGGTGGTCTCGCGCATGTCATGCGTGAAGCCCGCCGCCTTCATCTCTTCGATGAAACGGCGACCAATGCCGCCCAACTTCTTGTTCTCATAGCCCACCTCGGTGCTGATTTCAAACACCTGCTGGCCGTCCTTGGGCCGTGCGCCTTCCGAAGCCACCACCACGGCAAAGCCACGGTCGTGCTTGAAGCGGCGTTCCAAGCGTTCCTTCACGATGTTGATGTCGTAGGGGAACTCGGGCAGGAGGCACACCTCGGCGCCACCGGCAATGGCACTATGCAAGGCAATCCAGCCCGCGTCGCGGCCCATCACTTCGAGGACAAACACGCGGTTGTGCGAGGCCGCCGTGGTGACGAGCTTGTCGACGGCCTCAGTGGCGATTTGCACGGCGGTCTGGAAGCCGAAAGTGCATTCCGTCGACGAGAGGTCGTTGTCGATGGTCTTGGGCACGCCGATGATGTTCAAGCCCTTCTCGTAGAGCTTCTGCGAGATGCGCTGCGAGCCGTCGCCGCCGATGCTGATGACCGCGTCGATGCCCATGTATTGCAACTTGCGGAGCATCTCGTCGGAGCGGTCCACAGTGGTCCAAGTGCCGTCGTTGTTCTTGACGGGCCAGTTGAACGGGCCGCCCTTGTTGGTGGTCTCGATGATGGTGCCGCCACGGAAGTGGATGCCGCGCACCACGTCGGGCGTCAGCCTGACGACCTCGGTGGGTTCCCACAGGATGCCGTTGTAGGCCTGTATGCTGCCGAGCACTTCCCAATCCTGTTCTTGGGCAGCGCGTTTGACGATGGCGCGAATGACGGCGTTCAAGCCCGGGCAATCGCCGCCACCGGTAAGGACTAATAGTCTTTTCATATTCAGGTTTTAAATCTTCAAATTCAAAGCAATCTGCAACTCGTCCAACTGCTCTTGCGCAATCGGGGCGGGGCTGCCGCTCATCACGTCGCGTCCGGCGTTGTTCTTCGGGAAGGCGATGAAGTCGCGGATGGAGTCGGCGCCGCCGAACAAGGAGCAAAGACGGTCGAAGCCGAAGGCCAGACCGGCATGAGGCGGTGCGCCAAACTCGAAGGCGCCCATCAGGAAGCCGAACTGCTCCTGTGCTTTCTCGTCGGTGAAGCCGAGCGTGTGGAACATCTTGTTCTGCAAGGTGCGGTCGTGGATACGAATGGAGCCGCCGCCGACCTCCACGCCGTTCATCACGATGTCGTAGGCGTTGGCGCGGATGTCGCCCCACTTGCTTGGGTCGTCGAGCAAGGCCTCGTCTTCGGGCTTGGGCGCGGTGAAGGGGTGGTGCATGGCGTAGTAGCGTTGCGTCTCCTCGTCCCATTCCAAAAGCGGGAAGTCGATGACCCACAGCGGCGCATATTCGTCAGGCTTGCGCAGGCCGAGCTGGTTGCCCATCTCAAGACGCAGGGCGTTGAGTTGCACGCGCGTCTTCATGGCCTCGCCGCAGAGGATGAGCATCAGGTCGCCAGGCTTGGCACCGAACTTCTCGGCGATGACCTTCAAATCTTCGGGAGTGTAGAACTTATCCACCGACGACTTGAACGTGCCGTCGGCGTTGTATTTGATATAGACCATGCCGCCAGCACCCACTTGCGGACGCTTCACAAAGTCAGTCAGTTGGTCGAGTTGCTTGCGGGTGTATTCGGCGCAACCTTCGGCGCAGATGCCCACCACCAACTCGGCGTTATCGAAGAGGCCGAAGCCTTTGCCTTTGGCCACGTCGTTGAGTTCCACGAACTTCATCCCGAAGCGGATGTCGGGCTTGTCGGAGCCGTAGTATTTCATGGCGTCGTGCCACGTCATGCGCGGGAATTGGTCAAACTCGAGGCCTTTCATCGTCAAGTGCTGTAATTAAATCAATTGGAACTTCAATATTTCTATAGTATTCCTCAAGTTCCTTGATATTGCTTATGGACTTTGATGATATATCGGCAAGTATTTGTTCAAGGGTTCCATCCTCTGTATAATCAACATAAATGTTTTCAACATCACTTTCAAGAAGGTCGAGGGCTACGGTTTCCTCACTTTCCCCGTCGAATTCATTTCCAATCTCCGGGATTAGATAAACAAGTCCCCTGTCATGATAACTTGGCCTTCCAGCTCTTCCAAGCATTTGTGAAAATTCATTTGGACTTATCCACTTGTTTCCCATGATCAATGATTCGAAGATTACCTGTGAGGCTGGAAAATCCACACCTGCTGCAAGTGCAGCTGTTGTCACAACTGCTGTTATCTTTCCCTTTGCAAAGTTTTTCTCTATCCTTTCCTTTTTATAATATGACAAACCGGCATGATATGCGGATGCGTTGATTCCCTTGTTTGATAGGAAATTTGCCAGTTTGTGAGTCTTTCGACGGGAGTTTGTAAATATCAGGGTCTGTCCGTTGAATCCCTTTGATGATTTTGTATAAAATTCCTGTTTGACAAGTCTGCGGATCAGGAGCCTTTTTTCAACATCTCCTCTAACAAAGATTATATGACGTTCAAGTGGAACAGGACGCTCATTATATTGTACAAGTTTCATATTGAAGTCCTTTGCCAGTTTTTTAGGATTTTTAACCGTTGCAGACAATCCTATTATCTGGGTATTTGGGAAGAGATGTTCCAGACGTTTTATTAATCCGTTTAATCTCAAACCTCTTTCCTCATCTGATATGGTGTGGATTTCATCTATTAAAACAAGTCCCAAATCATTCAACAGCTCTGATTTTCCTGAGCGAATCAGAAAGTCTATTCCTTCATATGTTCCAACAACAATGTCCGCATCCCTGATGTCTGAATCCGGAAGCTTTAATTCTCCTTTTGCCTTGATTCTGTTTCTTCCAACTTTGATTGCCACTTTAAGCCCGAGAGGTTCATATTTTCGTTTAAACTCTCTGTATTTTTGGTTTGCAAGTGCGACAAGAGGTGTTAAAAATAGGAATTTTTCACCATTCAGCGCCTTTGGAACACCTGCAAGCTCTCCAACCAAAGTCTTTCCACTTCCTGTCGCTGAAACAACCAGGAGATTTTCATCCTTTAGAAGTCCGGCCCTCAGTGCAAGATATTGGACAGGCAAAAGGTACTGGTTTTTATCCCTTATAATCACTTTTTTAAACTCTTTTGGTAATTTAAGCCTTTTCATGGCTATTTTCGGAATCTTGGAATCGTGAACATTTATCTTGTCGAACAATGTCAGATTGGAGTTTGCCAAGGGATCAAACCTTGGGGAAAGCATTTTCAAAACATCATCAAGGTTTCCGGTTTTTTCCAATACCTTTTTGAAATTTCTAAAAACCTTTTTATTGTATCCTCTAAGTTGCAGTTCTCTTTTGATTGTCTCTTCGGCACAATCCTTGCAAATCAGCTGATCGTGATGGGTGTATGAAAAGTTTGAGTTTATGATGGTCACATTTCCCTCATAGCTGCAATGCTGGCATATGTTGGTATGTCTTACTTTTATATTGTTTTGTTCCAGGAATTTCTCCAGTTTCTCATCTTTTTCAGACAAAAATACGGCTTGGGAACGGAGCAAATTGATTGCACGTGAAGGAGGATACAATTTGTCTTCCTTATCATCCTTAACT
>CALFIT010000140.1 GCA_937877465.1 uncultured Bacteroidales bacterium | reverse complement strand
GTGGTGGCGCGAATGGTTCTGCCGCGTGGTGAGTTTCTTGTATTTTTGGGACTGAAAAATACAGAAAAAGGCCTATCTTTGCACAAAATTCTAACTTCAAACACTTTGATATGAAAAAACTCCCTTTTTTGACCTTATTGGTCCTTTTCCCCGCCTTCCTCTTTGCCGGCGAAGGCATGTGGATTCCCATGCTGCTGCAATACAACGAAAAAGAGATGCAGGAGATGGGTATGCGCATCACGGCTGACGACATCTACAGCATCAACCACAGCAGCCTGAAGGACGCCATCGTGCTCTTTGGCGGCGGCTGCACGGGCGAGATCGTCAGCGACCAAGGCCTGCTGCTCACCAACCACCACTGCGGCTACGGCTACATCCAGCGGCACAGCTCGGTGGAGCACGACTACCTCACCAACGGCTTCTGGGCCATGAACCGTGACGAGGAGCTGCCCTGCCCCGGACTCAGCGTCATCTTCCTGCGCGAGATGCGCGACGTGACGGCACAAGTGCTCGACGGCATCGACATCGAGATGGCCGAAGCCGACCGCCAGGCCAAGGTGGACGCCAACATCAAGAAAATCGTGGCCGCCGTCGAGAAGGAGACCGCCTACAAGGTCAGCGTGAAGCCTTTCTTCTTGGGCAACGAATACTACCTGCTACTCGAAGAGACCTACACCGACGTGCGCTTGGTGGGCTGCCCGCCGAGCAACATCGGCAAGTTTGGTGGCGACACCGACAACTGGGTGTGGCCGCGTCACACCGGCGACTTCAGCATCTTCCGCGTCTATGCCGACAAGGACGGCCATCCCGCCGACTACAGCCACGACAACGTGCCTTACAAGCCTGCCAAGCACCTTGACATCTCGCTGAAAGGCGCCGACGAGGGCGACTTCGCCTTCGTGTTCGGCTATCCCGCCCGCACGAGCGAATACCTGCCCGCCGTGGCCGTCGACCAAGAGGCCAACGTCATCGACCCCATCGTCGTCGACCTGCGCGGCAAGGTCTTGGACATCTACAACAAATATCAGGAGCAAGACCCCAAGGTGCGCATCCAATACGCCTCGAAGCACGCCGGCATCGGCAACGGCTGGAAGAAATGGATGGGCGTCACCGAAGGCATCAACCACTTTCACGGCGTGGAGAAGAAACACGCCTTTGAAGGCGAGTTCCAACAATGGGTCGTGGGCGCACGCAACCGCTACATGTATCTCGACCTGCTCAACCAGTTCAAGAAGAACTACAAGGAATTGGAGCCTTACCAGTTGGCCTACACCTATGTGGCCGAGGCCGGACTGCGCATCGAACTCGTCAGCTTTGCGGGCCGCTTCGCCAAACTCTCGGAAGTGACCAAGGACACCCCCCAAGACGACATCGACAAGAGCGTGGCTTCGCTGAAGACGGCGGCTGAAAGCTTCTTCAAGGACTACTACCAGCCCATCGACCGCGACGTGGCCAAGATGCTGCTCGCGGAATACCTGAAGGCCCAGCCCGCCGACTTCCGTCCGGCGTTCCTCAACGACATCAAGGACGTGGACGACTATGTCGACAAGCTCTTCGACAAATCCATGTTCACCGACGAGGCCAAGGTGAACGCCCTGTTGGACGGCTTCAAGGCAAAAGACGCCAAGAAATTGGCCAACGACCCCGCGATGAAGGTCTACCAGAGCCTCATCGGGTTCTTCCGCAACGAGGTACACGGCCACATCGCCGCCATCGGCAGCGACAACGCCCGTCTGCAACGCCTCTATATGAAAGGCCAGATGGAGATGCAGCCCGACAAACGATTCTCGCCCGACGCCAACTTCACGCTGCGCGTCACCTATGGCAAGGTGGAAGGCTTCAAGCCCAAGGACGGCATGAAATACAAGCATTTCACCACGCTCGAAGGCATCATGCAGAAGGAGAACCCCGACATCTACGACTATGTGGTGGAGCCGCGCCTGAAGGAACTGTATATTAATAAGGACTATGGCCGCTATGCCGACAAGGACGGCACGATGCATGTGGCCTTCACCGCCAGCGTACACACCACGGGGGGCAACTCAGGCAGTCCCATCCTGAACGCCGACGGGCAGCTGCTCGGCCTCAACTTCGACCGCTGCTGGGAGGGAACGATGAGCGACCTCATCTACGACCCCGACATCTGCCGCAACATCTCGGTCGACATCCGCTATGTGCTCTTCATCATCGACAAGTTCGCCGGCGCGGGGCACTTGATTGACGAGATGACCATTGTGGAATAAAATGAAAAAAGGCGGTGTTACCGCCTTTTTTCATTTTCCGAAGATGCTGCCTAAGCCGCCAAGGATGCTGCCGAGGCCGCTACTGCTGCTGCTCGATGAGCTGCCGCCGAGGAGACCGCCTAACATGCCAGCCAATCCGGCTGCACCCGAGGTGCCGTTCTGCTTGCCGAGGATGGAAAGCAGGCTGGGGGCGATGTTGGCGAGAATCTTGCTCACCGAATTGGTGGCCACGCCTGTGGCCTTGGAGATGCCACCCAACACATTGTTCAGGTTGCCACCGAAGATGTGGCTCAGAATCTTGTTGCCATCAGTCAGGTCGGTGGTCTTCAAGTTGCTGAGGATGTTGCCCGCGTTGCCGGCATGGTCGCCGAGGGCTTGGGCCAAGGCAGCGGCACCCGCCTCGGTGGAGGCGTTCTTCTGCATGGCGCCGAGGAGCGAAGGCAGGGCGTTGGTGATGACCGACGACACTTGCTTCGTGTCCAAATTGAGGTTTTGTGCAATGGTGCTGACGGCATCGTTGCCCGTCAACGCACCCAAGATATTCGTTAAATCCATACTTGAAAGTGTTTAATTGGTGAATAATGAGCTGCAAAAGTAGAAAAAAAACCGTAATTTTGCAAACTCAAACTTTATCAAAACACATCATCATGAAGAAAATGGCATTTATCATGGCCTTAGCCGCCTTAATCGGCTGCGGAACGGCACAAAACAAGAACGAAAACGACGCTTCGGCAGGCTCGACGACCGACGAGGCGACCGTCACCGAACAAGAACAACCCCAAAACAACAACACCATGAAGACTTTAGTGACTTACTTCTCGGCCTCGGGCGTGACCCGTGAGACCGCAAAACAATTGGCCGACATCATCGGTGCCGACCTTTACGAAATCACCCCCGAAACGCCTTACACCGAGGCCGACCTCGACTGGCGCGACAAGCAGTCGCGCTCGACGCTCGAAATGAACGACAAGAGCTCGCGTCCGGCCCTGAAAGACGGCGGCAAGGTGGACCTCACCAACTACGACGTGGTCTATGTGGGCTTCCCCATCTGGTGGTACACCGCCCCGACCATCATCAACACCTTCATCGAGGCCAACGACTTCACGGGCAAGACCATCGTGCCCTTCGCCACCTCGGGCGGCAGCAACATCAAGAAGTCGTGCGAAGACCTGCAAGCCGCCTATCCCGACTACAAGTTCGGCGAAGGCCGTTTGCTCAACAGCATCGACAAGGCCGAAATAGAGGCTTGGGCCGCTGCGGTGAAATGATTTTAAGTTGTTTTTGCTCCGCTGGGTATGTCATTCCTCGCATTGGCATGTGCGCTTGGAATCTATACACAGCCGAGCAAAAACGTTAGGAAAAGGCTTTTGAAAGCATAGATTCCATTCCCTGCAAGCCTCTGCATGGAATGACATGCTTTCAAAAGCCTTTTTATTCCCCTATCGGCAGCTCCACCCACAGCGTAGTGACCGCGTTGCCGGCCACGACGCCATAGCCGCCGTTCACGTTGCTGAAAGTCTGGATGGGTTCGGCCCAAATCTGCATGAACTCCTCGCCTTGGTCGCGGGTGTACAGGTAGTTGTAGTATTCCTTCGAGAGGTGCTCCAACAGGATGGGCACACGCACGACATCGGGGATGACGCCATCGTCAAACCGTTGGTGGTAGTAAGCCTCCACCTGCAAGCGATAGGAGCCGCCGTCAAAAAGCGCGTCGGTGAACACGCCTTCGGGACGGGTGTCGAGGTCGCTGGCGTCAATGAAGTCGTTTTCCAACATTCCGGCCTCGAAGAGCGGGTCGTCGTAGTCGAAATCGATGTGGCTTTGTTGGCTGCCGACGAGCCTGAAGCAGTCCGTCTTCCCCGGGTTGGGGTCGGTGATGGTGAAAGTCAGCATCAGGTTTCCCGACGCATAAGGCACACTGTCGTCCTCATACTCATAGGTGTTGTGATTATAGACCTGCTGATACCAAACGTCCCACCCCGTCACCTCCACATCCATCTGACATTCCGCAGCCTTGGGCAACGCGCTCGTCGTGCCCTCGGCATCGTCGTAGCCGTTGGCCGAGGCGGCTATTCTGACCACGTCGCCCACTTCGGGAAGATAGTCGTGGCCGTAAACGGTGGCGAGGCGATAGGAATGGGTGTAATTGCCCTCGTCGTCAATCATCCAAGAGGTGTTCCAAAGCGTGTCGATGGAAGGCTGCATGGTGCCTTTGAAGTCGTCGTTCACATAGAGCGAAACGACCACGTCCTCAGGGGCTTGCGTGTTGCCCTCGTCGTCCAAGAAGAAATAACTCTTGCTGACGTATGCCTTGACGGGCTGCCCCGCCGCCACAAGGCTGTTGATGACCAATTTCGGGTCGGTTTGCTCGCCACGGAACTCGATTTCCTTTTCGCAGGAAACCAACATTGCCATTGCTGCATAAACTGCTGTAAAAACAAATGCTTTTTTCATTTTGTTGCTTTATTTGTCACAAAACCCGCAAAACTGCCAAAACCTTTTTTGTGGGTTGGGGAAAGCGGCCAACCGGCCCGCTTTCCGGCGGCAACGTGGTTGCGTGCCGCCAATGGCTTTTTTTGGAATCAAACATTGTTTTGTAGGTTTTGTGTGTTTTGTGATTAAAACTTATAACTGTAACTCACTGAAGGTATGATGGGGAAGATGCTGGCTTGCATCAGGGTCTTCTTCTCGGTTTGCGTGGCCTCGTCCCATTTGTAATCGGTATAGACCACCCACGGGTTGTTGCGGTTGTACACATTATAGACGCTGATGTTCCAAGTGCGGATGCCGTGTTTCTTCTGCTTGTGGAAGTTCACGCCAAGGTCGAGGCGATGGTAGCTCGGCATACGGAAGTTGTTGCGTTCCAATGCGTTGATTTGCGTCAAGAAGCCGTTCTCGTTGGGGAGGCCGTCGTAGATTTGCGTGCCGAGCGTGCCGCAGTTGCCGCTGCTGAAGACCCAAGTGCCGCTCAAGTCGAAGCGGTCGCTGAACTTGTGCTGCACGGTGATGCTCAGGTCGTGCCGACGGTCGTACTTGGCCGGAAACACGTTGCCGTTGTTGATCGTCATGCCCTCGCGGTCGAACTGGCGGTTGGAGTGTGCCCAAGTGTAGCCCACCCAGCCCGTCGTCTTGCCGAACGAGCGTTGCACGAGCAGTTCCACGCCGTAGGCCCAGCCACGGCCCATGCTGACCTTGTTCTCCCAAGTGTCGCTGGAGCCGAAAAACGAGGCACCGTCCTTGTATTCCAAGAGGTTGTCCATCGTCTTGTAGTAGCCCTCGACGGAGATGTCGAACAGGCGCGGCAGCTCGTAGAACGCGCCGAGCGACCACTGGTGGGCGTTCATCGGGACGATGTTCTTGGTGACGGGCACCCAGAGGTCGGTGGGCAGGCTGAGGCTGCTGTTGCTGAGCAGGTGGACGTATTGCGTCATGTAGGCATAGCCCGCCTTGAGCGACAGGTTGGAAGCCAACATCACGCTCGCGCTGAGGCGCGGCTGTACGCTTTGGTAGGTCTTGCCCTCGACGGTGAAGGTGGAGTAATGCAAGCCCGCGTTCACACGGAAGATGTCGCCGAAGGTCATGTTGTCCTCGGCGTAAAGGGCGGTCTCGTGGGCATAGACGTTGGACGCGCTCATCGTCGTGTCGATGGCCGTTTGGTTGCTTTCGGTCATCTTGTACGACTGCACCTCGGGGCGGAACATGTGGTAGGTGTAGTTGCCGCCGAAGCGGATTTCGTGGTTCGGCAGGGGCGTATAGTCGAAATCGACCTTGGCCGTCAGGTCGTTGATGCCCGACTTGTAGGCCATGTCAAATTCGTCCTTGACGGTTTGGTTGTATTGCTGATAAACGGTTTCCTCGCTCATGTCCATGCTGAGGCGGTGGCGGTATTGCGTGTAGTTGACCGAAGCGTCCATGAAGAGCCGTTGCGACATCACATGGTTCCAGCGCAGCGAGGCCACCTTGTTGCCCCAGCGCCAACCGATGCCCATGTTGTCGTTGAATTGGATGTCGTCAGTGGAATAATCCTTGTAGCGCACGCCGAAGTAGATGTTGTCGTCGCCGGTATAGAAGCTCAGATAGAGGCGGTCTTTGTCGGAGATCTTCCAGTTGAGCTTGCCGTTGAAGTCGTAGAAGTTGTAGCCAGCCCGCAGCTTGCTCATTTCGGGGTTGACGGCGGAGGCAATCCACAGCGCGGGCTTGATGAGCAGGTCGCCATAGGTGCGGCGAAACGAGAGGTTGAACGACAGCTTGTCCTTCACAATCGGGCCTTCGAAGTTGAACTTCGACGAGATGAGTCCGATGCTGAAGTTGCCGTGGTACTTTTGCATGTCGCCTTCCTTCATGCGGATGTCGACCACCGACGAGAGCCGGCCACCGAAATGCGCCGGGAAACTCCCTTTATATAAGGTGACGTTTTTCAATGCGTCGGGGTTGAATACCGAGAAGAAGCCCAAGGCGTGGTTGACGTTGTAGACCGGCACGCCGTCCAAGAGCAGCAGGTTCTCGTCGGGACCGCCGCCGCGCACATACATTCCCGCCGAGCCTTCCGAGCCGTTCTGCACACCGGGCAACAGCTGGATGGCCTTCAGCACGTCGGCCTCGCCAAAGAGGGTCGGAATGGTCTTGATTTGCTGCACGGGCAGCTCCACCACGCTCATCTGCGGACTGCGGGCACTCACCGTGGCGCGTGTGCCTTCCACAACCACTTCGTCCAAGGTCGTGTTGGTTTCGAGCGCGAAGTTGAGGCTTTGGTTTTCCTTCAGGTCGAAGGTGCGGTTTTGCTGCGTATAGCCCACATACGACACTTGCAGGTCCACCTCGCCTTGGTTGAGGGTGAGGGTGTAGAAGCCGTAATTGTTTGTGGCACAGCCTTTTCCTGAGTTTTTGTCGAAAATGGTTGCCCCGATGAGGGTTTCCTTGCTGGCGGCGTCCATCACATAGCCGCTGATGGTGCGCTTCTGCGCGAAAGTGGGCACACAGGCCAACACCAAGCCGACGGCGACGAGCCATCGGCGAAAGAAGTGATGTTTCATAATGATTGGGGTTGCGTCAATTCAAAACTTGATTTTGCCGCTTTAACGCTGATTGCGGCGGATTATTGTATTTACACGACCAAGAAAATGGGCATTTTTATGTTCTTACAGCCAAAAAACAAACTTATAATCCGCGTAAAGTAACATTTTTTTGTCGTTTACGCGGATTATAAACATCAAATGCGAAACAAATCATCCAATGTAACCACTTTCTGAACCCGACTTGAATACTTGTTTCGTTTCAGTCCAACGGTGGTCACAAGAGTGAACATCAATGATTTGCGCGTCTTGGTCGCCGACTTGAACACATTTGCTTTTACTCTAAAGTCATCATCATCGTTCTTGTCGATGGCAAAATCGCCATCCGAATATTTCATCTCGCAGAGATTAATGGTCCTGTCGTTGCGGTCGATCAGAAGGTCGATTTGTGCATGTTCCTCGCCATTGCTGCCGAACCAAGAACAAACCGCGCTCTGTACGCCCGCGATGCCCAACGCGACCTTGATTTGCTCGACATGGGCCAAGCAAAGCATCTCAAAGGCATAGCCGCTCCAAATAGCAAACAGCTGATTACCTTGCAGTTCCGTCCAAAAGTTTGGATTTCCAAAGGTGTTTTGCTCCACCATCTTCAAATAGAAAAGCGTGTAAAAGTCAACCAATTGATACAGGGTTTCACGACTTTTCCGAACAGCCGATGTCTTTTTCCTATTCACCGAAAACGGGGCATAACTTCTTATCAATCCGCAGCTTTCCAATTCCTGCAACTTGATACTCAAATCCCCGTTATTGGTTATTTTTGTGGTTTCCACGATTTCGGAACGCGACAGGCCTTTTCCTTTTGCAGCCAATGCTTTGACAATAGCGATGTGATTGTCGGCCTGCTTGAACAACGAACGATACAAGTTGTTGAATTCGTTCTGCAACTCGCTTCCTGATGCAAAAAACATCCGATCGACATTTTGCGCCACACTGTAACCCCTTTCCATGAAAGTGAAATAATACGGAACGCCGCCCATGACCATATAGCAATCGGCAATTTCCTGATGGGAATAGTCAAAGCCATACGCATCGAAATACTGGCTGCATTCGGCCAACGTGAACGGCTTCAGCAAAATGGAATGCGTGACGCGGTTGTGCAATCCGCCACGGTTATTGATGAGTTTGTTGATCATCCATGAAGTGGCCGAGCCACACACAATCAATTTCACGTCGCCGCGTGCCGAAGCCCAACTGTTCCAGAAATGCTCCAAGGCACTGACAAAGCGCGATTTGGGTGTGTCAAACCACGGCAGTTCGTCGATGAAGATGATTTTCGTGCCTCGGACCTCGTTTTCGAGACATTCAGCTAACAAAGCGAAGGCCTCAATCCAGTTTTTGGCCTGTCGCTTCGTGTGAAAACGCATCCGCAAAGCCATGTTGAAATTGAGCAATTGGTCGCGCATGGAAACATTGTCCATGCCTGTGATGGAAAAACAGTCCCTGCCATTGACGACATGGCGCACAAAGAAAGTCTTGCCGATGCGGCGGCGGCCATATACCGACACAAACTCAGATCTTTCAGATGCAAGATACTTTTCAAGTCGTGCGATTTCTTCCGTTCTTCCGATGAATTGTTCCATGATTCAAGAGTTTATTTTTCGCGCAAAGATACAAAAATTTTGACTTAACGCTAAAAATAAAAATATAATCCGCGTAAAGTGACATTTTTTTGTCGTTTACGCGGATTATAAAGGCATGGAAAACAATGTTTACTGCATGATCCAGTCTGCCGCCGCCTCAATCACATTGTCAAATGATGTTTCATAATGATTTGGGGTGCGTCAATTCAAATTTTGATTATGACGCTTTAACGCAAGGATTTTCGTTTTATTGTTTCCTTTATTTCAACAAATATCCCTATTTTTGCACCCGTTTTCAAAACTATAACATCATGGAATCATCGAACAAACACTTCAAGCGTTACACAGTAACCACGGCCTTGCCATACGCCAACGGCCCCGTCCACATCGGTCACCTTGCCGGCGTCTACATCCCCGCCGACACTTACGTCCGCTATCTGCGAATGCGCGGCGAAGACGTCCTGTTTGTCGGTGGTTCCGACGAACACGGCGTGCCGATTACCATCAAGGCTGAGAAAGAGGGAGTTACACCTCAGGACATCGTCGACCGCTACCACGCCATCATCAAGAAGTCGTTCGAGGAACTCGGCATCAGCTACGACATCTACTCGCGCACGTCCTCGAAGATGCACCGCGCCACAGCACAGGAGTTCTTCAAGAAACTCTACGACGAAGGCAAGTTCATCGAGAAGGAAACGGAGCAATATTTCGACCCGGAGCGACAGAAGTTCCTTTCCGACAGATACATCGTGGGCACTTGCCCGAAATGCGGTGCAGAGGGTGCCTACGGCGACCAATGCGAGAAATGCGGCAGCTCCCTGAGTCCCGACGAGCTGATTAATCCCCACTCGCAACTCAGCGGCGCGGCCTTGGTGAAGAAACCGACCAAACACTGGTACCTGCCCCTCGACCAATACGAAGGCTGGCTCCGCGAGTGGATCCTCGAAGGCCACAAGGAATGGAAGTCTTTTATTTTTTTCATTTTTATCCGTTAATTTCATCGGTTTTATTTTACTTTCATTTTCTTCGCTATTTTTATTTATATTATTTTCTTCTTCAACTTTTAATGCCGTAATAATTTCATCAACTAAAAAATTCATAGCATTTTCAATATTATATCCATTTAAAGCACTAGTGCGAAATGCTCCCGAAAAATTATTTTCTTCACAAAATTGTTTTAATTTATCAATATCTTTATTATAATCCTCTTCTTCTTTTCCTAATAAATCGCATTTATTTTCCATTATAATTAACGGTATATTACTTATATCAAGAAAATCCTGTAAAGATTTTTTCCAAACTAAAATATCATTCCTACTTTTTTCAACCAAAGCATCACAACAAAAAACGAAACCTTGAGCATCTCGGCAAAAAACACTGGTTAATGTAGGATTCCTATCTTGACCAGGAATATCCCAAAAATGTAAACGATATATAATTCCATTTTTTTTGATTAATTTATATTGAAAATTAGGCGATATTGTTGCTTTTATTTTTACTCTAAATGTATTATTAATATATCTATCTACTATTGATGTTTTTCCCGTTGAAACATTTCCCACTAATATTACTTTTAAGTCATTTCCATATTCTTGCGTTTCTAAATCTACATTTTCCATTATTTATTTCTTTCAATTTAAAAATTAAAATTTTATTAATAAAATTTTTTAATATTAAATTTATAGAGTTCAAAATATAAATAAAAATGAAAAATATGAATGAAGAAGCAGAGAAATTATCTCTTGAAGAAAAAAATATGAATCAAAATAATAATGGAAATGAACTAAATATGATTAATCAAGAAACAAAAATAGATGTAACACCGCAAAATGATAATCAACCAAATAGAAAATTTCATTTTACAATGTCAAATCATAATTTTCACCATATGCAAATGCGACAACATATGAATTCAGAAATGGGGCCGATGAATCACCCCTATCTTCCCTACCAACACCAACATCAACACCAACACCAACATGATTTTTCAAATCCTAAATATTTATACTATTACATTTTAAATTTATTAAAATACGCAAATATGCGTATTCAACATACTTTTTCTTCTTTGACGAATTCTTTAGATATGACTTTACAAAATTCCGGATTAAATGTTTTTTTGAAAGGATATGTTCATTCCAAACAAGTGTTTTTACTTATATATATTTTTAATATTCAATATTTGCTTTCGGTTGTTGATAAAATTTCGTTTTTGAATTTTTTGAATCAAAATACAAAAGTATTTATGATATTATCAGTAATTCTTTTATATATTCATTATTATTTTTTCAGAAAAAAATTATTTATCGAAAAAGATGAAGAATTAGAAAAATTTGTTATGAAAAGAAATCCCCAACTTAAAAAGGGAAGATGCGAAGAATGTACTACATTAAAAACAATGAGAAGTAATCACTGTTTATACTGTAATAAATGTGTAAAAAAATTTCATTTGCATAGTGATTGGTTTAATATTTGTATCGGAGCTAATAATGAATTAGTATATGCAATAACTTTATTTTTTATTAATCTTTATTTTTTTATTTCGAATATCATTTTTTGGTATTATATATTAATCCGTTCAGATTTATTAAGTTATTTAACCTTTGTTTTTACTATTTTTGGCCTTGTTGGAATTTATGTTATTTATATTTCAGGAAAATTCTTATATCAATATATATTCGAATGTTTATTTATTAATTTAACTTGGTGGGAAAAATTAAGTCAAAGAAGATTAACTTATTTATTCGGTGATAATGGCCAAAGATCTTATTTTAATCCGTTTAATAAAGGAATTCAGAGAAATTTAGAAGAAATGTTAATTAATATGTTTGATATTGATATTTATAGCGAATATAAAAATTTTAATAGTCAAAATTTATCTGAAATAATTGAAGAAAACGATAATAATGCGAATAATGAAGAAGAAAAATTTGATATTTTTAATGATATTCAAAATTTTAAATTAATGCTAAAATTAGTCGAACATTTCGATCCATTAATAACTAGTAAAGGAAATATACATAAATTCGTCGATGGTAAAGAAATTATTAATTGGAATAGATTATATATTTATACCATTTTCGAAGTTATTAATTCACCTTTTAAAGATATATTGTTAAAACAAGCCAAATTTGTGATAGAAAGAAATGAAGCTTTTATGAGGGAACAAAATAATAGAATGAATAATCAAAAAAAAGAAGATGAAAAAATTGATGAAAAAGAAAATAAAGAAGAAAGTAAAAACCAGATAGAAAATAGCCAAGAAATTAAAGAAGAAAAAGTTGATAAAGAAAATGAAGAAAATAATTTGATTAAAAATGATAATGAAGAGAAAAATAATTAAAATTTAAATTTAGGTTGTTTATTAATTGCATAAAGTTTTATAATTTAAATTAAATTTAATTAATTTTTATTTCATTTTTTGATAATTATTTAAGTTTATTTAAATTAATTATTTCGAATGGGGATTGGGGATTGAGATCGGAAGAGCGTCGTGTAGGGAAAG
>CALFIT010000139.1 GCA_937877465.1 uncultured Bacteroidales bacterium | reverse complement strand
AGCATCAGCCCTTTCAGATACGCTCCTTCGGGGTGGAAGATGTTGATGGGATGGTCGGCAGGCTGCGACAGCTGGTCGACGATTCTCACGTTGCGTTTGGCTTCGATGGCCGCAGCCATGACGATGCCTTGGAAGGTGGCCTTGTCGACTGCCTGCGAGCAGCTGAAGGTGAACAGCAGTCCGCCCTTGGCGATGCGACGGATGGCCTCAGCGTTGATGAACTTGTAGCCGCTCAAGCCGCGATGACGGTCTTGGTGCCGCTTGGCAAACGCCGGCGGGTCGAGGACGATGAGGTCGAACGCGCCTTCGCGCATGTCTTTCACATAGTCTTTCATGTCGGCCACATGGCAGGGGTTTTCCTCTTTCGAGTAGCCGTTCAGCTCGAGGTTGGCTTCGGCCATGGTCAAGGCTTTCTTCGACGTGTCGACGGTGACGGCCCTTTTTGCCCCGCCTTTCAGTGCCGTGATGGAGAATCCGCCCGTGTAGCCAAAGGCGTTGAGCACGGTCTTGCCCTGCGCGAAGCGGCGCACCAACTCGCGGTTCTCGCGTTGGTCGAGGAAGAAGCCGGTCTTCTGGCCTTCCTCCCAGTTGGGCAGGAAACGGCTGTCGTTTTCCACAATCACTTCGTCCAAAGCGTTGCCGAGGAGGTAGCCGTCTTCGATGAAGTCGTCCTTGCCCATGCGTTGCATGGCTTCGGAACTTTTGTTGTAGATGGCTTGGAGGCCGAGGTCGGGCATGAGCTTCAGGGCGCGGACGATCTCCTTCAGGTGGAGGGCCATGCCTTCGGTCTGGGCCTGCACCACGGCGGTGTGGCCGTAGACGTCGACGATGAGTCCTGCCAAGCCGTCGCCTTCGGAATGCACGAGGCGGTAGCAGTTGGTGTGCGGGTTGGCGGTGAGTCCTGCCACCTTGCGCACCTCGAAGGCTTGTTTGAGGCGGTCGAGGAAGAACCACTCGTCGATTTTGCGGTTGTCGAAGCTGAGCATCTTGACGGCGATGCTGTCCGACTCGCAGAAGCCGGTGCCGAGGATGTTGCCGTCGTAGTCGGTGACGGTGACCGTGTCGCCGGCCTGCAAGCCTTCGGCGGCATCGTGGATGGCGCCCGAGAACACCCAAGGGTGGAAGCGGCGCAAGGCGTCGTCCTTGCCCCTCAGCAGCCGGACGACGGGATAAAGAGGAGTCTGTTGCATTTTCGCGTTGGTTTATTTTGGCGCAAAGGTAGGGAAAAAACGATTATCATTCAATAGAACGCCTTGTAGACTCAGTAAGGGGCGACAGGTGGTCCATCATCCGCTTCCACTTGAAATAGCCGAAGACGGCGATGACGACATAAAGGGCATACAACGAGGCCTTGAAAGGGATGCCTTTGTAGAAATACAACCCGCAAGTGACAATGTCCACCACAATCCAAACGAACCACTGTTCCAAGTATTTGCGGGCCAAAGCCCAGATGCCCACGATGCTCAACGCAGTGGTGAAGGCGTCGAGGACGGGAACGGTGCTGTTAGTGAAACGCGACAGCAGGAAGTAGATGGCCACCCAAATGAGGGTAGCGAGGCCGAGCCATATCAAGGCCATCTTCTTAGGCATATGGCGGATGGGCAAGTCTTTCTTCTCGTTCGAATGGCGCATCCATGCGATGAAGCCGTAGACGGTCATGGCCAAGTAGTAGAACTCCATGCCGCAGTCGGCGTAAAGGCCTTTCTGATAGTACAATACGATGCCCAACGACTGCATCACGAAGCCGACGGCCCACATCCAAACGTTAGCCTTGTATTCCAAAAGGATGTAGGCCAAGCCCAACGCGGTGGTGGTAATGTCGAGCCAATGGTTGGCAAGGAATTCCATATCAAACCCTTTGCTTCATCTCATCGGCCAAAGCAAGAAACTCGATGACATCCATCTGCTTCAGGAAAATCAGCCCATGCGTGGCGCGGATGAGTGGATGGGCGTTTTCGTAGAAAAAGTCTTTGCCCAAGACCAGCTGTATGTCCTTCAACTGCTTCACCCAAATCTGTTCGGCCAGTTCGCTGAACGGCCCGTCGAAGTCGGGGTTGGGGAACTCGGCCTTGACTTGGGTTAAGTAACTGTCCTTGAAGGCTTTTTCAAACACGGCAAAGGCGTTGAGCGACACGGGTACGTAGACATTGGCCTCGGCGGGATGGAAAGTCGACCAAACGTTGCGATAGCCAAAGACTTTCAAGTTCTTGAGGTCGGCCTCTTCGTTCCAAAGACGGAGGGCTTCGGCTATGGACTGCATCACCTTGTAATGCGTGTTGGGTCCCTGTCCCTCAGAGTCGATGGCCACGGTGATGACCGTCGGCCTCAACTCGCGCAGTTGCTTGAGGATAGGCTCCACGTCGCGCTCGCGGTTCGGGAAGTCGTCCTCGTGGCCGTAGAATCCCAACCTGAGATGATGGATGTGGTCTAAAGCGGTGCCGGCATAAGCCCAGACAAGCTCCTCCTCAAACTCGCGGATATCCCCTTTCAACTGGTTGATTTCTTGGCTATTGGGTTGTCCCTCCTGAAGATTCCTTATCTCTGTCTCAAAGCATGTCTCCACTTCCTTGACGCTCTTCAATTGCCACAGTCCGACGGCATCGCGCAGGATGCGATGGCAGAAGCCGCGACGCATCTCGACAGGGTTGCGACGAGCCACATTGTCGAGATAATGGTGGATGTCCTTCTCCTGCTTGAAACGATAGCCTTGTTCGAAGAAGTCGGGGTAGTTGACCATCTGAATGAGGCCGCGACGCAAGAAGCCCAAGGTGTCGACCAAGGCTTGCAACAGGAACGCATCGGTGACGGAGTGGTAGCCCGAGGTCATGATAGCGAAATGCACCTGATTTGACGGCGTGCGCAACTGCCTGTTGATGAACGGCATGATGCCGAGCATAATGTCGTCGTGATGCGGACCGGTATGGTAGATGACTTCGTTTTCCAAAGGCTTGGCACCACGCCAGAGTTTGGTCTCGATGTCGGCAATGACCTCTTGCACGCGCTCAAGGCTCAGGTCGGGGATCCTCGAACAACGCGAGTCGCTCTTCAAGTCGTCCAACGTCAGCTTATGTGCATAGCGGTCAAGTATCTTGCAGAGGCCTATGACGGCACGTTCCGTCTTCTCAAAGTTCCATTCGCCGTCGAAAAAAGTGGGGTCGGTATTTTTGTTGAACATAGTTAATCCCTCTTGAAGATATCTCGTGTATAAACCTTCTCCTTCACGTCGTCGAGGACGCTGTCGTAGCGGTTGGCGATGATGGCTTGGCTCATGGCCTTGAACCGTTCCATGTCGTTCACCACGAGGCTGCCGAAGAAGGTCGTGCCGTCTTGCAAGGTCGGCTCGTAGATGACGACCTCCGCACCTTTGGCCTTGATGCGTTTCATCACGCCTTGGATGCTCGACTGGCGGAAGTTGTCGCTGTTCGATTTCATCGTCAGGCGATACACCCCGATGACACATCGGCGTTCCTGGGCGGCGTTGTATTGTCCTTGGTCGTAATAGTCGTAGTAGCCCGCCTTTTTCAGCACTTGGTCGGCGATGAAGTCCTTGCGGGTGCGGTTGCTCTCCACGATGGCGCGGATAAGGTCTTCGGGCACGTCCTCGTAGTTGGCGAGGAGCTGCTTGGTGTCCTTGGGCAGGCAATAGCCGCCGTAGCCAAACGACGGGTTGTTGTAGTGGCTGCCAATGCGCGGGTCGAGGCAGATGCCGTCGATGATGGCCTGCGTGTCGAGTCCCTTCACCTCGGCGTAAGTATCCAATTCGTTGAAATAACTCACGCGCAAGGCGAGATAGGTGTTGGCAAAGAGCTTCACGGCCTCGGCCTCCTTCATGCCCATGAAGAGCACGGGTACATCGTCCTTGATGGCGCCTTGCTGCAAAAGGGCGGCAAACCGACGGGCTTGCTCCTCGATGTCGGGACGCGCCAAGGCTTGGATGGCGGCGTTCTCCTCGTCGTAGCCTTCGATGAGCTTGGGCGTGCCCACAATGATGCGGCTCGGATAGAGGTTGTCGTACAAGGCCTTGCTCTCACGCAAAAACTCGGGCGAGAACAAGAGGTTGAACCGCTTCACGCCTTTGTTGAAGTATTTCAAGTAAAGGCCACGGGTGTAACCCACGGGGATGGTGCTTTTGATGACCATCACCGCGTCGGGGTTGACGCTGAGCACCAAGTCGATGACCTCCTCCACATGCGAGGTGTCGAAGAAGTTCTTCTGCGGGTCGTAGTTGGTGGGGGCGGCGATGACGACGAACTCGGCATCACGGTAAGCCGCTGCGCCGTCCAAAGTGGCCGTCAGGTCGATGTCTTTCTCGGCCAAATACTGTTCGATGTAGTCGTCTTGGATGGGCGACTTCCGCTGGTTGATGAGGTCAACCTTTTCGGGGATCACGTCGACGGCGGTCACGTGGTTGTGTTGCGCCAACAATGTGGCGATGCTCAGGCCTACATAGCCTGTGCCTGCTACTGCGATGTCCATTTCAGTTGTCAGTTGTTCAGTTTTCAGTTGTCAGTTATTTCCAGCCGAAGGGATGGCCGCTGAGGGGCAGCTTGGCCATGGGGTGATAGTCACCGATAAGGCCTACGGGCTTGGCGTTGCGGATTTCATACACAATTTCGATGCAGCGACGGGCTTCCTCTAATCCGAAACCCTTTCCAGCCAGGATGTTCTCGTAGCTCTTGGTATGCAGTTCGGTGAAGCCTTGACTGAACTCAAACTCCTCGCCGTCGATCATGATGGTGCGGTAGGTGCGCTTCTCGCCTTCCACGGCGTTGGGCGGCAGGGTGTCGGCATTGATGCTGAGGAAATAGCGCACACGGGCTTTTTCCAATTCAAGATATCCTGCCACGCGGTCGTGCGAGGCCACATGGACGACATTCTTCTTCACATCGCCAAAGATCCAGCTCAGCATGTCGTAGAAGTGTACGCCGATGTTGGTGGCGATGCCGCCGCTCTTGTTGACGTCGCCTTTCCATGAGGCATAATACCAGTTGCCTCGCGAGGTGATATAAGTCAGGTCGATGTCGTAGATCTTGTCTTTCGGACCTTCGTCGACCTTTTTCTTGAGAGCTACGATTTTGTCGTGCAAGCGCAGTTGCAAAATAGTATTGACTTTATGCCCCTGACGTTCTTCCACTTTTTGCAAGGCATCGATGTTCCAAGGGTTGAGCACGAGGGGCTTCTCGCAGATGACGTCGGCACCGAGGCGCAAGGCATAGCGCGAGTGGGCATCGTGCAGATAGTTGGGCGTACACACGCTCACATAGTCGATGTTGGTGCCGCTGTCGCGCAACTTGGTATTGTGACGGTCGAAGAGCTCCTGCTCGGTGAAGAAGGCGGCTCTCGGGAAAAAGCTGTCCATGACGCCCACGCTGTCGCTTTTGTCGTAGGCCGACACGAGGGTGTTGCCCGTGTCCTTGATGGCTTTGAGATGGCGCGGGGCAATATAGCCGCCCACGCCGATGATGGCGAAATTTTTCATCAAATATTATTCTTTTCTATATCCTTAAAGTATTTTACCGTACCGTATTTGAGTTCGTCGCAGGCTGCGTCGTCGCAAACGATGATGCCCTTTGGGTGCATTTGCAGCACGCTGACCGTCCACATCTGGCTGACGGCACCCTCGATGGCGTGGGCCAAGGCGCGTGCCTTGCCGTGACCGTTGGCCAAAATCATCACCTCGCGGCTGTCCATGACGGTACCCACGCCCACGGTGAGAGCGGTCTTCGGCACCTTATTAATATCGTTGTCGAAGAAGCGCGAGTTGGCGATGATGGTGTCGGTGGTCAAGGTCTTCACGCGGGTGCGCGAAGTAAGGCTGCTGCCCGGCTCGTTGAAAGCGATGTGGCCGTCGGGACCGATACCGCCCATGAAGAGGTCGATGCCGCCATAGCTCTTGATTTTGGCTTCGTAGCGGGCGCATTCGGCCTCCAAATCCTCAGCATTGCCGTTCAGGATGTTGACGTTCTCCTTCTTGATGTCGATGTGGCTGAAGAAGTTGCTCCACATGAAGCTGTGGTAGCTCTCGGGGTGGTCTTCGGGGATGCGGACGTATTCGTCCATGTTGAAAGTGACCACGTTCTGGAAGGAAATCTTGCCTTCCTTGTGCAGGCGCACCAATTCGCGGTAAGTGCCGATGGGTGTTGAACCGGTAGGCAGACCCAAGATGAAAGGTTTTTCTGGGGTGGGCTTGAAGGCATTGATGCGCTCAACGATATGGTTGGCGGCCCAACGCGACATGGCATCGTAGTTTTGTTCGATGATGACTCTCATAGTTGATAGTTGTTCAGTTATTCAGTTGTTTGTATTTCTGCACCAAATTGACGAAAGCCTCCGTCTCCTTGCGAATCTGCTTGACGAACGACACATCCTCAATGCTTCCGATGACGGCGATTTTCTCGTCTTCGTTGCGGAAGGTGGCGTTACGGAACTCGTTCTCGTAGTCTTTCTTGCGGCTTTCGTACACCTGGTCACAGATGAAATGTTGGATGCGGATGGCCTTGTCGAGGTTCTCGTGCCACATCTCCTTGGTCAGCACGTCGGTCTCGTCCTTATAGAGGAACATGAGTGCGAAATAGGCATGGCGCAGTTTCTCGGCTTGGTAGTTGTTCCAAAGTTCGTCGTAGCGGTGATGGATTTCGTCCCAAGTGTTGAGCACGCCGTCGCGGATGTCGGCACGCAGTTGGTTCACGTCGTCTTCCGGCATGGTTTGTCCTCCCAAATTAATCCATTTGCGGAGGCGTTTGCCTTTCATGTGGTTGACGATGGTTTCCATATCCACCTCGGGGTGGGCCTCAAGGTAGGTAAGGCAAGTCTTGACGGCATAATAGGTAATCATATCGCCGTAGGCATGATAGGCCTGCAAAGGCTTGAGGATGCGCACCTTACGCTTGCCTTTCTCCATGTGTTCGCCAAAGACTTCCAACGCTTTCACCGTTTCGGGTTCGTTGTCCAAGAGGTTCTTGCCGCACTCACGCAGGTCGTAATACTCGCATTTTTCGGGGTCTTGGCCTTGCTTGCGCAGGTAGGCCTTGGCCACCCAAACCTCCAGCAGCTTGCGACCTTCGATGATTTCCTCCACAGTGTCGGGCGCAAGGGTCTCAAACTCAATGTTCTGGACCTTGCGCTTGCGCTTGTCGCGACTCAGGTATTTCGAGGTGTTGCGTGCGAGGGCGTACATGTTGTACATCCACCAATAGGCGGGCATGACCTCCAATTCGTTCTGGGCCACGTTGTTGTTGACCAAGCAGAACGGCAGCATGATGTTGAGTTCGTTGGGATAGTCGGCCTTGCTGAGCAAGGTGAACGACGCAAACCTTGACGAGTGCTTCACGCTGGAGCAAAGTCCCGGCCAGAAGCCGCGCGAGGCCACGATTTCGCCGTCGGTGGCGCGACTGTTGTGGTTCGACCCGATGGTGGCACCGGCGGCCATGTTGCTCTGACCCATTACGCAGGCGGAGATGAGGAACGAGTTGTTGTGGTGCTGCTCGTGCGACGGGAAGATGAGGTTGTTCAAGACCTCACAGCACGAGATGGTGGAGTTGTCGCCCATCACGGAATGGATGAGGCGCGCGCCGTATTTCAGGTTGCAGTTGTCGCCAAGCACGAAGCGCGTGGCCACCACCGAATAGAAGATGCGGCAGCCGTAGCCCGTCACTCCATTGACTAAGATGACACCCTCACCGATTTGCGAAGGCTCCTCTTCCGACGAGTTGATGGTGACGTTCTTCAGCTTGCTTGCACCTTTTATATAACAGTGCGGCCCCACCTTGGCATCCTTCAGGATCCAGCAGTTCTTGATGACGCAGCTCTCGCCGATGGTGCCGTAGTAGCCACGATGGAAGTCGACGCTGGCTTGAGTGATTTCCTTGAGGCGTTCCTGCAATTTGGTGTCGTCGGTGTATTTGGCCCAAAGGTAGGCGTCGGCAGTGGTCATGCCGTCGAAGGGCATGATTCTGCGGCTCCCGATTTCGTTCATCACTTCGAGCCACACGCGCACGTCTTCCGGCTCGCCCTCCTTGATGGTGCCGTTGCCGAACTTGCTGTGGTCGGTGGTCGAGAGTTCTTGGATGTTGAAGAGGATGCTGCGGTCACCGATGATGTAGTTGGCCATGTAATGCACATCGTGGATGGCGCAGTCGTCGCCGATGTCGCACGAGATGATGCTACTGCTGGTGATGCCGATGGGTACGCGCAAGTCGTGGTATTGCAACACTTTACGGGTGACGCGCCCGATGCGCACCATGCCGAAGAAGTGGTTGTTGCGGATCATGCTGGTATCGAACGCGTCGGTGACCCAGATGTCGTCCCAGTTGGTGGCCGAGTTGCTGTTTTTCACCAAACGCTCGATTTCGTCGGAATGGAGGTGCCGCCAGCCGCCTTCGGGCCGTTTCACCTGTTGGTTGCGGTAGTAGTATTCGTCGTGACCGTGCAAGTACTTCTCGTCGATGAAGTTCTTGTAAATCCGGTCGTAGTCGATGATGGTTACTGTGTCCATTTATCTGTTTTTGTACATGTCGTCGTAGTATTTCTGGTAGTCGCCGCTCGTGACGTTGTCCATCCAGTCTTGGTTGTCCAAGTACCAGCGGACGGTCTTCTCGATGCCTTCCTCGAATTGCAGGCTCGGCTCCCAACCGAGTTCCTTCTGGAGCTTGGTCGAGTCGATGGCGTAGCGCAAGTCGTGTCCGGCGCGGTCGGTGACGTAGGTGATCAAGTCCATGTCGGCACCTTCAGGGCGACCCAACAGGCGGTCAACCGTGTTAATCAAAACCTTGATGAGGTCGATGTTCTTCCATTCGTTGAAGCCACCGATGTTGTAGGTCTCGGCAATCTTGCCCTCGTGGAAGATGAGGTCGATGGCGCGGGCGTGGTCTTCCACATAGAGCCAGTCGCGCACGTTCTCGCCCTTGCCATAGACTGGCAACGGCTTGCGGTGACGGATGTTGTTGATGAACAGCGGTATCAGCTTCTCTGGGAACTGGTACGGACCGTAGTTGTTCGAGCAGTTGGTCACGACGGTGGGCAAGCCGTAGGTGTCGTGGAAGGCGCGCACAAAGTGGTCGCTGGCGGCCTTAGCTGCGCTATAGGGGCTGTGGGGCTGGTATTTCAGCTCCTCGGTGAAAAACTTGCTGCCGTAGGCGAGATGGTGCTTTCCCGAGGAGGCTTTTGTCGTGAACGGCGGCATGATGCCTTCGGGGTCGGTCAGTTCCAACGCGCCATAGACTTCGTCGGTTGAGATGTGGTAGAAGCGCTTGCCTTCAAAATTGCCTTCCCAAACGGTTTTTGCGGCTTGAAGTAGTGACAGCGTCCCCATCACGTTGGTCTGGGCGAAAGTGAACGGGTCCTTGATGCTCCTGTC
>CALFIT010000138.1 GCA_937877465.1 uncultured Bacteroidales bacterium | reverse complement strand
TGCCGCCACTTGCGCCATCCATTGTTTGAATGGCTCTGCCTTGGGCGATGGGATGGATTGGATAAGACGGAAAAGTTGCTCTGTATCAGCGACATCCGTTTTTCTCATTTTGCCATCAGGAGCGAGCATTTTCAAAGCGTTACAATTTGTAACGGTTTCATTACCCTCGTCTTTCAAACGCTTTTTAAGCACCCGCCAATAAGTTTGCGGATTAGGGCTATCCGTCAAAACTGCGACAGCGTCAACTATCGAAAAATACCATTTCTCGGCCTCGTCATCCCAAATGGCGCGGACTCTTTTTTCTTCAAACAGTTGTATTTGATTGTGCTGGGTCATTGGATAATTTTGCGACAAAAATACAAAATTCTTTCCGAGAAAAAAAGTATTTTTGCACCAAAATTTGAACATAATGCAAAACACCGATTTCGCCCCGCAGATTGCGCAGGAACTCAACTTGGCCGCGCACCATGTGGCCAACGTCATACGCCTCTTCGACGAAGGCGCCACCATCCCCTTCATCGCCCGCTACCGCAAGGAAATGACGGGCACGATGGACGAGGAGAACGTGGCCGCCGTGCAGAAACGACTCAGCCAACTCATCGAACTCCAAAAACGCAAGGAGAGCGTCATCGCCTCCATCCGCGAGCAGGAGAAACTCACGCCCGAATTGGAGCAGAAGATACTGAATGCCAAGACCTTGCAAGAGGTTGAAGACCTTTACCTCCCCTACAAGCCCAAACGCCGCACCCGCGCCGCCATCGCCCGCGAGAAAGGCTTGGAGCCGTTGGCCGCACAAATCATGGCGCAGAACGTGGACATGGTGGACCGCCTCGCGGCACGTTACGTCAACGCGGGCAAAGGTGTCAACGACGTGGAGGAAGCCCTGCAAGGCGCGAAGGACATCATGGCCGAATGGGTGTCGGAAAACATCAACGGGCGCAACCGCATCCGCAAGATTTTCCATGTCCAAGGCGACATCAGCTCGGCGGTCGTCAAGGGCAAGGAAGAGGAAGGCAAGACCTACCAGCAGTATTTCGACTTCCGCGAACCCATCTCGCAAGCCCCATCACATCGTCTGTTGGCCTTGTTCCGCGCCGAAGAAGAAGGCATGGTGAAGCTGAAAATCAAGGTGGACGACGACTTCGTACTTAATTCACTGGAAAGCATTTTCTTAAAGAACGACAACGCATCGTCGGAACTCGTGCGCGAGGCCATCGCCGACTCGTGGAAACGCCTTTTGGAGCCTTCCATCGAGACCGAAATCCGCAATTATTATAAGGAGAAGGCCGACGAGACCGCCATCCGCGTCTTCGCCGAGAACCTGAAACAACTCCTTCTTGCCGCCCCGATGGGCCAGAAGCGCGTCCTCGCCATCGACCCGGGCTTCCGTACGGGCTGCAAGGTGGTGGTACTCAGCGAGACAGGAGCATTGCTCCACAACGAGACCATCTACCCCCACCCGCCCAAGTCGGACACGGCAGGCGCGATGCGCAAGATCAAGAGCCTCGTGGATGCCTACCGCATCAAGGTCATCGCCATCGGCAACGGCACGGCGGGACGCGAGACCGAGGATTTTATCAGAAGCATCAAGTTCGACCGCGACCTGATGGCCGTGATGGTGAGCGAGAGCGGCGCGTCGGTCTACAGTGCCTCCAAAATAGCCCGCGACGAGTTCCCCGACTACGACATCACCGTGCGCGGCGCGGTGAGCATCGGACGCCGACTGATGGACCCGTTAGCCGAGTTGGTGAAAATCGACCCGAAGAGCATCGGCGTGGGACAATACCAGCACGACGTGGACCAAAAGAAACTCGGCGAGAGCCTCGACCAGACCGTGGAGAGTTGTGTGAACGCTGTCGGCGTGGACGTTAATACTGCAAGTGCCCAACTACTTTCTTACGTTAGCGGAATTACCCCCTTGTTGGCTCACAATATCGTTGAATATCGTGATAAAACCAGACCTTTTCCGACACGTCAACACCTCCGTTGCGTGCCCCGCCTCGGCGACAAGACCTTCGAGCAATGCGCCGGCTTCCTGCGCATCCACGGCGGCGACAACCCGCTCGACCAGAGCGCCGTCCACCCCGAGAGTTACCACATCGTGGAAAAGATGGCCAAGAATCTGAACGTCAAGGTGAAAGACCTCATCGGCAACAAGGAACTCATCGCGAAAATCGACCCGAAGGAGTTTGTGGAGAAAGACTTCGGCTTGGAGACCATCAACGACATTTTGGCTGAATTGGACAAGCCCGGTCGCGACCCAAGAAAGACCTTCGAGGCCTTCGAGTTCGACAAGAACATCCGAGAAGTCAAGGACTTGCGCGTCGGGATGACCTTAAACGGCATCGTCACCAACATCACCGCCTTCGGAGCGTTTGTCGATATAGGCGTACACCAAGACGGTCTTGTCCACATCAGCCAGATGGCAGACCATTACATCAAAGACCCCAACGAGGTGGTGCATCTGAACCAGAAGGTGCGCGTGAAGGTGCTCGACGTGGACATCAACAGAAACCGCATCAGCCTGACGATGAAGTTGTAATTTTTGCCACCCGTTGCAATAAAACGCATAGAAATCAGTTTTCCTACAAATCACAGACACGATGAAAAGACTTAGAACACTCACGCTTTTGTTGGCCACAATGGTCGCCGCTCCCACCCTGCTTCACGCCCAAATCATTAAGGGTGAGCTGTTTGTCGGCGGCAACCTCACCCAAGTCGACGGCGACGAATGCTACGGCTTCAAGAAGTTCGGCGTCCATGCCGGAGCAGGTGCCTTGATTCCCATCACGAGGTTCATGGACGTGGGCCTTGAAGTGCTTTACAACCAAAAAGGCGCCTACAAGAAAAACGCCTATGTGTCGAATAGCACCTATCCTTATGCCTACAACCTGAAACTCAACTACGCCGAGATTCCGCTCATGCTTTACCTGACCGACAAGGACATGGTCTCGGTGGGCATCGGCGTTTCCTACGGGCGCATCGTCGGCATCGACGAGAAGAACGACGGCGTTTCGACGGGTATCGCGTTGGGCGACGGCAAGTTGCATTGGCGGGAGAACGAAGAGGACATGCCCGACATCAGTCATGTGAGCCAACTCGACGAGCTGAGCGAAATCGTCTACAAGACGTTCCCCGACACGGTCTATGTCTCGTCGGTTGTGGCCAACTCCAACAGCTACCGCGCCAACGACTTCAACATCTGCGCCGACTTGCGTTTCCGCATTTGGGAAGGCCTCCATGCCGAGCTGCGCTACCAATATTCGCTGCGTCCCATCCGCACGAGGATGTTCTACGAAGACGCCAACCTCGTCCTTGCCAACCAGATACGCCTGCAATACAACAACAGCATCACGCTGCGCGTGGTCTACATCTTCAACGAGCACCGCAGCAAGTCGAACAGGGAAGCGGCAAAGAAGTAGTTGTTCAGTTTGCAGTAGACGCTTGCGTCATTGACTACGTCGAGTCTGCGATTTGCGAGGAACGAAGCAATCCTGATAGGCAGTTGGCAGCTGATTTTGGCTATAATCCTAAATAAAACTCTTTCAGGAACTCGTTGTATTGTGCCGTGAAACGGTTGTCGGCCTTGCGGATGACAAAGGTTTCCTCTTCGATTTCGGGCCAAAGGCCAAAGCCCAATTCCAAGTTGACGCGATTGGGCTGTTTTCCTTCCATCGGAATGATTTCCAATCTTTTATGGAGATGAAGACCTGTCTGTTTGGCCACTTGCAGAAACTCGGCTGACACGCTGAGCGGCAGCACCAAGGCAAAGCGTCCGTCGGGCTTCAACAACCGCGCCACGACAGCGCAAAGCGATGCATAGGAAAGCGTCACGTCGTTATGGCGGGCACGGCTCTTGCGCTCCGAGTCGCACTTGGAATAACGGTTGAAAAACGGCGGGTTGGAAACAATCAAGTCGTATAGCTTATTAGGTTGGAAACCAGCGACATCTACGCAAAAGGCATTCAACCTGTCGCGCCATTGCGAAGCCTTGAAGTTGACCGTTGCCTCCTCCACCGAGGCCGCATCAATGTCGACGGCATCCACTTGTGCCACGCCTTTTTGCGCGAGCATCAACGGCAATAGGCCACAGCCCGTACCGATGTCAAGAACCACATCGGTCGGCCTCACTTCGACCCAGCGACCGAGCAGAATGGCGTCGGTGCCCACTTTCATCGTCGAGCGATGGTGAAAGAGGCTGAAATGCTTGAAGTGGAACGGGCGTGCGTCAGTCATTGCAAGTACATGTCTATCAAGCCTTCAGGCGCGGTGACGGTGAGGATTTTCTTGTCGCGGTCGACGTCTTGGATCACATGGTCGAGAATCGGGATGAGGATTTCCTTCTTGCCCTTCGTCACCTGAAGGATGGCCTGTGTGGGATATTCGAGTACCTCGGCGACGGGGCCAAGTTCGCCTTTCTCCGTGTCGACCACCATAAATCCCACAATCTCATGGAAATAGAACTGCTTGCCGCTGAGTTTCGGCAGCATCTCCAAAGGCAGATACACCGGCTTGCCGACCAAGTTCCGGGCCTGCTCGATGGTCTTCACGTCCTGCACGGCCACAAAGAACTTGTCGCCGCTCATCGTGATGCGTTCCACGAAGAAAGGTGTCAGCACCTTGTTGATTTCGAGGAAGAAATGCTTCATGTCCAAGTATACGGAAGGGTCGTCGGCATCCAATTTGATGGTCACCTCCCCTTTCAGGCCGTGGGTCTTGGCCACGCGACCCAAGTAAAAACAGTCTTCTTTTTTCATCATTCACTATTTTTGCTGCAAAGATAATAATTTCTTACTTTTGCGCCCTAATTTTCAATCCATGCTCGACTTTCTGCATTTGTTTTTGGATGTGCTGAGAAACAGCGTCTTAATCACCGGCTTGGTGATTATCATGATGCTGTTGCTCGAATACGTCAACCTCAACTCGCACGGGAAATGGTTCAACAAGCTACGCCAACGGACCTTTGGGCAAGTCGTTTTGGGCGCTGGCTTGGGCCTCATTCCGGGTTGCATGGGCGGTTTCGCCGCCGTGTCGATGTATTCGCATAAGCTGCTGACTTTCGGCGCGTTAATCGCCATGATGATCGCCTCCTCGGGCGACGAAGCCTTCGTCATGCTCGCCATGATTCCCAAACAGGCCTTGCTTTTGATGGCGGTCTTGTTTGTCGTGGCCGTCATCGTCGGCTTGCTGGTCGACAGGCTTTCCCGAAACGGCACGAAACACGAAGGCTGCGAAGAAGGCTACACCATTCACGAGGAGGACGAAAAGGAAGAAATCAAAGACGCGCCGACCTTGCGCAACCTGCGGCATCCGAGTTGGCAGCGGGTGGCACTTTTGGCGGGCGTTTTGCTGTTCATCGTGGCATTGGCCTTCGGAATGCTGGAACACGACCACGAGGAGGAAACCGTTCACACCCAGCTGAATATCTTCGACGAGTATTGGCTCAATCTCCTTTTCGCTGTCATCAGCCTGTTCGTGGTGTGGTTCATCGCCACGGCGAGCGAGCACGTCGTCAAGGAGCACCTTTGGGAGCACATCATCGGCAAGCATTTCCTCAGCATCTTCCTCTGGACTTTCGGGGCTTTGCTCGTCATCCAAGTCGGGCTGCATTACTTTGACATCGAGGCACTTATCAGCAACAACATCCCGTGGATGATCTTGTTGGCCGTGCTCATTGGCATCATTCCTGAGTCGGGACCGCATCTGCTGTTCGTCACCTTGTTTGCCACGGGCACGGTGCCGTTTTCGGTGCTGTTGGCAAGCAGCATCTCGCAGGACGGACACGCCTCGTTGCCGCTTTTGGCCGAAAACAAAAGGAGTTTCGTCAAGGCAAAAGTCATCAACGCCTTGGTCGCGGCGGTTTGCGGGTATTTTTGCTATTTCATTGGTTTTTAATCACTTAATTCGATTTGGCTAGAGCGAAAATTTTTCGCGCAATTTTTCTCTACTGAATGGAAAAAAGAACTAATTTTGCAACCGAAAAACTAAGGGGTGCCATTCCTGCCAAGGCAGGTGAAAACGGCTGAGATCATACCCTCTTACCTGATCCGGGTAATGCCGGCGTAGGGATCGGATATTTTCAAACTTCCCCTTCACATTTTGTATAACTAAAAGTTCAAAAAGATGAAAAGACTCTTTTTTGGTATCGCTGCCATATTCATTGCAGCAAATGTGAATGCCCAAAGCAACGATGTGGTGTTCGACACCACGAAATTTGAAACCCTTAACGAAGTGGTTGTCAGTGGTGTGCGCGTGCAGAAAGATGCCCCGTTTGCCGTCACCAACATCAAGAAGACAGAACTCAACGACTTCGCGAAAACAGGCCAGGAGCTGCCCTTCCTCTTCGCCAAGACACCCGGCATCATCGCTTGGAGCGAGAACGGCATCGGCTCTGGCACAAGCTACATGCGCATCCGTGGCGCCGGCGACTCGCGCATCAACGTCACTTTGGACGGCGTCGCGCTCAACTCACCCGAAGACCAATGCGTGTTTTGGGCCAACATGAACAGCTACGGCTCATTGCTTGGCTCGGTGCAAATCCAACGCGGCGTGGGCACCTCCACCAACGGCGACGGCGCCTTTGGCGGCACGGTGGCCCTCTCTTCGGCAACGCCTTCATTCGTGCCAAGTGCTGAAATTACAGGCTCTTACGGCTCGTTCAACACGCTCAACTTCGGCGCGAAGGCCTCCACGGGACTTTTGTGGAACCACATCATCATCGACGGTGCCTATCACGAGACCCACACCGACGGCTTCGTACACGGCACCCAAGGGCGCAGCGGCAGCTATTACGGCGGCATCACCTACGTCAACAACAACTTCCAACTGCGCTACAAGAACATCGGCAACTTCGAGCGCACGGGGCAGGCCTGGAACGGCGTGACGGCAGGCAGCAACGACCTGAGCCTCATGGACGGCAGCTTCGGCATCCCGACAGGCATCAAGACCTACGCCGACATGTGGAACGTGGGCTTGGGACAGTTCAACTCGCTGTATGAATACTTAGTCACTGACGAAGACGGCAATTTCGTCAAAGACGAGAACGGCAACTACGTCACCGCACGCTACCAGCTGAACGACGGTACCTTCTGGGATCGCACCACCGACAACTTCTGGCAGGACCACAACCTCCTCTCCGCCGCCTGGGACATCAACGAGCACTGGACGACCTCGGCTACGCTGCACTACACCTACGGCTACGGCTATTATGAGGAGTTCCGCCCCAACAACAAGCTCTCGAAGTTCGGCAT
>CALFIT010000137.1 GCA_937877465.1 uncultured Bacteroidales bacterium | reverse complement strand
CGCAACGGCAACAACGTGAAGATCATCGACTTCGGTCTCTCCGATGCCGACGACTATGCCATCTTGAAGCAATCTGCCGGCACACCGAAATACATGGCGCCGGAGCAATTTTTAGGGGGGGGGTATGGCAACCAATTGTAAATCAGATATTTACGCATTTGGCTTGCTGTTGCGGCAGATTTTTCCGCATCGGTATCGCCACATTGCGGCCAAATGCACCCGTAAGGACCCCAATCGACGTTATGAGAGCATGGAAGCGGTGCGCAAGGCCTTGTCGCGCAACGACCAATGGAGGAGGACAGTGCCTTGGCTTGCTGTAGTTGCCGCGTTGATACCCTTACTCTTCCTTGCCATCAAGCCAGCCTCAAACATTGAAGCGCCTGAAACCATGGCCAGTGGCATGACTGCCGACCAAAAGAATTATCTTGGCGAGGTCGAATGGTATGTGAACACTGCGTTTCAGCCGATTAGCAATGAGGCCATGCAGGGGAAAGAGTATCAGGAGGTGCTACAAGCCCGACTGGCCAAAGCCAGCGCTGACATGACAATGACTTGCAATGAGATGGCGAATCTTTATCATACCAACAGTCAGGAATGGATGAACTTTGTCTTCCAAATCGGAAACAAACAACAAATGCATGAAAAAGAGGTTGTCGGGTTTATCAACAGCCATTGTAAATCGTTCCGTGAAGCCTATCAAAAAGGCAAGATGAGCCAAGTGGAATACGACAGCCTGGAATGGCTCGTTTCGCCCACGATAACGACGCGACCTATACAAGAGGTCACTGCAACCACTGCCTTGGGAGGATTGGATGTGTTTTCGGCAAAGCAATATGGAGGTACGGAACAGGGCATCTGCTGGGGCATGTTGCATAACCCCACCCTTAAGAGCCGCCATGCTTGCCGTGCGCAAGGTGCCAACTCAATCGTCATGGACAGTCTGCTACCCAACACCACCTATTTTGTCAGAGCCTACATGACCAGCACGGCAGGCACGACCTACGGCAACGAAGTGACCTTTGCCACCTTGCCGACGGATACCGTCATCACTGTGGAGGAAGGCGCCTTGCCGGGGCTTTTCTCCGTCAAGGAAGGCCGACAAGTGCGGTTCTCGAAAGGCAACCTGCAATACCAAGCCTCGACCAAGACATGGCGTTTCGCTGAGCACCAATACGACATCATCGGGAAGGACAACGAAAAGATTTCGGAGACCTACAGCGGCTGGATCGACTTGTTTGGCTGGGCGACGAGCGGTTACGACCACGGTGCGGTGAACTACCAGCCCTGGAGCGGCAACAAGGACACGCAGAGCAACGCCCTGCATTATGCCTACGGCAAGGCATCCTACAATTTGTATGAACAGACGGGCAAGGCCGACTGGGGCTACAATGCCATCTCGAACGGCGGCAACCGTGAGCACCTGTGGCGCACGCCGAGGAAAGAGGAGTGGATGTATCTGCTGTTTGTGCGCAACACCGCTTCGGGCGTCCGTTTCGCCAAGGCGAAAGTGAATGGCTTGAGCGGCCTTGTCGTGTTGCCCGACGCGTGGAAAGTGACGACCTATCAGTTGAACTCCGTCAACGATGCATTGGTTTCATTCGGTAGCAACATCATCAGTCAAAGCGACTTCCAGCAGGTGTTGGAGCCGGCGGGTGCCGTGTTCTTGCCTGAGGCAGGTGCCCGCACCATCGACGGGGTCTATTTGAACGCCTGTGCTTACCATACGGCGGATGCAGGTACCGAAGACTCGTACAAGTTAGGCTTAGTCATAATCAAGTGCGACGGTCACCGTGGCGACGGCCTCTCGGTGCGGCTGGTGCGGGATGCGGACTAGGAAGCTAAAGCAAAAATGTCAGAAACGCTGGAACCAGAGTGACAGCGCCATCTTTGTTCAAGTCTTTGGTATACACCAAATACCTGTCGCCAATGCGTGAAGAGTATTTTTCGCAAAAGGCATCCAAAGAGGCGTGGGTGTTGTAGCCAGACGACTTCACTTCTATCGGGCACAATTTCGCCCCACGAGAAAGCAAGAAGTCAATCTCATAATAATGCTTTTCGTCTTTTGGCCACGAATAATAAAAGAGCTGGTTGCCCGCAGCGGCCAACATTTGGGCTACTACGTTTTCGTATATATAACCGAGGTTGGCCGAGAGTTTGTCGGACAGTAGTTTTTGATAGATGGTGTTCTCTGTGAAGCCCTTGTCCCAAAACGCCAGCGTCACAAATAGGCCTGTGTCGGCAGCATACACCTTAAAACGGTCGAGGTTTTTTGTCAAGCCCATGCCCACATTGGGGTCGTCGGCGTGATATACCATGTTCACGGTTTTGCTATCCTCCAACGCATTGAGCAATTCCGCAAGTTTCTCTTCTTCGGCCTTCCCGATAACGGAAGAGGATACAAAACGCTTCGTTTTGCGGCTCAACTGCCCTGGTATGGAACGGTACAATTTGGACAGTCTTCCTGTATCGTCAATCTTGTGGAAATCTTCCTCATACAATTGTATGATGCCCCGTTTCGTCTTGTCTACAAGGCTCAAATCCTTTGTTTCGATGTAAGCTTTCACTGCCTGAGGCATCCCACCGACAAGCATATAAAGGCGGAAATCACGCATCGCTGTGCGAAACGCTGCTCCGAGGGCTCGCTTGTGTTCCCAAAACGACTGCAACAAGGGGATGGTAGCCATGTCGTCTAAGGCCCACCTGAACTCCTCATAGTCCATTGGATACATCTGCAAACGATCTTCTTCGCTCGGAATGGTAATGTCTTTCGTGTTTTTCTTGATGCTGATTAGGGAGCCCGTCTCGATATAGTCATAGCGTCCGTCCTCGACGAGATACTTGATGGCCTGACGAGCATTGGGGCATTTCTGCACCTCGTCGAAAACGATGACGGATTTCCGTTCGCGTAACTGGGTGCGGTAGGTGGTTTGGAGCGTTAGAAAAATGAAGTCGAGGTCCATCAAGTCGTCGAAAAGATGTTTGATAGCGGATGATGCCTTGTTGAAATCAATCAGAATGTACGTTTCATATTCGCGGCGCGCGAACTCTTTTACGATGGTTGACTTCCCGACGCGTCTTGCACCTTCGACCAACAGGGCTGTTTTTCCTTGGCTTTCCTGCTTCCATCGAAGAAACTCTTGGTAAATTTTTCGTTTGAATACCAAATTCTTCATATTTCATTCATTTTGAGTCGCAAAAGTACATAAAATTCCTTTTCCCGCAAATTTATTTCTCAAAAAAACGCCTTTTCCCGCAAATTTATTTCTCAAAAAAACGCCTTTTCCCGCAAATTTCAATAAGTAATTTGTACTGCCTGCAAAAAGTAGACACGGAAAATGATAGAATCCTCAAACCTTATGCTTTAACACATCCTATCTCGCCGATTATCTGTTAAAAACAAAAATGGCCAACAAGGAGCGGAATTGCTGATTTAACAAAACAAATCTTCGGCGGTCACCTCTGAGTCAACGACATCCTTATGCACTCCATCGGCGACACCAAAGGTTGTGACGAAAGTACAGGTTAAAAATAGAATCTTTTTGTACTTTATCTCGGAAATATTCCAAGATAAAGTATGTTTTCTTATGAATTTTGGTGGAATCGTTTGCGCTACACCATTCGGCTTAAGCTGCGACTGTATCCCTAAAGCCCAACTGGTCATCTTACCAACACTCAACTGTCTCTAAACCCTAAACCCTCAACTCTCAACTCTCAATTCCCAATTATCAATTCCCAACTCCTATCACCTTGTTACTTCCTACTTCTTACTTCTTACTTCTTACTTCCTAACTGCTAACTGGTAACTGCTAACTGCTAACTCCCCACGGACTCTACACTCTAAACACTAAACTCTCAACTATCTGAAAACCAGCCAGAAACAAAAAGGACCAATAAGGACCA
>CALFIT010000136.1 GCA_937877465.1 uncultured Bacteroidales bacterium | reverse complement strand
GCGGGCAAACCTCTCCGCACCCAAGTCAACCTAATGGACAACCCCGACAATCTCGGCAAGCACTTGGCTGTGAACGGCAAGTTGCGCAAGTATTTCGGCCAAGCCGGACTCCGCGACAGCAACGGCACCGAAAGCGACTTTGTGTTGGAAGGCGGCGACACGCCCACTCCTGGCACAAGCATCTTCTCCGAGACCTTCGCTAACGGGCAAGGCAGTTTCACGATTCAGGATGTGGTTCTGCCTTCTGAATTGACCTACGTTTGGTCGTATGCCTCCAATTACAGTTGCATGAAAGCCAGCGCTTATGTCAGTCAGGCTTACGCAACCGAAAGCTGGTTGGTTTCGCCCGCCATTAGCCTGTCGGGTGTTGCTTCTGCCACCTTGAAGTTCGACCAAGCCATCAACTATGCTTCGCCGAACGGTGCCTTGTTCATGATGATTTCCACCGACTACAGTGGTGATGTCACCACGGCCAACTGGACGGAACTCAACCTCAGCGTATGGCCTGCTGGTAGCGACTGGACCTTCATCAACTCTACAGCCGACTTGACTCCATACGTTGGCCAAACCGTGACCATCGCTTTCAAGTACACGAGCACGACATCGGCTTCGGCCACTTGGGAAGTGAAGAACTTCGTGGTGGAAGAGTAATCTTCGGCCAAAATCATACGGAAAGCCTGCCTTCGGGCGGGCTTTTTTTTGTTTTGCCACGCTGCATGAATAATTTTCGTTATCTTTGCACGTTGAAAGGAAAAACGAATTTGAGCATGTCAGAGAATTTGGTCGTCATACCCACCTACAAGGAAAAGGAGAACATCGAGAACATCATCCGCTACGTCTTCAACTTGCCGATGGCTTTCGATATCCTCATCATCGATGACAACAGCCCCGATGGCACCGCCGACATCGTGAAGTCGCTGATGACGGAGTTCGGCGACCGCTTGTTCATGATCCAACGGGCGGGCAAGTTGGGCTTGGGAACGGCCTATATCACGGGCTTCAAGTGGGCCTTGGAGCGCGACTATCAGTATGTCTTCGAGATGGATGCCGACTTCTCCCACAACCCCGACGACCTTCAACGCCTACACGACGCCTGCGCCAACGGTGCCGACCTCAGTGTGGGTTCGCGCTACAAGACGGGCGTCAACGTGGTCAACTGGCCGATGGGGCGCGTGCTGATGTCGTATTACGCCTCGGCCTACGTGCGTTTCGTCACGCGGATGCAGGTGCGCGACACCACGGCGGGCTTCGTGTGCTATACCCGCAAGGTGCTCGAAACCATCGACTTGGACAGAGTCAAATTCGTGGGCTATGCCTTCCAAATCGAGATGAAATACACCGCTTGGAAACTTGGTTTCAAGATTGAGGAAGTGCCGATCATCTTCACCGACCGCCGCGAGGGGCAGTCGAAGATGAGCAAGGGCATCTTCAAGGAAGCCGTTTTCGGAGTCGTCAACTTGCGCTGGCGGGGCATGACAGGGAAAATCAAACCAAAGAACGTCAGATGAACTATTACATTGAAAATGCGACACTTGTCAACGAGGGCCGGACCTTCGTGGCAAGTGTTTTCGTTTCGGACGGCAAGATTGCCAAAATCGTCCGCGAAGGCGAAAGGTTCGATGCGGGTTCGGCTGCGGTCATTGATGCCACTGGCAAATACCTGATTCCGGGTGTCATCGACGAGCATGTGCATTTCCGCGAGCCGGGACTGACTTACAAGGCCGACATGTTCACCGAGAGCATGGCTGCCGTGGCGGGTGGCGTGACTTCCTTCATGGACATGCCCAACACCGTGCCGCCAACCACGACACAAGAGCTTCTGCAACAGAAGTTTGATATCGCCGCCGAGAAGTCGTTGGCCAATTATTCCTTCTATCTCGGCGCGACCAACGACAACCTTTCGGAAGTCGTGAAGACCGACCCGAAACGGGTGTGCGGCATCAAGGTTTTCATGGGTTCGAGCACTGGCAATATGCTGGTGGACGATGATTTAGCTCTTGAACGGTTGTTCAAGGAGTCGCCTTGCCTGATTGCCGCCCATTGCGAGGACGAGGAGCTTATTCGGCACAATATGGAGTCGTACCAAGAGATGGTGAATAGGGATATCGTGGAGGCCAAAGCCGACCTGCATCCCATGATACGGACAGAAACGGCTTGCTACCTGTCGTCGTCCAAGGCCGTCGAATTGGCTGTGAGAACAGGAGCCCGACTTCATGTTCTGCACATCTCCACGGCCAAGGAACTTGAGTTGTTCGACAATCGCATTCCATTGGCAGAAAAGAAGATAACGGCTGAAACCTGCCCGCATTACCTTCGTTTCAGCACTCTCGACTATGGGAAAAAGAAGTTTGGCATCAAGTGCAACCCAGCCATCAAGGCAGAAAAAAACAGGTTGGGCCTGATGAACGGCATCCGTGAGGGGCGGATCGACACCATCGGCTCCGACCACGCACCGCACCGCCGCAACGAGAAATATACCGGCAACTATTTCACCAGCAAGTCGGGATTCGCCTCCATCCAGCATTCATTGGAGGTGATGCTCGAATGTGTCCACAACGGGGATTTGACTTTCCCGAAAGTGGTGCAGCTGATGTGCCACAACCCAGCTGTTATCTATCGTATCGACCGACGTGGCTTCATCCGCGAAGGCTATCACGCCGACTTGGCACTCGTGGATTTGAACGACAAACACTTGATTTCTACCAAAAACGAGTACACCAAGTGCCATTGGACGCCCTACAAGCTTGAGTGGATGCGCTCCCATGTGACGCACACCTTCGTGAACGGTAATTTGGTGTTCGAGAACGGCGAGTTCCATGTGGAGGACAAGGGGAAAAGACTTGAGTTTTATAAATGATGACAATATTAAAATTACAACAGAAATGAAAAAACTATTTGTTTTATTGGCATTGGTTCTGACTTTCGCTTCATGCTCTTCCCAAATGACCGAAAAAGTGGAGGCTTCGTATCCCAGCGGCAAGACTCAGACTATGCGCTATTACGACAGGAATAACAACTGCGTGCGGGAAGCCGAGTTTTACGAGTCGGGGCAGACGAAGATGGAAGGCACCATGAAGGACGGCCAACGCGAGGGCGAATGGACGGCCTACTTCCCCGACGGGCGAATCCAAAGTCAAGGTACGTTTAAGAACGGCAAACGCACTGGCGCGGCCACGGTGTGGCAAGAGAACGGCAACCTGCTGCAAGAGGGCTTCTACAAGGACGGCAAGCACGTCGGCAAGTGGAAGTTCTACGACGAACAGGGCAACCTCCTGAAGGAAGTCGATTACGGCGAATAGCGTTTATTTATTCGCCTTTTCCTCGTCGTTGTTGTACCAGTCGAGATAGGCCGAGGTGTAGAGATGTCCCGAATCGTATAGCTCGTCCTTTTTCTTTTCTGAGATGTCGAAGTCGGTGGCCCCGATGCCGAGCGTGTCGATGTAGACGGTGCGTTGCCAGTCGTCGCTGTGCAGGTGGACGTTGTTCTGGAAGTCGATGAGCGTGGTGATCAACGCCTTGGTGTAAGTGAAGAAGCTCTTGATTTCCTTTGTCTTAGGCTGCGCGTTGGGGTCTAAGTAGAAGTCGATTTCCTCTTTTGCGTCGAGGCGGAACCCCAAGGTCTCCATGTTGTAGACGTATTCGTTGATGGAGTTCAACTTTCTCATCTTCATGTTTTTCTCCGCCAATTTCTCGTTGATTTTCTGGTAATACTCGGTGCGGCGCATGTTGGATACGTCGGAAACGTAGTCCTTGCGGTCGAACACCTTGATGGCGTAGTTGTCCAACAACCCGCCGTCGACGTAGATGTGACCATCGCCGTTGAGTCCTTTGATGGCGGCGAAAAACAGCGGAATCGACATGGAGATGCGGGCGGCGTCGGCCACTTTCGCGTCGGGGGTGAGGTCGGCGCTGAACACCTTGGAGTAGCCCGTCGAGAGGTCGGCCCCAATCAGGTAGATGTCGCGGAAGGGCATGCCTTGCTCCCTCTTTTCGGCGATGTCGGCAAAGGTGGCTTCGCCGTCGCCGGTCTTTTGCTCGATGTAACCGGCCATGAGGTCGCGGAAGAAGTCGCCCTTGTACCAGCCGTAGTCGGTAAGCAGGCGTTTCGTGTCGCGGATGATGCCCCACGAGCTGTCCATGAAGTTCTTGAAGTTGAGGGTTTTGAGGATGTCGTACAGCTCGTCGGTCGAGAAGCCCAATCCGACCAAGACGGCCACCATGGCACCTGCCGAGGTGCCGGCCACTTTCTCGATGTTTTGGAGGATGCCTTCTTCCTCAAGTCGCTTGAGGGCACCCACGTAGGCGATGCCTTTCACGCCGCCGCCTTCGAAGACGAGGTTCTTGAAGTGATAGTTTTTTGTGCCGCTTTTCTGGGTCGCTTTGACCGTAATGACTTTTTTTTCCATGATATTGATTTTTTGTTGGTTTGTGATGATGGCTTATTCCATAATCCAGCTGGTGCCTTCCTTGCCGTCCTTCAGCGTGATGTGGAGCTTGCCGAGGTCGTCGCGGATCTTGTCGCTGGTGGGCCAGTCCTTGTTGGCGCGGGCCTGCTTGCGGATGTCGATGATGGTCTGCATGAGGCCTTCAACGAGTGCGCCGTTGCCACCTTCGGCATTGCTTTCCACCAATCCCAAAATGTCGAAAACGAAGTCTTGGAACAGCTTGTTGAGCAAGGCCAATTCCTCGGCGTTGATTTGCGCCTTGCCGTCCTTGACGATGTTGACGATGCGCACGGCCTCAAAGAGGTTGGCGATGACGATGGGCGAGTTGAAGTCGTCGTTCATGGCATCATAGCAGGCATCGATGATCTTCTGGATGTCCAAATTGGCGGCGCCTTCGGTGGCTTTCAGGCTCTTGGCGGCTTTCACGGCTTCCATCAGGCGGCTGTAGCCCTTTTCGGCGGCTTGCAGGGCTTCGTTCGAGAAGTCCAAGGTGCTGCGGTAATGGGCTTGCAGGATGAAGAAGCGGATGGTCATCGGGCTGTAGGGCTGCGCAATCATCTCTTCGCCTTTCGCGTTGATGTGGCTGCCGTTGAAGAACTCGTCGAGGGTGATGAAGTTGCCGAGCGACTTGCCCATCTTCTGTCCGCCAATGGTGATCATGTTGTTGTGCATCCAGTAGGTGACGGGCTGCTTGCCGTTGGCCGCCACGCTCTGCGCGATTTCCGACTCGTGGTGGGGGAACACGAGGTCCATGCCGCCGCCGTGGATGTCGAAAGTCTCGCCGAGGTATTTGCATCCCATGGCCGAGCATTCCATGTGCCAGCCCGGGAAGCCGTCGCTCCAAGGCGAAGGCCAGCGCATGATGTGCTTCGGTTCGGCCTTTTTCCAAAGGGCGAAGTCCACAGGGTTGTGCTTCTCTTCCTGACCGCTCAGCTCGCGCGTGGTGTTGAGCATCTCCTCGAAGTTGCGTCCCGAGAGGATGCCGTAGGGGTGCTCGCGGTTGTATTTCTCGATGTCGAAATACACCGAGCCGTTTTCGACGTAGGCATAGCCGTGGTCCAAAATCTTCTGCACCATCTCGATTTGCTCGATGATGTGTCCCGAGGCATGCGGCTCGATTGACGGACGCAGCACGTTCAGCTTGTCCATCGCGGCATGGTAGCGGTTGGTGTAGTATTGCGCCACCTCCATCGGCTCAAGGTTTTCGAGGCGGGCTTTCTTCGCTATCTTGTCCTCGCCTTCGTCGGCGTCGTGTTCCAAGTGACCCACGTCGGTGATGTTGCGCACATAGCGGACTTTGTAGCCGAGATGTTGCAAATACCTGAAAACCAAGTCGAAGGTGATGGCCGGACGCGCGTGGCCCAAGTGTGCGTCGCCATAAACGGTGGGGCCGCAGACGTACATGCCCACATGCGGGGCGTTCAAGGGTTTGAAAGGTTGCTTCGTGCGCGAAAGGCTGTTGTAGATATATAAGGTACCGTTCATCGTGATAAGTGTTTTGATTTTGCGGCAAAGGTACGAAATTAAGTGAAATCCTTGCATAAAGGAAAAATGTTTATATTTGCGGGCGAAAAATGACGTAAAAATGTCGGCGAGGCAAATAGAAATATCGGAATTGATTAGGCAACTCGGGAAGGAAATCCTTCCCGTGAATGCAAAACTGATGCTTTTCGGTTCGCAGGCTCGTGACGATGCTCGTGCTGATTCCGACTGGGACTTGCTGTTGCTGCTTGATGGCGAAAGGGTTACCAATGAGGACTTCGACCGCTGGGTTTTTCCGTTCATTTCGTTGGGATGGTCGCTTGGCGTTGAAATCAATCCAGTGGTTTATACCTATGCAGAGTGGCAAGTGCGACAGATTACGCCTTTTTATAAGAACGTGATGAGGGAAGGGGTGGAGTTATGCTGACGGACGAAGAAAGGGAAGCCTTGGTGAAGTATCGCATCGAGAAGGCATACGGGACGGTAATCGAGGCCCGTGATAGTGCCGATGATAACCATTGGACTCTGGCAGCCAATCGTTTGTATTACGCTGTCTATTATGCTTCAAAGGCTTTGTTGATTCAAAATGGGATTGTTGCGAAATCTCATGAGGGAGTGATTGGGCAGATTGGAGAGAAATTTGTCCTTACTGGCGTGATTTCAAAAGACGAAGCCAAACTTTTGGCCCGACTTCAGAATATGCGCAAGACTGGTGATTACGATGACTTCATTGAATGGCATCAGGAAGAAGTTGAACCGTTGTTTCCGCCAGTTGTAGCCTACATCGATAAAGTTAAAGGATTAGTTGACCTAAAATCAGAATAATAGAAGTAGAAAACAAAACACAAATCAACCAACATATTAGCAGATAGCACTTGTTGCTGTCCTTGAATCCCAAAAAGTTCCATCAAGTCCCCGTTTCTTGCGGGGCAACCTATCAAGGACGAGTCACAAATGCCGTACAATGTACGGCGTGGAAACTTGTTAGATAGGTAGGGCGTGGAACCCCTGGGATTCAAGCAAGGAATTGATTCCACGCTGTTTTTTTTGTTCCCAAACCATCAGGACATGGCCACGCGCAACGAACCCCATATCGGACACCTCATCGAAGCCGAACTCAGGCGGCAAGGGCGCACTGTGGCTTGGTTAGCCGAACAATTGTGCTGCCATCGCAACAATGTTTATTTGATCTTCAGGCGCGAGTGGATTGACACCTCGGTGCTGAAGAAAATCGCCCTCGCCTTACGCCACGATTTCTTTGCCGACCTTTCCGACGATTTCAGGAACACCTTGGCCGACAATCGTAATCTGCCCGAGAACGCAAAGTGATTCTTGGCAGATTGCACAGTGATGCTTTGCGGCTCTGTGGCGCGTCACATGATTCTTCTCCTTACCTTTGCCATATACAAAGCCCTTAAAAAGAAGTTTTCGTAATAGTTTGGATTTCTGTAAGATAAGATGCTGTTATGTGACTGAGAGGGCGAAGCTGTGTTCAGTTGGCAGTTTTCAGTTGTTCAGTTGGCAGTCGGCCCGCGTCCCGAAGGGACGCCATTTCATTAACCCGATGCAAGCGCAGCGCAGCTTCGGGCAGCAGCGACC
>CALFIT010000135.1 GCA_937877465.1 uncultured Bacteroidales bacterium | reverse complement strand
TGAAGGTCATCGCGGCCACCAACGCCTTCGGCATGGGCATCGACAAGCCCGACGTGCGCTTGGTCGTCCACATGGACCTGCCCGACAGCATCGAGGCGTATTTCCAGGAAGCGGGTCGAGCAGGGCGCGACCTGAAGCCTTCCGAGGCCTTCCTGCTCGTGTCGCCCGCCGACATCAAGAAGTTGGAGGAAAACCTGTCGCAGTCATTCCCCGAATTAGAGCGCATCAAGATGATTTACAACGCCTTGGGCAACTATTTCAACATCCCCGTCGGGGCGGGCGAGAATGTGTCGTATCCCTTTGTGATCCATGACTTCGCCAACCGTTACGGTTTCTCGGTCGTCGAGGTGTTCCACACCCTGAAAATCCTCGAAAAGGAGGGCTTCTTGCTGCTTTCCGACAGCTTCGACGAGCCGTCAAAGGTGATGATCAAGGCCTCGCGTGACGATGTTTACGGCTTTCAGGTCAACAACCCGCAATTCAGCGAGTTGATTAAGTGCATGTTGCGCAGTCTCCCCGGCGTGATGACGGACTTCGTGAAAATCAACGAGGAGGTCTTGGCCAAGAAGATGGGCACAAAGGCCGAGAAGGTCGTCGAGCAGTTGAAGAAATTGGAGTCCTACAACCTCCTTTCCTACGCGCCGCGCAACGACAAGCCCCAAGTGCTGTTTCTGTCGGAATTTGTCGACACCAAGCATTTTAACCTCTCGAAAGAGAACTACCACGACCGCAAGAAGGATGCCGAGGAGCGCGTGAAGGCCGTCATCGGTTTCGTGAACAACGGCGAGGAATGCCGTAGCGTGCAGTTGTTGCGCTACTTCAACGAGAAGACGCGCAAGACTTGCGGGCGTTGCGATGTGTGCCAAAGTCGAGGAAGGCATTTAGTGCCTTACGCCTCGATTGAGGAAAAGCTGACGAGCGTGGTGGGTGAGGGGAGCCTGCCTGTCGAGCAGGTGCTTTCGCAATGCAACGAGTTTGAGGACACCGAGGTGCTTGACGCCATCCGTTTCCTCGTCGACAGCGGCGTGCTTCGGTTGGACGATGAAGGAGCGTTGACACAAAAAGGGCACAAAAAAAGCCGTCGTTGACGACGGCTTTTCTTGCTTTTCGCATTTCGCTTATTTCAGGATGTTCGCGGCGGGTTTGAATCTGACGACTTTCTTCGCAGCGATCTTGATGGTCTTACCCGTTCTGGGGTTACGGCCTTGTCTGGCGGGACGCTCGTTCACGCCCATGGTTCCGAAACCGACGAGGGCAACTTTGCCACCCTTCTTCAGTTCTCCTTTAGTGACATCCACAATGGCGTCAACAGCTTTTCTTGCATCGACCTTGGTCATGCCGGCCTTTTCGGCGACGGCAGCGATTAATTCAACTTTATTCATAGTTAGTTTATAATTAGTGGTTAAACTTTTCACCGACAAAAATAATGTATTTTTGAATAATGCAAGCGTTTTTTGTAAAAAATGCAGCATTTTTATCAAAAAAAATCGAAAAAAAGGCTGTTTTTGGTGTTTTTTTCAGTCAAGATATGCGTTCCAAGTGCCATTCAGCGGTGTCCCACGCAGAAAATCGGCGATGGCCATGCTTTTCTTTCCGGCTTGCTGCACGGTGGTCAGCGCGACGAAACCATCGCGCAAGGCTACCTTCAGGAACTTCTTGTTGTCGGTGACGACGCTCCCCACGGGCAGGTCGGGTTGGCCTTTCTCGATCTCCGAAGCGAAGACCTTCAAGTCGATGGCTTCACCCGTTTCGGAATAGATGCGGGTGTGGGCGGCAGGGTAGGGCGACAGGCCTCGGATGTGGTTGTAGGCGGTATGGCAGTCTTGCCTCCAGTCGATGTTGCAAAACTCCTTGGTGATTTTCGGGGCGGGTTTCAGGTCTTGGTTCTCGGCGAGTTCGTCCTGCGGCAAGGCATTCGCTGCTCCGTTTTCGATCTTTCTGATGGTTTCCACGACGACCTTGTTGCCCAACAGCATCAGCTCGTCGTGCAGTTCGCCGGCGGTCTCGTCGGGACGGATGGCGACCTTCTCGCGCATGATGACCGCGCCCTTGTCGATTTCCTCGTTGAGGAAGAAGGTGGTGAGTCCCGTTTCGGTCTCGCCGTTGATGATGGCGAAGTTGATAGGGGCTGCGCCACGGTATTGGGGCAGCAGCGAGGCATGGAGGTTGAAGGTGCCCAATTTCGGCATCTGCCACACCACGGCGGGCAGCATCCTGAAGGCCACGACGATGAAAAGGTCGGCACGGAAGGCGGCCAACTGTTCCAAAAACGCGGGGTCTTTCAGCTTCTCGGGCTGGAGCAAAGGCAAGCCGTGTTGCAATGCGGTCTTCTTGACGTCGGAATACTGGATCTTGCGTCCGCGTCCTGCCGGCTTGTCGGGCATGGTGACGACGACGGCCACCTCATAGCCGGCTTCGAGGATGGCCTCAAGCTGCGAGGCGGCAAACTCCGGCGTGCCAAAGTAGGCGATTTTGGTCTTTCTTTCCATGGCGTGTCAAAAAAAATCCTGACCCCGTAGGGTCAGGAAAAAGTGATTTTAAACCTATTTCAAATTGTCATTTCATCTTTGCTTCGAGGTTGGCGATGTTCTTGCTGATCTCGAAGGCCTCGTTGCTCAACGGGTAGTCTTGCTTCAAGGTCCTGTAGGTTTCCAGGGCCTTGGCGTTGTTGCCCATGATTTCGTAGGTCATGCCGAGCTTGCTGAGGAACATCGGCGTGGTGAAGTCGTTGGGATTCTTCTTGGCGGCCTTCTCATAGTAGGCCACGGCGTCTTGTTGTTGGCCGAGTTCAAGGTAGCAGTCGCCGATGAGACCCAACGAAAGGGGAGCCAACACCTTGTCGTCGTTGGTGTACTTCTTCAGGTACTCGATGGCGTTGTTGTAGTCGCCTTGCTTCATGTAGCAAAGTCCGGCGTAGTAGGCAGCCAACTTGCCGGCCTTGGTCGAACCGTAATTGCTCACGATGTCGAGGAATCCCGGGTTGTTGCCGTCGCCGTTCAAAGCGGTGGCGTAGTTTTCGTTTTGCATGTAATATGAAGCGAAGTCGATGGCTTGCGTAGCCTGTTCCTCAAAGGCGATTTCTTGTGTGAAGGATTGATCCATGGCGGCTTGGTTGCGCTTTTGGTTGCGTGCGTTAAGGCCCCAGATGGCCAATCCGATGAGCAACACGGCGATGAGGATGATCCACAGCGTCTTTTGGTTGTTTTCAATCCAAAGTTCGGTTTTGCTTAAAGCCTCTTCTACGTTTTCGAGTCTTTCGTCTCCTTGTTTTGTTTCTTGTTTTGCCATATCGATTCAAAATTTGCGTGCAAAAGTACGCTTTTTCGGTATACCTTCGACCATTTTTTTGCATTTTTTTCTTTTTTCGTAATTTTGCATTCCTTTATCAAAGAACAGACGGAATGAAGAAATCCATAGTTTATGATGGCCGTGAGTCGCAGGGCGTTGAAATACAAGAGAATGCAGCCCGTGATGCTGCAATGCTGGCGTTCTTTTCCCCGTTCATCACCGATGAGCGCCGACAGCGTTTCGAGGCGATTCTCGACTATCGCACCCGCCATATTGCTGTTGTCTTGGAGGATATTTTTCAGCCGCATAACGCCAGTGCGGTGCTGCGCAGCTGCGAGTTGCGCGGCATCCAGGACGTCCACATCGTGGAGAACATGAACCGTTATGACGTGAATCCCGAGGTGGTGATGGGCAGCACGAAGTGGCTCAACCTGTATCATTACGAGGATAAGGAGTTCAATACCCCGACGGCCTATGAGCGCCTGCGCGAGAGGGGCTACAAGATTGTGGCCACCTGTCCGCATCGCGACGACTTCACGCCCGACACCTTGCCTTTAGACCATCCCGTGGCCTTGGTGTTCGGCACCGAGAAACTCGGCCTTTCGGACTATGCTGTCGAACATGCCGACATGCACATCCGCATCCCGATGTTCGGCTTCACGGAGAGCTACAACATCAGCGTTTCGGCGGCCTTGCTGCTCTATTCGCTGACCAGCCGCCTCCACGCTTCGCCCGACATCCCTTGGCACCTGACGGAGGAAGAGCGCAACGAATTGCGTTTGTTGTGGACGCGCCGTTCACTGAACCGCATCCGCCAGTATGAGCGTAAATTCTATGAATTGCATCCGGAGTTTAAATAAAGCAAAAAGGGAGGTTATGCCTCCCTTTTTGCTTTATTGCTGAATTCTTTATTCGACCACGAACTTGCCAACAATGGTGGTGGCCTCGTTGCTCACGCTAACGAAATACACGCCGCTGGGCAGGTTACTCACGTTGAGACGCATCGCGTTCAGGTTGTTGGCGACGAAGTGCTTCACCGTGCGACCGCTCAGGTCGATGACCTTCACCTCGGTCTTGCCCGTCATCTCAGCATTGATGCTGAGCACCGACTTGGCCGGGTTGGGGTAGAGGCTCAACATAGGAGTGGCCGTTTCGTTCACGCCTTCGGTGCCAGGGCGGAAGGTTAAGGTCTCTGAAGGAACGGACTCTTGTCCCGCTTGGTCGACAGTGGTGACATAGATGCTCACTTCCTCCTCGTCGTCCACCTCAAAGATCCATTGTGTGCCGTACACTTCGACAGGGTTGGTTGGGTCGCCAACGAAATAGAGGTTGAAGTGGTCGAAGTCGTTCATCACGGGCATGTCCCATAGGATGGGGGTGTAGACGCCTTGGGCGTTCACTTCCTCGTCGATGCGGAGGTTGGTGGGTGGCTCGGGCACGGCGTCGACGACGTGGTAGTTCATCACGCCATAATAGGTCGGGGCGAAGGTCTCGTTGTTGGTGGCGGGCCATTTGCCGAACATGGTGGCCGAGGCCGCGTCGCGCACGAAGAGGTAGAGCCCGCTGTTGCCATTGTCGGTGTTGATTTTCCAGTCTTCGTCGTTGCCGAGGGGCAGGGCGAACTCGATGGTCTCATAGCCCTGGCTCATGTCGCAGGCGATGATTTCCTCGGGCAGGTTGATGGTGGTGCCCACGCCGCCGTTGTTGTAGATGGGACGGTAGCGCACGGTGTTGGGGTTGCCGTAATACATCCAGTAGTTGCCTTCGCTATTGTCGTCGGTGGGCGGGTAGGTGCCGTCGTTGTTGTCATCGATGTAGAAGGCCACGCCGTCGTTGGTGTTCCACTCGGTGTCCAAGCGGTTTTCGGAGCAGACATAGAGGTAGTTGTCGTCCATCTTGAGGTGCAAGGTGACGCTGCCCATCGCGGCGGGCAGGAGGTAGTTGCTCACGTCGACGCGGAAGGCGTCGTCCCATTCGCCTTCGCCCATGATGCCGTCGATGGTGGGGGCGGTGCCGTCGTAAATGTCGATTTCGCCGACGATGTAGGCGGTGGTGGCATAACCCAAGCAGACGTTGGAATAGGGCGTTTCAAGGTCGGCGTCGAGTTGTGCGGTCACCGCATAGTAGTATTGCCGCGTCGGGACGACGCTGTGGTCCTCAAAGTAGCCCTCGCCTGCGCCGATGGTGGCCAAAGGTGCGCCGAAGGGGGCGTTAAGGGCGTTCTTGCGGTAGATGTTGTAGCCCGTGGCGTCGTCTTTTTCGCTCCAAGTGAGTTCCACATGGTCGTAGGCGCCTTGTGAGGCATAGAGGTCGTTGATGGGCGTACCGGCGGCTTCCATGAGGATTTCGATGGTTGTGGTCGTGCCTCCGGTAATGACAATGTTTTCAGTAGCAGGCAGATAGCCCGGTATGGTGGCGGTGAGGGTGTAGTTGCCTTCAGGGATGGCACGAAGCGTGAAACTGCCGTCTTCGGCGGTCATGTCGAAGTAGTCCTCCAACTCGCTGATGCTGACGATGACACCGCTGTTGTCGTCGGAGCCGATGAGGTCGACGATGCCTTCAAGCGTGCCCATGTTGTCGGCGATGCATTGTATGGCGTAGGTGCGGCTGCCGCTGCCCATATCGCGGCAGTGGACGGCCTTGCCTGCAAAGAGGCAAAGGTCGCCGTCGGCGGAGATGTCGATGTGTTCCATCGAGCCTGGGGTCGACAGCTCTGCGATGGGCACGTTGCTCTGTTTGCGGAAGAGGAGGAAGTCGGGCGTGTTGTGGGTGATGGGTCCCCAGGTGACGAAACCGACGATGCTGCCGTCGTCGCTCATGGCGGCTTGGGTCACCTCGTCGCCGCAGCCGGTGTAGCTCCAGATAGGCTCGTCGGAATAGTTGTTGAAGAGGTAGCAGCATCCGTCGTAGCCGTAACTCGTGTTGACGAAGTCGAGGGTGCCGATGGCGATGAGGCTGCCGTCGTCGGAGATGGCGTTGGCGCAGCCCCAAGTGGAGGTGGCGCCCGGACCAGCCACGTTAGCCGTCCAAACGCTCTCGTAACGTGTCCCGTTCCAGTGGTATAGGTAAGCCATGCCGCTGAAGTCGGAATAGGCCAAGTAGTCGCCGTTGGCACTTAAGGCGGGGTCTTGACTGGGTGAGTTGTCGTAGTAGTAAAGGCCGTCTTGCAGGATGTCGCCGTTGGCGGGGTCGATGACCCAAATCTGCTTGTAGCCTTGCGCGAAGGCGGCCACAAAACGCTGGTCGTCCTTGGAGAGGCCAAGTCCGACCACGTTCACGGTGAGGTCGCCGATGATCCAGTCGGGTTCGCTCTTGTTGACGCCAAAGGCGTAGCAGGCGATGGCGTAGTAGTTGGCCTCATAGTTGCCGTAGGAGAGGTAAACCCGCGTGCCGTCGGCGTTGAGCTTGATGTGCGAAACGGGATAAGCCAAGGTCTCGTGGAAAATCTCT
>CALFIT010000134.1 GCA_937877465.1 uncultured Bacteroidales bacterium | reverse complement strand
AGGCCGATGGAATGAGGATGCTCTTTTGTTCTTTGACATGAGGAAGGCCGTTTGGCGTTTGGTTTGGTCTTGTGGCGTGTCTTCGACACGCGGTAGGAGGCGACGGTCTCTGCTGCCCCACGCTGCGAGGACTCACACTTCATGGCCCCACACTGCGCCTTGCTTGTGTGGGGATAATGGGAGTGGCGTGTCTTCGACACGCTGAGGTTGGTGCTGCCTCGTGCCGGAGGCACGATACGCTATTTACCCCATACAAGGGTAGCGCAGTATGGGGCAGCACCCCCGGCAGGCTCTGTGCAGCACCCCGGCAGGCTCTGTGTCGGCGTGCCAGAGGCACGCTACTCGTCATCCTGCAAGAAGTAACGCTCGTCGATGACGACGCCGTTGTCGTCAACAAAATCGTGATACTCCTTTGGAAAAGCCGTACCCTTGTGATGCTCTTTCTGCCGCTTGATATAGTTGACAATCTTGTCCTTGTCGCGGTAGCTGTAGCTGAAGCCAGCGTATTCGCGCCCCCAGCCACGGAAGTCTGGAAAGTGTGGGTTGGCTTTCAGCCACTTGCTGGTTTCCGTCTTCACACGTTGCACAAACGTCGCCAAGGATAGATTCGACGGAAGCGAGACGAAGATGTGTATATGGTCGGGCATGCCACCTATGCGATAGGTTACGCAACGGAGGTTCTTGGCGATGCCGTAGATATAGGCGTATAGCTCTCTTTCGTGTTCTTCGACGATGGTAGGTTCGCTACGGTAGGTGCGGAAGACGATGTGATAGTAGGAAGTGGTGTAACTCATGGTTGTTTAACGCTGGAAGTGGCGGTTTATTGTAGCGTGTATTCGACACGCGGTAGGAGGTGGCGACGGTCTCTGCAGCCCCACACTGCGCCTTGCTTGTGTGGGGATAATGAGAGTGGCGTGTCTTCGACACGCGGTAGGAGGCGACAAAATACGAAACGGCCTGTGTTGTTTAACAAAATGAATTGTAAATCAGACAACTATATAAAATAATGAAAACGCAAAAGGAGATATTACCAGAAAACAAGCGGTTCACCCCGCAGATTTACGCCTACAGCGATGTCCATTTCCCGGGACAGCTGAAGATTGGCGACACCACCCGCGAAGATGTCAACATCCGCATCGAGGAGCAGCATCCCATCATCATGCCGGGGAAAACCTTCCGCTTGGAATGGTTCGACACGGCTTTTTATGCCGACGGCAGCGGCGATTATTTCCACGACCACGCCGTCCACAACGTGCTTAGGCACAACGGTTTCGAGAACACCGCCGGCGAGTGGTTCCGTTGCTCCGTCAATGATGTGAAAGCGGCTTACATGGCCGTGAAACACCGTCGTTCGATGGAGTTGCAGCGCACCTTGGATTTTCCCATGCGCGATGAGCAGGCCCGCGCCGTGCAGATGACCTACGACTATTTCACGCAAACGCCTCATGACAAAGACGAGCCGCTGCATTTCCTTTGGAACGCCAAGATGCGCTTCGGCAAGACCTTCACTACCTACCAGTTGGCCAAGAAAATGGATGCCAAAAGGGTACTGGTGCTCACCTTCAAACCCGCCGTGGAGGGCGCTTGGCGCGACGACCTCTTACAACATGTTGATTTCAAAGGCTGGCAGTTCTTCAGCTCACGCGACGAGACCTCGCCCGACCATCTTGACAAGAAGAAACCCATCGTATGCTTCGGCTCGTTCCAAGACTATCTCGGTAAGAGCAAGACGGGTGGCATCAAGGCGAAAAACGAGTGGGTACACAGCATCAACTGGGACCTGATTGTGTTGGACGAATACCATTTCGGGGCTTGGAACGAGAACGCCAAGACCTTGCTCGACATCGGCGAAGGCGCATCGAAAGAGAACTTGATGGAGATGAACGACATCTTGCAAGAGGACGGCTACGACACCGTCAGCGGTCGCCTTTTCGACGAGGAGCTGATGCCCATCACCGGGAAATACTATCTCTACCTGAGCGGCACACCGTTCCGCGCCATCGCCAACGGCGAGTTCATGGAGGAACAAATCTTCAACTGGACCTACCAAGACGAGCAGCGGATGAAGGAAACCTACGATGGTAGTCCGAACCCTTACCTCGAGCTGCCCACGATGGTGATGATGACCTACCAGATGCCCAACGACTTGGGTCAGCTCATCGAGCAATACGACATGGACGAGTTTGACCTGAATGAGTTTTTCCGCGCCGAGGGTCAGGGACGTAATGCCCGTTTCGCACATGAGAATGCCGTCCAGAAATGGCTCGACATCATTCGTGGCAAGGCGTCCATCTTCAGCAACAGCGACTCGCCGCTCAACCAAAAGCCAGCCTTGCCTTACGACGACCGCCGCCTGCTCGACCTCTGCAACCACTCGATGTGGTTCATGAACAGCGTGGCTTCGTGCGATGCAATGGAAAACCTGCTGCACCGTCCGGCCAACAATTTCTACCAAGGTTATGAGATCGTGAATTGCAGCGGCGCGAGTGCGGGCATCGGCCTTGAGGCCTTGGAGCCGGTGAAACGCGCCATGGGCGACAATCCCGTGCTGACCAAGACCATCACGCTCACCTGCGGCAAACTCACCACCGGCGTGACCATCAAACCCTTGTCGGCCATCTTCATGTTGCGTAACTGCGCCTCGCCCGAGACGTATTTCCAGTCGGCGTTTCGGGTGCAGTCGCCATGGGTGATTGAAGGAGAGGACAAGGCGAAAGTCATACAGAAAGAGACCTGCTATGTGTTCGACTTCGCGCCCAACCGTGCCCTGCGGCAGGTGGTGAGCTACGCCAACAGGCTGAACACCGACCTCCACAAAAACGCCACGCAAAAGGTGGATGAG
>CALFIT010000133.1 GCA_937877465.1 uncultured Bacteroidales bacterium | reverse complement strand
AATGCGGCTGGTGTTGATGAGGTAGCAGAAGAACTTGCTGCGGGTGTTGTGGATGGAGATGTCGAAGACGGTGTCGCCCAGAGGGTTCTCTGACTTGCAGATGGTGAACATGGGGTCGAGCAGACGGACATCGTGCTGCAAGACGTTCTCCTCCCACACGTAATGGGTGAGGTCGCTGCTTCTTCCCTGATGCTCGGTGATGCCGTCGGCGGTCACCTCGAAAGTGGAGCGTGGGAAGAAGAAGAGTTGGCTGTGGTCTGTGCACTTGGTGAAGTCGAGGTCAACTTCCTGAAGGTTGGCGATGGCACTGCCGGCTATGCGTGGAGAGTTAAGGATGAGGTTGCGGATGTCACGCTCCAGATAGTTGTCTTCTGCCCAGCGGATGATGAAGTTGGCAATGTCTTTCTGCGTGACACTCTTCACGATGTTGCCATCGATGCGGACATACTTGGGCGTGGTCGAGTTCTCGTCATGCAGCGTATAGAAGCCATTCAGGCGAAGGAAGTAGCGGAGGCAGTCGCTGTCTATCTCGTAGGTATAGCCCTTGTTTTTCTCGCTCCACCGGCTGCTCCAGAACTTGGCAGGCTTGGCAAGCGTCATGAGTTTCTTGAAGTCGGCAGACTTGGGGCGAAGGTCGCTCCAGTCGCGGAAGTCCTTGCGAGGCTTGCCACGGTTGTCACGGTAGGAGGAGAGCCAGTCAGGAAGCCAGATGGTGTGAATGTCGATGAACCGAAGGGCAAGTTCTGTGCCTTTCAGCCGACCTGTGCTGTCAAGGTCTGGAATGTTGTAGAGCACATCGACGTACTTCATCACCTCCTTGTACTCCTCACCCGTCATCTTGTAGGTCTCGCTGTTGAACCACAACGGGCTGTAGCCCAAGGCACGGCAGCAAAGACTGTCTCGCTCACCACTGCAGATGATGGCTTCCTTCAGTTTCACCGGCTTGAAGGGCTTGTCTTCATTCTTCGGATCCTGGAAGAAAAGTTTCTCTTCTTCCACGTTCAGTTGGCGGTGGCGTTCCTTCAGTTCCGAAAGCCCATTGATGTATTCACGAGGCTTGGCACCCTTGGGGGTGTACTGGAAACGCCAACTCTTGTCGGCATTGAGCGGCTCGTATATCTTGTAGAATTTCTCGACCTCTGACGCTCCATCAGCACCACCCATCCAGCACTCACGCATGAAAATGGGATAGTTCTCGCCCGAGAACTTGTAGGTCGCCTCGCGGTTCTTCACGTCACATATCCACTTGACAGAGTACCAATGCAAGGCATCACAAGTGGCTTGGGTCACATTGGGACCAAGCAACTTCAGTTCCGACGGAGTGAACTTCTCATTGAACTCAAAGTACTTTCTCCCTTCTTCCTGGTCTTGCCTGGCTGGACGCTTCTCAATGTGAGGCTTGTTCACGCTGGGATTCAACTCGTCCTTCACACCGAACATCTCTGCCAGACGACTCCTGGGGACTACAAAAACTAAAAAAAGTATTAAAACAAAGATGGCAAACCACAAATCATCACTGAAGAGAATCCGCCAGGACCGCAAGCGCGCCCTGCACAACAAGTATTACGCCAAGACCATGCGCAACGCTGTGCGTGACCTGCGTGCAGTAGAAAACCGCGAGGAAGCTGTGAAGCTGTTCCCCAAGGTACAGAAGATGCTCGACAAGCTGGCCAAGACAAACATTATCCACAAGAACAAGGCCGCAAACCTGAAGTCAGGTCTGATGAAGCATATCAACAAACTGGCCTAAGAAAAACAAACCACTTAACATAGGCAGAGGCTGTACCGACACACGGTGCAGCCTCTGTGTTTCATAGATGTAAGAAGACAGCAGTACGAAACTAATTGTGCAGAACGAAAAAAAATAAGGATTAGAAAGCGAACGGAAAATTTGCTGGTTTGACAAAAAAAACTTACCTTTGCCGCCACAGTGCGAGAACACGACCATAATCCCCAAACTACACAGCAATGTCCAACATTCCCTTTGCTTTCTGGCTCGTACCGACAGCCTCGGTCGTAGCCCTGTGCATGGCGTGGGCCTTCTTCCGCCAGATGATGGCGGCCGACGAGGGCACGCCGCGTATGCGTGAGATTGCAGGCCACGTGCGCCGCGGTGCCATGGCCTACCTGAAGCAGCAGTACCGCGTGGTGACCATCGTCTTCGTGGTGCTGGCGTTGCTCTTCGCCGTCATGGCCTACGTGCTGAAGGTGCAGAACCCGTGGGTGCCCTTCGCTTTCCTGACGGGCGGCTTCTTCAGCGGTCTGGCCGGTTTCTTCGGCATGAAGACGGCCACCTACGCCTCGGCCCGCACGGCCAACGCAGCCCGGCAGAGCCTTGACGGCGGACTGAAGATAGCCTTCCGCTCGGGCGCTGTGATGGGTCTGACGGTGGTGGGACTGGGTCTTTTGGACATTGCCATCTGGTTTCTCATACTGAGCCAGTTCTACCACGGCGACCGCATGGCGCTCATCACCATCACCACCACCATGCTGACCTTCGGCATGGGTGCCTCCACGCAGGCGCTGTTTGCCCGCGTGGGCGGCGGCATCTACACCAAGGCGGCCGACGTGGGTGCCGACATCGTGGGCAAGGTGGAGGCCGACATACCCGAGGACGACCCGCGCAACCCCGCCACCATCGCCGACAACGTGGGCGACAACGTGGGCGACGTGGCCGGCATGGGTGCCGACCTTTACGAGTCCTACGCCGGCTCCATCCTCGCTACGATGGCCTTGGGTGCCTCGGCCTTCGCCACTTCCGCTGTGGAAGGTATGCAATACAAGGCCGTGTTCGCCCCCATGCTGATTGCCGCCGTGGGCGTGTTGCTGAGCATCATCGGCATCTTCCTCGTGAGGACCAAGGAAAACGCTGGCATGAAGGAACTGTTAGGCGCGTTGAGTCGTGGCACCAACACCGCCGCCGTGCTGATTGCCGTGGCGACCTTCGGCATCATGTATTTCCTCTTTGGAAAAGAGACGGGCGAATATGCCAACATGTGGTGGCAGACCTCGCTCTCCGTGGTGGTCGGCCTGTTGGCAGGCGTGATTATCGGCAAGGCCACGGAATACTACACTTCGCAGAGCTACAAGCCTACGCAGAAGGTGGCCGAAAGCTCGAAGACGGGCCCTGCCACGGTGATCATCTCCGGCTTGGGCTTGGGTATGCTTTCGACGGCCATCCCGGTCGTGACCGTGGGCGTGGCCATCATCTTGGCTTATCTCTGCGCCAATGGCTTCCATATTGCATTCACGGCTGAGAATCTTTCGCGCGGTCTTTATGGCATCGGCATTGCCGCCGTGGGTATGCTGTCCACTTTGGGCATCACCTTGGCGACCGACGCTTACGGTCCCATCGCCGACAATGCCGGTGGCAACGCCGAGATGAGCGGACTTGACCCCGAAGTGCGTCAGCGCACGGATGCCTTGGATGCACTTGGCAACACCACCGCCGCCACGGGCAAGGGCTTTGCCATCGGCTCAGCCGCCCTGACTGCCCTCGCGCTGTTGGCTTCATACGTTGAGGAAATCAAGTTGGCCCTCATCCGTGTGGGCGAGACGACGATTACGGTGGGCGAGAAAGTCATCAACACCACGAGTGCCTCGTTGGTCGATTTCATGAACTATTACAATGTCAACCTGATGAACCCCATCGTGTTGGTAGGCATCTTCATCGGTGCCATGATGGCCTTTGTGTTCTGCGGCATGACGATGAATGCCGTGGGGCGCGCCGCGCAGAAGATGGTGGAGGAAGTCCGCCGCCAGTTCAGCACCATCAAAGGCATCCTTGAAGGCAAGGCCGAGCCCGACTACGAGCGTTGCGTGGCCATCTCCACCAAAGGCGCCCAGCACGAGATGCTGCTGCCTTCCATCTTAGCCATCCTCGTCCCCATTCTGACGGGTATCATCCTTGGCGTTCCCGGCGTGTTGGGCCTGCTCATCGGTGGCCTCAGCACGGGCTTTGTCCTGGCTGTGTTCATGGCCAACTCGGGCGGCGCTTGGGACAATGCCAAGAAGTATGTCGAAGAAGGCAACTTTGGCGGCAAGGGTTCTGAAAACCACAAGGCTACCGTCGTTGGCGACACCGTCGGCGACCCGTTCAAGGACACCAGCGGCCCGTCGCTCAACATCCTCATCAAGCTGATGAGCATGGTGAGCATCGTGATGGCCGGCCTGACGGTCAGCTGCCATCTGCTGTAAATAGCAAAAAGTCGCACCACAATCCCCTGAGGTTTTATTCTCGGGGGATTTTTTTTGGTACGGTTTTTGGAAAGCAGAAAAATTGTTTGAAAATTTGGAAGAATTGACCAACGAACAACAATAATTACTAATTTTGCGACAATTTTAAAATCATAACGAAATGAAGAAAGTGATTTATCTGCTTGGCATCATGCTCCTCATGGCGGGAGTGGCCAAGGCCCAAGACGTCAAGGTACAGATGGGGCCTGAGATTGAATTTGAGAAGGTCGTACATGATTACGGCGACATCCCTTACAACGGCAACGGCGAGTGCGAGTTCCGCTTCACCAACACGGGCAACGAGCCTCTGTTGGTGCAAAAGCCCAAGTCGAGCTGCGGCTGCACCATCCCTTCGTGGCCCAACCAACCCATCCTTCCGGGCGAGTCGGACGTCATCAAGGTGACCTACCGCACCAACCGCGTCGGCAACATCAACAAGACCATCACCGTGACCTCCAACGCCGTCAAGAACGCGACCGTGGTGCTGCGCATCAAGGGTCGTGTGCTCGACCAACCCACCGAGGCCTTGCCCGAGAAAAAGAACGACTTCGGTAGTGGCTCGCCTGTCAATAATAACTAATCCATAGAGAGTCAAACAATTACATAAAAGCCGTCTAATGTAGTTAGATGGCTTTTTATTCATAAAACAAAACCATTATGCCTCAGATTTCCAATAAAGGAATGGAATTGCCGCAGTCGGCGATCCGCAAACTTGTCCCATTTGCCGATGCCGCCAAGGAACGCGGCATCCATGTGTATCACCTCAACATCGGCCAGCCCGACATCGAGACGCCCAAGGGTGCCTTGAAAGCCTTGTCGGAGACCGCCCTCAACCTGCCTGCAACTCACGGCGTGCTGGAATACAGCCACTCGGCCGGCATCCCGAGCTACCGTCGTGCCTTGTGCAACTACTACCACCGCCACGGCATCGACGTGACGCCCAACCAGGTGATCGTCACCACCGGCGGCAGCGAGGCCCTTCAGATGGCCTTCACCGTGTGCCTCAACCCGGGCGACGAAATCATCATCCCGGAGCCGTATTACACCAACTACAACACCTTCGCCAAGCTGTGCGACGCCAAGATCGTCACCATCCCGAGCGACATCAAGACGGGCTTCGCCCTGCCGCCCATCGAGGACTTCGAGAAGGCCATCACGCCGCGCACCAAGGCCATCATGATCTGCAACCCCAACAACCCGACGGGCTACCTCTACACCCGCGAGGAGCTGCTGAAGGTGGCAGGCTTGGTCAAGAAATACGACCTGTTCCTCTTTGCCGACGAGGTGTATCGCGAGTTCTGCTACGACGGCCACAAACACTTCAGCGTCATGCAGCTGGAAGGCTTGGAGCGCAACACCGTCTTGTTCGACTCGGTCTCGAAGCGTTACAGCGCCTGCGGTGCCCGTGTGGGCTGCATGGTGACGCGCAACAGCGAGGTCTATGCCATCGCCATGCGTTTGGCGCAGGCCCGTCTGTCGCCGCCGAGCTTCGGCCAGATCTTCGCCGAGGCCGCCGTCGAAACGCCGCAGTCGTACTTCGATGGGGTTTACAACGAATACATCGCCCGCCGCAACGTCATCGTCGAGGGCGTCAACAAGATTCCGGGCTGCTTCTGCCCGATGCCCAAGGGCGCGTTCTACACCGTCATCGACCTGCCTATTGACGACAGCGACAAGTTCTGCCAGTGGCTGCTCACCGACTTCAGCTACAACGGCGCCACGGTGATGCTCGCCCCTGCCACGGGCTTCTATGCCGACCCCGAGAAGGGCCGCCACCAAGCGCGTATCACCTATTGCATCTGCATCGACGACCTGAAGGCCGCCATCAAGTGCCTCGAAGAAGCCTTGAAGGTGTATCCGGGGCGGTTGCATTGACAAAACGACGCAAAACCATCGAAATCCCTTGGAGGCCCCGACGGCTTTCAGGGGATTTTTTTATGCGAAGATTTTGGGATTTTCCGCATTTTTGGCGAAAAAGATTTTGGGATTTTCCGCATTTTCGGAGAAAAAGATTTTGGGATTATAGAATTGGTCTAAGTCGCCAACCGCCAAAAAAAGAAAAAGGAGTCATGCAAATGGCTCTTTTTCGTATCTTTGCAGCCAGCAACCCAAAAAGCACAGAATACACAGAGACACGTCATGAGCACGAACTTCTTCACCAACCGCAACGGGAATACCCTCATCAAAGAGTTTGAGGGCACGTTGGCCAACAACCCACAAATCAAAAACCTTGACGCCGTGGTGGGTTTCCTTCGGGCATCGGGCTATTTCAGCCTCCGCCCGTTTCTCGACGGCATTAACAAGGTGCGCATCCTGATTGGCATTGATGTGGACAAATATATCGCCCATACCCACCAGAGAGGCGAGCTTTTCTTTGGCGCGGAGGAACAAGTGAAGGAAGAATGCCTGAGGCTTTTGAAAGAGGACATTGAAACGTCGTGCTACACCAAACAAGTGGAAGACGGAATGCTACAAATGGTGCAGGACATGATTGACGGCAAATTGGAGCTTCGTGCCCATCCTTCAAAAAAGATCCATGCCAAGTTCTACATCCTCTATCCAGACAATTTCAACAAACATACCTTTGGTGCGGCCATCACGGGGAGCAGCAACCTGAGCGGCAACGGATTGGGCATCGGTGATGAGAAACAATACGAGTTCAACGTCAAGCTGACCCAATTCGACGATGTGGATTTTGCCAAACAGGAGTTTGAACAGCTGTGGCAAGAGGCCGAAGGCGTTCCCATCGACGCCACCGACTATCAATCCACCCTTGACAAGACTTACCTGAAAGGCGACGTGACGCCTTACGAGTTGTATGTCAAGATGCTGATGGAATACTTCTCCGATCGGGTGCTGGAGGTCGATCAAGACGACCCCTTCGACATGCCGGAAGGATACGAAAAATTTGAGTACCAGATGGATGCCGTGGTCGAAGGCTATCAGAAACTGATTCGCTACGACGGCTTCTTCCTGGCCGACGTGGTCGGTCTCGGCAAAACGGTGGTCGCCACGATGATAGCCAAGAAGTTTCTCATCGAAAACGGTCGCGACAACACCAAGATACTTGTGGTCTATCCACCTGCCGTCGAACAGAACTGGAAGACGACCTTCAAGGACTTTGGCATCGACAAATACACGCAGTTCGTCAGCAACGGCAGCCTGTCGAAGATATTGGATGATGACAACTACAACTATTGGAACGCCGACGAATACGACCTGGTATTGGTGGACGAGGCACACAAGTTTCGCAACCACACCACGGGCGCGTTCCAGCATTTGCAAGAGATTTGCAAGATGCCCCGCGTGGAGACGGGCAACATCCCAGGTTACAAGAAAAAGGTGATGCTGATTTCGGCCACGCCGATGAACAATTCACCTGCCGACCTGTATTACCAAATCCTGATGTTCCAAGACCCGCGCCACTGCACCATCGACGGCGTGCCCAACCTGACGGCGTTTTTCTCGCCTTTGGTCGTGGAGTTCAGAAAGATGCGCCAACAAGCCAACCTCGACCTCGGGCAGTTTAAGAAGCTCGCAGAGCGTGTGCGCGATAAAGTAATCAAGCCGCTCACCGTGAGACGAACCAGGACCGACATCGAGAGCATTGCCCGCTACAGCAAAGACATCCACGGTTTCCCCAAGGTGGCCCGACCCATCAAAAAGGAGTACGAACTGAACGATCATTTGGCCAACCTGTTTGAAGAGGCGATGCAGACCTTGGACAAGAAACTGACCTACGCCCGCTATCAAGCCATCGCCTATCTGAAGCCCGAAGTCTCCAACGGTTTGTACGACAATGCGGAACTCATCAGCCGCAGCTTGGCCGGCATCCGAAAGAACGGACTTGTGAAACGTCTGGAAAGCAGCTTTTATGCCTTCAAGATTTCCGTTGACAATTTCCGTCAGGCCAACCAAAACCTGATTGGCATGTGGGAAAACGACCGGATTTTCATCGCTCCCGATATGGACATCAATAAGATGTATGAGGACGGCTTGACGGATGACGAAATCGAGGAAAAACTGAACCAGAAGGCCGAAGTTAATCCAAAGAACGCCGTTTTCAAGCGCGACGACTTCAGGCCTGAATATATCGATATGCTTCGCGAGGATCAGGAATTGTTGGATGAGATGTGGCTGGAATGGGAGTGTATCGACGATGACGACGACTCGAAGTTTGCCAATTTCGAGGACTTGTTGAAGCACGAGCTATTCAAGAAAGACCGCAACCCCGAAGGAAAAGTTGTGGTGTTTTCTGAGGCAGTGGACACCATTGAATATTTGGCACGCCGTATCAACCGTAAGGATGTCTTGGTGATTTCGGCACATAACCGAAGCCAACTCTTCAAGACCATCCGCGAGAACTTTGACGCCAATTGGAAACTGAAGAAAGACGAGTACAACATCATCCTGACTTCGGATGTGTTGGCAGAAGGCGTCAACTTGCATCGTTCCAACATCATCATCAACTACGACACGCCTTGGAACGCCACTCGACTCATGCAGCGCATAGGCCGCGTGAACCGTATCGGCTCCACGTCCGACACGATTTTCAACTATGTGTTTTACCCGTCACGCCAAGGCAACAAGGAAATCAAGCTGAACCAAATCGCACTGAGCAAGATACAGACCTTCCACACCACCTTTGGCGAGGACAACCAGATTTATTCCACCGAGGAAATCATCGACCGCGACCTCGACAAGCTCTTCACGGAAGGCCTGAAACGCGAACAGGAAGACCGCAACATGGAACTGCCTTTCTATGAGGAACTTCGCAGCCTGTACCAACAAAACCGCAAGGAATACAAACGCATCGAAAAACTGTCGCTGCGCAGCCGCACAGGTCGCAAGCTACGAGAGGTGGAAGGCGTCACGCTTTCGGGCGACACGTTAGTGTTCCTGAAGACCAACTTCCGCAAAGTGTTCTATTTGGTGAACGACGAGCAGTCGCGCGAGCTGTCGGTGCTGGACGCGCTCAACTACTTCAAAGCCAAGCTCGAAGAGAAGCCCGTCCCGAGAATCAAGCAACACCACGACCATGTGGCGAAAGCGATACAAACCTTCATGGCCACCAAGGAAGAGGAACTGCACGAGGAAGAGCAGAGCCAAGGTCAGCGCAGCAACTTGGGCGCCCAAGTGACAACAGCGGTCAGCCTCATCAACAGCATGTTGCCTCACATCGAGGATGGCGATACTCGACTGAAATTGGTGCAACTGAAAGAATTGGCCGAGCGAGGCACCATCACCTACATCGCCAAGCGTCTGCAACGCATCCAAAAAGACCTTCAGCGCAAGGGCGGCAGCAAGGCCAAAATGGGATTCGACGAAGCCTTGAAGCAGGTGCTCGACATGGCCAACCACTACAACGCCTATTACCGCGACACCCAACAGGCTGAGGAAGAGTCAGCCGCCACAATCATTTTGTCTGAAAGTTTCCAAAAATAAAACCGCACCATGAACTACAAGGATATTATTGAATCGAGATACAATCGCCAGGACTGGCAGCTGCTGTTGCACGACATCTTCGGCAGCAAAATCAAATTCTGGAACACGCCGTCCGTGGTCGCTACGAGCAGCCCCTTCGCCAAGCAAGCCCTTTGGCTCGGCACCATTACGCTGAGCGACGAGCAAACCATTTCGGTTTACGAGGTAGAGTTGGCCGATAGCGTTGACATTGAGCGCAACCGCCGTGGCATCCGCGACATGCTGCTCACCGCTTGGCGCAACAACGGCAATGCCGGCGCTTTCATGTTCTGCTACAGGAAAAACGAGAGTGTGCTCCGATTCTCATACGTCAGCGAGACCTGGGGATTCAACAAGCAGGGCGAATACGAGAAAATATCCACCGACACCAAGCGTTACACCTACCTGCTGGGCGAAGGCCGTGGCTGCCGCACAGCCATCGAGCAGTTTGGCATCCTGAAGAACAGCAAGCAGGCGTTGAGCGACATCACCGCTGCATTCTCGGTCGAAGCACTCACCAAACAGTTCTACAAAGATCTGTTTGAGTGGTATCAGTGGGCGGTGGACGATTCGTCACATGTCACCTTCCCCAACAATACAACAACGGAGGATGATGACCGAGACGACATCGAGAAGAAGATTATCCGCATGATTACCCGCATCATGTTCGTATGGTTCATCAAGCAGAAGGACTTGGTGCCTAACCGCATCTTCGACATCGACTATCTTTCCACCATACTTAAAGACTTTGACCCGTATAGCATGACAAATGGCAACTACTACAATGCCATTCTGCAAAACCTGTTCTTTGCCACGCTCAACCGCGCCATAAAGGATGAAGACGGCAACACCCGAAAGTTCGCCACGTCAAAGTCACGCGATGTGAAGACCCTCTATCGCTATGCGGAGATGTTCTCCATCAGCGAGCAGGAGGTCATCAATCTGTTTGCAGAGGTGCCGTTCCTGAATGGCGGCCTGTTTGAGTGTCTCGACAAGACGAAATATATCGATGGCGTGGAACAATGCTACAACTTCGACGGCTTCAGTCGCAACGACCTGCGTTTTGCCGACGGACGCTTCAAGCATCGTGCGGTGGTGCCGAACAACCTCTTCTTTGAACCTGAGAAGGGCTTGGTTTCCATCCTGAGCCGCTATAACTTCACCATCGAGGAGAACTCTCCCGAAGAGCAACAGGTGGCACTCGACCCAGAGCTACTTGGCAAGGTGTTCGAGAACCTTCTTGGTGCTTATAACCCTGAGACCAAGGAGACGGCACGCAATCAGAGCGGATCGTTCTATACTCCTCGCGAGATTGTGAATTACATGGTGGATGAAAGCCTCATTGCCTATCTGGGCGACAATGCCTTTGTCCGTTCTTTGTTCCGCACAGACTTTGCTTTCGACAGGACCAAGACAGACGACTATCAAAAGATAGCCCAAAAGCTGAAGGCGGTAAAGGTGCTTGACCCTGCATGCGGCTCTGGCGCATTCCCTATGGGATTGCTGAATAGGATGATTGACATTCTGGAACGCATATCGCCCGACGAGAGCATTTATGACCTCAAACTTTCCATCATCGAGAATTGTCTTTATGGCAGCGACATCCAGAGCATTGCAGCACAAATCACCAAACTGCGTTTCTTCATTTCGCTGATATGCGACTGCGAGAAGGATGCGTCGAAACCTAATTTTGGCATACCGACCCTCCCGAACTTGGAAACCAAGTTCGTGTCAGCCAATTCACTGATAGCAAAGAAAAAGAAAGCACTTCAGGGCAACCTGTTTGAGAACCCAGAGATAGAGCCGACAAAGGAAGAATTGCAGCAGATACGCCACAAGCACTTCTCAGCCAAGTCGGCATCAACGAAGCATCGGTTGAGAGAGAAAGACCAGGCGCTCCGTGAGAAACTGGCGAAGTTGCTGTCGGATGACGACAACTTTGCCCCAGAGGATGCCAAGCAACTGGCAGCATGGAACCCCTACGACCAGAATGCCGTCAGTCCCTTCTTCGACCCGGAATGGATGTTCGGTGTGGCAGATGGTTTTGACATCGTGATTGGCAATCCGCCGTATATATCTACAAAAGGAGTGACTATAGAGGACAAAAAGAAATATGAAGAGGAATTTGGATTTTCTGATGATACATACAATCTTTTTACTTTCAAAGGAATGACCCTTCTGAAAGAAGGAGGCTCTTTGTCATACATCATACCAAAGACTTTTTGGACTACTCAAACAAAACGAAATATGCGTGATTTGATTTTGAGGAATCAGATCAACTACATTTTCGACACTGCAAATCCTTTTGATGCAGTAATGGTTGACACCTGTATTATTCAGGTCGTTAAACATCAAATGCCTAAAGAACATTTAGTAAAGTTCATGGATGGAACAAAAGACCTGTCTAATCCTTTGGTTTTTGCTCCAATAAAGCAATGCACGTATTTGGATACCCAGAACTCTGTTATTTTCAAGCCAACAGATTTGAATTTGCGCATATATCAATTATATGGTCATAAAGTAAAAGAACTCTATGATAAATGGTGGGACAAAATCGAGACCTCAAAGAAAATAGCCCAAAATCAAAGAGAGCTTGAGGCTTATCGCAAAAGCCTAAAGCCTGGAGATATAGTTCTACTTGGTTGTTTAACAGATGGAGGCGTTGGACTACAAACAGGTAACAACGGTAAATATATAGCTGTACGTCGTTCTACGAAATGGGCAAAAAATATAATCGAATCGCGCCCAAAGAAACTGGCCGAGGCGATAAAAAAGAAAAGGGTTCATATTCCACAAATGGATGGATATGCCAACGAAAAAGATTTCCTTGATTCACTTTCCGAAAAGGAAATTGCAGCCTTGTTTGATGGAATAAAAGAAAAATATGGACGTGATGTCTTTGGTCAAGGCTACATCTATAAGATTATTGATGACAGCGAATTGGCTGATGTCGATAAGTTGACAAAAGATGAAAAAGAGAATGGCATAGATACATCAAAGAACTATTATGTTCCCTATGATAAGGGCGACAAGGATGGCAACCGCTGGTATCTCGAAACTCCATTTGCTATTGCATGGTCTAAAGAGAACGTCCATTTTTTGAAGACTAATTCTGGCAAAAAGGGCGAAGGTATGCCAGTCGTTCGCAATCCCCAATTCTATTTTAGGGAGGGATTTTGTTGGAATAATGTCCTGACAACGTACATGAAATGTAAAAAGAAAGAAAAGACAGTCCAAAGCACTGAAAGTATGAGCTTCTTTTCTTGTGCAAAAGTTACTCCAGAAAAGTTCTTGGTTTGCCTCATGAACTCTCGCTTAGCTGCCTTGTATGTAGACAACTTTATAAATTCAACCTCTCACTGTACTACAGGGGACGCAAAACTTATACCTGTTGTCATACCAAACGAAGAACAATTACAGTCGTATATTGAACTGTTTGACAAGTGCTTTTATTACAAGAGGTTAGAGGTATGCGATTATTCTAACTCTAATGAATTAAAAGACAAACTAAAAGAATTAGAAATGACCAATGATACTATGATATCTAACTTATATCATATACAAACCTAAAACAGCACCGTCAAGTTCAGCTTGCAGTTTATCTTGTATTTTTATTAAATTATCATAGTTGTCAGGGTGGGAAAGCATACTTTTTTTTACCTCCATACTATTGTTTGCAATTGATTGTAGCTTGTCATAAGTTTCTTTATCTGGAAGCACAATTGGCAGTTGACGAGCATCGTTAATCTGAAAATGAGATGTATTGTTAATGAAGTTATCTACATATAAGCTTATAAACTCGGAGTTTATCAGGCTAACATAATACCAGTCAGGCAGTTCTGTCATCGTAAAAAGGCTCATGCTTAATACGTCGAACACTCCATTTGCTTTGATTCGTGCCTTCAAATAGGTAGAGTTAACATCTATCCAACAAAATCCCTCCTTCTTCAAAGATGATACAAATTCTCAACATATAAGTCAACTTCTTTTTGAATGGTATCAAGCGTTTCATTCGCTAATACTTCACCTTTCTTTATCCGAATCGCTTTCGTAACAAATTTCACAGCCTGTTCATTTTCTTCTTGTTGAGGAATAATAACTGGCAATTGCCGTGCATCGTTTATTTGGAATGTCTGAGTGTTATTTACAAAATTATCAACGTAATGGCTTATAAAAGTTGAATTGATAAGAGTAATGATATAATCTTCTTCGATTAAATCAGAAGTCCCAAAGATGCTCATACTTTTAACATCATGGATGCTTTTTTCTTTTTTGCGACATTTCAAAAAAGTTGTATTTATGTCACTCCAGCACAATCCCTCCCTAAAGTAGAACGTATAACCTTGGTATCTGGCCTTGGGGTCTGTCTTCAAAAACTGGACGTTACTAATAGATTCCTCTTTCCCACCTGCCATTTACCGATTTCGTTGGCAATCTTACTTCTGTATATGCAAGGTATCTATACAGGGTACCTCTTGCAACCTTTATCTTTTTGGCTATTTGAGGTATGCTAACACCCTCAGCTAACTGCTTAATAATATAGTTGTGTTTGGCCACACATTTGGCGTTTAGCTGATTATTTCTCCGTCCACTTCCACGCCCTATTGGTTTCCCTTCTGCTTTCAAACGTGCCAATGCCTCTTTCGTCCTCTGACTGATAAGATTACGCTCAATCTCGGCAGATAGTCCGAAAGCAAAGGCAAGGACTTTACTCTGTATGTCGTCGCCAAGGCGGTAGTTGTCCTTGATGGTCCACACGCGGCACTCCTTCTTCATGCAAAGGCTCAAAATCTCCATAATCATGAACAGGCTCCTGCCCAATCGGGAAAGTTCGGCACAGATGATCAAATCGTCTTTTTGCACCTTTTTTAGTAGCCGTCCAAGCTCCCGCTTGTCGTAGTTCTTGGTTCCGGAAATGGTTTCCTCAATCCAACCGTCAATGTGCAACTGCTCTCGTTGGCAGAAGTTGTTGATTTCAAAACGTTGGTTCTCAACTGTTTGTTTGTCGCTGCTTACGCGAATGTAACCGTAAATCATAATTATCTTTTTTAGAGATAATAACGGAGACATTTCTTCGGGCTGGTACACTGTCAGATATAATACAGGATGCGAAGGCGGTGGATGCGGGAGCGGACACGAGTGCCTTAGAACCCGTCCTTCCAAATTTTCAATTTTGGAGGCCTGAACATGGCCGTTTGCCATGCGAAAACGGGCGAAGGCGGTTCGCCGCTGATTTGTTTTGGATTTGCGGGGGATTTGTTTTTTCGGGTAAAAGGTGGCGGTGTTGTGGAAAATGTGTATTTTTGCAAAAAAATAAATGTCATGCCACAAATAAGCTCGTTTTACGGAATAGTCATATTCATGAACTTCACCGACCATTCGCCGGCCCATTTCCATGCATGGTATGGCGAGTATAAGGTGACGGTGGGCATTCGCGACGGGGTGGTGACGGGAAAGATGCCGGGCCGTGCGTTACGCATGATCTTGGAATGGCTTGAATTGCACCGCGACGAACTGATTAGCGACTGGGAAAAAGCACAAACAGGCTCGCCGCTTGACAGGATAGAACCCTTAAATTGAAAGCAAATGTTTTTGGAAATCAACAAGGCAGAGTATCTCGGAGACTATAGGATCCGTCTTTGGTTCAACAACGATGAAGTGCGGGATGTCGATCTATCGGGCTCGTTGAAAGGGGAGGCGTTCCGGCCGCTCATGGACAAGGATTATTTCAAGTGCTTTTCGATTCGGTTCAATACCATCGAATGGGAAAACGGAGCCGATTTCGCTCCCGAGTATCTTTACGAGATAGGAGCAGTCGCTTGACGTTTTCGTTGTCCATCCCAATCCGCCATTCGTAACCCGCTCGTCCTTGCATGAAGCGTCCACTTTCCGGCAGCGTTAAATTCCGCTTCCCAAGGCAAGTATTGAAATCAATACATCAGGTATTTGCCCCTGATGGCCTTGAAAGCATCGAGGTCGGCTTCCCACGAAGCGCGGATGTCGTCTGCGTTTTTGCCGTTTTCGATGTCGCGCTGCAATTGCTTGTCGCCGGCGAGCAGGCGGAAATAGTTGGTGAAGAAGCCCTTGTCGCTCAATTGCCGGTACGCCTCGATGAGCCATTCCAAGTGGAGCCGGTTGGCGTTGTAGGCGTAGCCGTGGGCAAATTCAACCAAGTTCTCGCCACGGCAGCGTTGCCCTTCGAGCAAAGGCTTCGAGGCGCCGTCGGCACTTTTGGGCGTGAAGGTAAACGAACCGCGCATGTCGGGATGGCCATAGACTTGGAACGGCGTCTCGGTGCCGCGCCCGATGCTGACGATGCTGCCTTCGAAGAAACAGAGAGTGGGGTAGAGGTAGACCGCCTCCCAGTTAGGCAGGTTGGGCGAGGGGCGCACGGGCAACTCGTAGATGGCGTTGCGGTCGTATTTATTAATAGGTATCACGGTGAGGTCGCAGCGGACGCCGTTCTTCAGCCAGCCTTCGCCGTTCACCATCCGGGCGTATTCACCGATGGTCATGCCATAGACGACAGGGACCGGGTGCATCCCCACAAACGATTGGTTTTCAGGTTTCAGCACGGGCCCATCGACATAAAAGCCGTTGGGGTTGGGACGGTCGAGGACGACGACGGGAATGTCGTTTTCGGCGGCGGCCTCCATGACGTAGCTCATCGTGGAGATGTAGGTGTAGAACCGCACCCCAACATCCTGTAAGTCAAACAGAATCAGGTCGATGCCTTGCAGCATTTCGGGCGTAGGCTTCTTGTTCTTGCCATAGAGCGAGACGATGGGAAGGCCCGTCTTCTCGTCCTTGCCGCTGCTCACCTTGGCTCCGGCGTCGGCGGTGCCACGGAAACCGTGCTCAGGCGTGTAGATTTTCCGCACGTCGATGCCGCACGAAAGCAGCGTGTCGACCAAGTGCGTCGCGCCGACGATGCTGGTTTGGTTGCCCACCACGCCGATGCGCTTGCCTTGCAGAAGTGGCAGATAATCATCCATTTGCATGGCGGCGGACACATAATGTGCCTTGTCGATGAAAGCCAAACGCGGCTCTTCGTCCATCTTGAAGATTTGGGCTTGTGAAGCCGTGGATAGGGTGAAAAACAGCACGGCGAAGAATAAGATTTGTCGTTTCATTTTAGTTTTATTTTTACTTTTGCAAAATTATTGAAAATACAGCAAATGTCGGGCCCAAAATTCATAGCAGACCGTATTTTTTCTCTATCGAAGGAAAATTTGTCTTCGACGGTGATGCGACTGGCCGTCACGAGCGTGGCCTTGGCGGTTACGGTGATGCTCATCGCATGGGCGGTCGTGGTGGGCTTCAAGAACCAAATCCGCGACAAGGTGATTGGCTTTGTGGCCCCCATCCACGTTCAGGCCTTGGACAAGAACGAGTCGGTGGAGGAAACGCCTTTCCAACTCGATTCCCTGTTAGTCAGCCGCTTGGACGCCATCGAGGGCATCAGCCATTACCAAATGGTGGGCAACAAGGCGGGCATGATCAAGACCGACGACGAAATCCAAGGCGTGGTGCTGAAAGGCGTGGACGAGCACTACGACTGGACGTATTTCCGCAACAGCCTTGTCGAAGGCCAAACGCCTGAATATCATGACGGAGAGCGTTCCACGGAGGTGATGGTGTCGCAAGTGATTGCCGACAAGATGCTCCTTGGCGTGGGCGACGACGTGCGCGTGTGGTTCGTCGACAAGGACATGCAGGCGCGTGGACGCAAGTTCACCGTGACGGGCATCTTCGAGACGGGACTCACCGAGTTTGACGAGCGTTTCGTCTTTGCCGACCTCAACCAGATCCGCAAGCTGAACGGCTGGAGCGATGATGAATGTGGGCTGCTTGAAATCGCTGTCAGTCAGGACGCTGACGCGGCGGCGGTCAACGAAAGGCTGTACTACAGCCTGCCGACCCACCTCGCATCCTACACGGCCCGCGAGAGCAACCCCCAAATCTTCGACTGGCTCGACCTTTTAGACACCAACGTCTGGCTCATCATGGCTCTGATGTTTTTGGTGGCTGGCATTACCGTTATCAGTATGTTGCTGATTATCATCATTGAGCGCACTTCCACTATCGGCTTGCTGAAGGCAATGGGGGCGAGCAATAAGTTCATCCGCGAGGTGTTTCTGCGCCGCTCGTTGCGCATTTTGTTGATAGGGATGCTCATCGGCAACGTCATCGGCTTGGGTTTCTGCCTCTTGCAGCAATACACGGGATTCATCAAACTGGATGCAGCCACCTATTACCTTTCAGCCGTTCCTATTGAACTGCATCTCAGCACGGTGCTTTTCATCAACTTGGGCACTTTCCTGCTTTGGGTCTTGATGCTGCTCATCCCGACTTCGGTCATCAACCGCATCAGTCCCGTCAAGGCGATAAGGTTTGAGTGAGAAAAAATGTGTCCGTATCGAAAAAATGTCTATTTTTACCGCTGAAATCAACATGACGAAATATGAACGACTTTACCATCAAACCGCTGAAAGGCTACGGCGAAATCCCTTTCGGAATGACGCTTGACGAGACAGTCAAGTTGCTGAACATGCCCGACTTCTACGAGGAGTTGAGCGACATGGAGGAGACGGGCAACCGTTCTATCTTTTATGAATACGACTCGATCAAGACCAACATCTATTTCGAGGGCATCACCAAGTCAGTGGTGGCTTGCTTCGAGACCGAAAACGAGGCGGCCACGCTCTACGGAAAGAAGGTCTTTGAGTTGGACAGGAATGCCGTTGTCGACCTGATGAAGTCGCAGGGCTTCAAGGAGTTGGATGAAGAGAGCGAGGACGGCGAACTGCGCGTTTCGTTTGAGGATGCCATGGTCGACTTCTTCTTCAATGGCGACAAGATGACCGCCTTGAGCTGGGGTGTCTTGGTTGACGAACAGGGAGAAATTATTTGATGAAAATCTCCAAGACACAGCAGAAATACGACGCTTTTGTGGCCTATTTCGAGGAGCACATGCCCATCGCCGAGTCGGAGCTGCAATACAAGAATCCGTATCAACTGTTGGTGGCGGTCATCCTCTCGGCGCAATGCACCGACAAGCGCGTCAACATGACCACGCCGGCCTTGTTCGGGCGTTTCCCGACGGTGAACGACATGGCAGCTTCGTCGGTGGAGGAGATTTATGCCTACATCAAGTCGATTTCCTATCCCAACAACAAGGCAAAGAACCTGTTGGGCATGGCGCAGACCGTGGTGCGCGACTTCGGCGGCATCGTCCCCGACAATTTGGAGGACCTTCAAAAGCTGCCTGGTGTTGGTCGAAAGACGGCCAATGTGATGATGGCGGTGGCGTTCCGTCAGCCCGCCATGCCGGTCGACACGCATGTGTTTCGCGTCTCGAACCGCATCGGCCTGACCAAAAACTCCAAGAGCGTCATGGAAACCGAAAAGACCTTGGTGGCACATTTCCCGCAGGAGGTGCTCTCGAAGGCGCACCATTGGCTCATCCTGCACGGACGCTACGTTTGCCTTGCCCGCAAGCCGAAATGCGAGGAATGTGGCATCACCGAAATTTGTGATTATTATCAAAAGAAATTGAATACCAAATAATTAACTACAATGGAAGAATACAACGAAAAACCCAAGAAAAAGAGAACGGGCAGAAAGATCCTGTTCACGCTAATCACCATCATCGTGTTGGCCTTGGCCGGCTTCATCTATTTCAAGTTTTATTTCGTCTTCGGCAAGGGCGTGAAGGCGGGCGAGCTTAACCGTATTGTCTACAAAGGGTATGTCTTCAAAACCTACGAAGGAATCCTCATCCAAGCCGGTTACAACAACCAGTCCCAGACTTCTGGGGTGCAGTCCAACACCTTCAATTTCTCCGTGGCCGACGAAAACGTGGCCCATCAATTGGAAATGAGTGCCGGCAAGTTCGTCCAAGTGCATTACAAGGAGTACAAAGGCGCTTTGCCGTGGCGCGGGATGCAGAAGTTTGTGGTCGACAGCGTCTATTCGGTCAGCAGCCTTAACGGGACTGACGACACGCCGCTCACCGTGCCTACCGAAATCCTTTAGTTGCTCCTCGAGACTTCCAACTTCCCGATTTCCACCTCGTTGTTCTCGGAGATGATCTCAATCCAAGTGTTGTCTTCGCTGAACCACTTGTATTGCGAGCCGATGCGGAAGATGAAGGTCTTTTCCTCTTCGGTGGCCGCGATGGGCAGCACGAAACCGCCGTTTTTGCCGCCTGCGCCACCGAAGGAGACGATCATCGGGAAGGTCTTTTCGGGATGCGGGTTGCGTACCTTGATGATGATGTAGTTGGATCGGCGCACGGCGACTTCGATCTTGTTGAAATCGAAGCGTTTGGCTTCGCCGGCGGCTAACATAAGCGGCTCGCTGTTCAGCTCGTACAGTTTGTTCTGCTCGATGATTTCGCTGATGCGGTCAATCATCTCAGTAGGGTAGGACTCCAAGCCCAACTCCTCGGCCTTGGTGTAGGCTTCGATGGCTTTGTCGAAGGTGTTGGTCTTGAAGTTGGCGTCGCCCTCCTTGACGAATTTGTCGTATTGGCTGCGCAAGGCTGCAATGCGGTCGTTCTCCGATTTCTCAGCGATGGCTAACTGGGCGGCGGCTGTGGGGTCCTCAGGTTTGTAGGCCAAGGCCGTTTGATACTGAGCTATGGCCTCGGCGAAGTTCTCTGCGGTCATGGCACTGTTGCCGGCGTTCATCGCCTTGTTGTAGTTGGCTTCCAACTCTGCGGCCATCTGGGCAAAGATGCCGTCGATTTGTTGGATCTTGGCCGTGGCAGCCGCGTTGCCTTCGTCGAAGGCGATCACCTCTTGGTATTTCACTTTGGCGTTGGCATATTCTTCGTTGTTGAACAACGCATCGGCGGCGTCGAGCATGCTCTTGATGGTGGCTTGACGCTCGGCTTCCGCGGCGGCGAGTGCAGCTTGACGTGCGGCCTCTTCTTCAGCGGCGATGCGTGCAGCTTCGGCTTCGGCAGCCAGTCGGGCGGCTTCTTCCTCGGCGGCAATACGAGCTGCCTCTTCAGCGGCTAAGCGTGCCGCTTCTTGTTCCGCTGCAATACGAGCGGCCTCTTGTTCGGCTGCAATGCGGGCGGCTTCGGCCTCGGCAGCCAACCTTGCGGCTTCGGCTTCTGCGGCAAGTCGTGCAGCCTCTTGCTCCGCTGCGATACGAGCGGCCTCAGCCTCGGCAGCCAAACGAGCGGCTTCCTGTTCGGCGGCAATGCGGGCAGCTTCTTCTGCATCCTGCTCGGCAATGAGCGGGTCGAGGCGGGCAATCATGTCGGTGGCGTAGGCGTCGCCAGCCACCACCGCCAAGGCGTTTTGGTATTGCGCTTTGGCTTCCTTGTAGGCCTTGTTCTCGTAGAGTTGGTCGGCGGCGGCGATGATGCCGTTATAGCGGTCGGCTACGCCCTTGGCGGCCATGTATTCGTTTTTCAAAGCGTTGGCTTGCAGGTCGTTGGGGAACAGCTCCAGAGCATGGTCGAGTTTCTGTAAGGCGGCGTCATAGTTCTTGCGCAGCCCGAACTGGCGGCCTTCTTCCACCAACTTGTCGAATCGGTCCATCTTCTCGGCGTAAAGTTGCTTCTTTTGCTTGGCTTCAGCCAATTTTTCCTTGGGCAGCTTGTCGTTGGGGAAGATCTCGATGGCGGTCTCAAACTGCATGATGGCGGCATCGAAGTTCTCCTCTTCAAGCAGCGTAGTGCCTTGACTCATAGCCAAATCAAAGGCATCTTGCTTGTCTTGGCGTTCTTTGAGGATGGCACGCACGGCCTCGGCCTGTCCGCCAACATATTTGTCTTCCGGGAATACTTTCAAGGCGGCTTCGTATTCCGTCAGGGCCTCCTCGTATCTCTGTTGTCCGTAAAACTGGTCGCCTGTGTCCAAATGGGCATAGAAAACCTCCTGACGGGCACCGTCTTCTTGGATTTTCTTCACCGTTTCGTCCAATTTCTTCTTGGCGGTGGCATCGCCCGACTTTTGCTTCAGGGCCATCTCGTAGTAGGTCTTCGCACTGATGTAGTCTTTGGCGTTGAACTTGTCGTTGCCTTTCTTCATCAGCGACTCGTAAGTCTCGGTGACTTGTGCTTGAATGGTGCTGGCACCTGCTACGAGCGCGATGCCAAACAATGCGGAAAATATGACTCTTTTGTTCATTTTCTATGGTTTAATTATTTCCTAACGCAGAACTTCCGAATATATTGCATTCCATTAACTGCTAACTGCCAACTGTTAACTGCTAACTGCTAACTGTTAATTGCTAACTGACAACTCCATCCTTGATGGTAATCGTGCGGTCCGACATGTCAGCCAAAGCGGGGTTGTGGGTGACGATGACGAAAGTCTGGCCCATCTCGTCGCGGAGGCGGAAAAAGAGCTTGTGCAGTTCTTCCGCCGACTTTGAGTCTAAGTTGCCCGAAGGCTCGTCGGCGAGCACCACGGCAGGACTGTTGATGAGGGCGCGAGCCACGGCGATGCGTTGCTGTTCGCCGCCCGACAATGCAGAAGGCTTGTGGTCTTTGCGTTCCGTAAGGTTGAGATAGTCAAGTAGTTGCATGGCCTTTTCCGTGGCTTCCTTCTTGCCCATGCCTCCGATGAAGGCCGGAATGCAGATGTTCTCGATGGCGGTGAACTCGGGCAAGAGGTGATGGAACTGGAACACGAAACCGATTTTCTGGTTGCGGAAAGATGCCAATTCGGTGTCGTTCAGCATGTTGACATCTGTTCCGTCGATGAGGAGCTTTCCTTTGTCGGCCTTGTCCAAGGTGCCGATGATGTGGAGCAGGGTCGACTTGCCCGCGCCCGATGCGCCTACGATGCTCACGATTTCCTTCTTGTTGATGTGGAGGTCGATGCCTTTCAGCACTTCGAGGCTGCCGTAGGATTTGCGTATGCCGGTTGCTTGAATCATGGTTGAAGCGTTTCGTTCTGTATTTAAAAAAATCCCTAACTGACTGCCAATTAGGGATTTGTGCATTGTGATCCGGTTGGGATTCGAACCCAAGACCCACAGCTTAGAAGGCTGTTGCTCTATCCAGCTGAGCTACCAGACCATCGCTATTTGCGGTTGCAAAAATAGTGATTTTTTCGATGTGCGGGCCTGTTTTTTTGGAAAAAAGCAAAAAAACGCCTTATTCCTCTTTCTTTTGGACGGGTTGGCGGTGCATGCGTTTTTGCTTGGCTGCCATGCGGTCCTGCTTTGACGCAGGTGGATTCTGGGGGCGCGACTTCTTGACTTGCAACTCGTTACCCATGAAGACGGTCTCGTCCGTCTCGACGATGGCACGGTAGGCCTCGTCGTCGTTAGGCATCTCCACGAAACCGTAACACTTCGAGCGACCCGTTTCGTGATCCATGATAATCCTACATAAATCTACTTTCCCATATTTCTCAAACAAGGATTTCAAGTCTTCTTCTGTAGTTCTAAATGCTAGTTTGGCGACAAATATCTTCATACCTTGAAAATTTGTGTTGCAAAGATAAGCAATAACTAAATCCGATGGGTCAAAATATTGCGATTTTTTTTAAAAATTATGTTTTTATTTGAATCGTTTGCGATATAAATCAAATGAAAAGTAATTGTATCTAATTGTGATGCAATTGTTTACGTTTATTATTGAAAATTGTTTCAGAAATCAGCGTTTTGCACGAAAACCCATCAGGAAAATCCCGCTTTGTCGTTTTGCATGTCTTGATGAGGTGGGGGAGGGTGGACTCGAACCACCGAACGGATACCCGGACAGATTTACAGTCTGTTGCAATTGCCACTATGCGACTCCCCCAAGGATGACAAAGAACCTTTCTTTCTTTTTGCGGGTGCAAAAGTACATCTTTTTTCCTTATATAGGCCAAAATCCGCAAAAATTTTCGCAACTTTGCGCCACTAAAACCCTTAAAACGATGAGATACGACTTCGACAAGATGATCAATCGCGCTGATACTAACTGCATTAAGTATGATTTGCGCCAACAGGTTTTCGGCAACCCCGACGTACTTCCGATGTGGGTGGCCGACATGGATTTCGAGACTCCCGATTTCGTCCGCGAGGCGGTGATGCGTCGCGCCGAACACCCCATTTACGGCTATCATTTCAAGGACGAGCCTTATTACCGGTCGATTGCGGATTGGTTGGCTCGCCGTCACCATTGGGGCGTGAAAACGGAATGGATGTCGTTTGTGCCAGGCGTGGTGTGCGGTTTCAATATGGCGGTACTGGCTTTCACCAAGCCGGGCGACGAAATCATCATACAGCCGCCGGTCTATCCGCCGTTCCATCATGCCGTCACGAGCCACGGACGGAAGTTGGTCTACAACACCTTAATTAATAGGGGCGACGGCTACGAGTTCAACTTCGACCAATTGGCCGAGCAATGCAAGACCGCCAAGATGCTGATTCTCTGCAATCCCCATAACCCTGTGGGCCGTTGCTGGACAATGAACGAGCTGCTGCTGTTGGGCGAGATTTGCATGAAAAACAACGTGTTGGTTGTTTCCGACGAGATCCACTGCGACTTGGTGCTGCCAGGCTACCGTCACCGCCCGTTTGCCATGCTCGACGAGCAGTTTGCGCAAAACAGCATCACCTTCCACGCGGCATCCAAAACCTTCAATCTCGCGGGGCTGTCCACCTCGACGGCCATCATCCCAAATGAGGATTTGCGCAAGACCTACAACGACTATGTGGAGGCGCTTGAAGCCAATTTGGGCAACATTTTCGGCAAGGTGGCCACGCAAACCGCCATGACAAAAGGCGACGAGTGGCTCGACCAACTGCTTGAATATGTGCAAGGTAACATCGACTATGTGTCTGACTTCCTGACGGCAAACCTGCCCACGGTGAAGTTCCACAAGCCGCAAGCCACTTATATGATGTGGCTCGACTTCAACGGCTTCGGCCTTTCGGAAGAGGAACTTTGGCACAAGATGACGCAAGAGGCGCAGCTTGGTCTCAACCGTGGCAAGGAATTCGGCGTTGAGGCGGGTAGCGGCTTCTTCCGTATCAACTTGGCTTGCCCGAGGGCGACGGTGGAGGAGGCGATGCGGCGGCTCGAAAGAGTGTTTGGATAACATCAAAAAAGCCGTGACAGAGATGTCACGGCTTTTTTGTTGGGTAATCAGGGATTACTTCAGTTTCTTATAGCCATACACGGCGAGGTCGCCGAGTTCTTCCTCGATGCGGAGGAGTTGGTTGTACTTGGCCATGCGGTCGCTGCGGCTGAGCGAGCCGGTCTTGATTTGTCCGCTGTTGGTGGCCACGGCGATGTCGGCGATGGTGGCGTCTTCGGTCTCGCCCGAGCGGTGGCTCGTGACGGTGGTGTAGCCGTGACGGTGGGCCATGTCGATGGCGTCCAAGGTCTCGCTCAGCGAGCCGATCTGGTTCACCTTAATTAATATGGAGTTGGCGCAACCCTGTTGGATGCCCTTCGAGAGAAAGTCGACGTTGGTGACGAAGAGGTCGTCGCCGACGAGCTGGCAGCGGTCGCCGATGCGGTCGGTGAGTTTCTTCCAGCCGTCCCAGTCTTCTTCGCCCATGCCGTCCTCGATAGAGTCGATGGGGTATTTGTTGATGAGTTCCTCAAGGAAAGCCACCTGCTCGTCGGAGCTGAAGCGCTTGCCGTTGGGGTCTTTCTTGGTGCCGTTCTTGAGTTCGCGGTAGTCGTAGAACCATTTGCCGTCGACGTTGTAGGCAAACTCCGAGGCGGCGCAGTCCAAGGCGATCTTCACGTCCTTGCCGGGTTCGTAGCCGGCTTCCTTGATGGCGTCGCAGATGATGGTGAGGGCATCTTCGGTGTCGTTGAGGGCTGGGGCGAAGCCGCCTTCGTCGCCAACGGCGGTGCTGAGGCCGCGTTTCTTCAACAGCTTGGCCAAGGTGTGGAACACTTCGGCACCCATGCGCAGACCCTCGCGGAAGCTAGGAGCGCCCACGGGACGGATCATAAACTCTTGGAAGGCGATGGGAGCGTCGCTGTGCGAGCCGCCGTTGATGATGTTCATCATCGGGACGGGCAGCGTGTAGGTGTTGGTGCCGCCGATGTAGCGGTAGAGCGGAATGTCGAGGTAGTTGGCGGCAGCCTTGGCCACGGCGAGCGAAACGCCGAGGATGGCGTTGGCGCCGAGGTTTTGTTTGGTCTTGGTGCCGTCCAAGGCGAGCATCTTGTGGTCGATGGCGCGTTGGTCTAAGGCCGACATGCCGAGGAGTTCGGGGGCGATGATTTTGTTGACGTTGTCGACAGCCTTCAGCGTGCCTTTGCCGCCATAGCGTTTCTTGTCGCCGTCGCGCAGTTCGAGGGCTTCGTGTTCGCCTGTCGAGGCACCCGAAGGCACCGAGGCGCGGCCCATGATTCCACATTCCAATGTCACATCCACTTCAACGGTGGGGTTTCCGCGAGAATCCAAGATTTCGCGGGCAATGATTTTGTCTATTCTCATTTCGTTAGTATTTAAGATTTAAGATTCAAAATTTAAGATTCAAAATTGAGGTGCAAAGGTAGTGCTTTTTATTAAAACAGCAACCCGTTTTCTTCGGGCGTGCGCGAAATGCCTATCATTTCCTCGAACTCGGCCTCGGTGATGATGGGGATGCCGAGCGACTCGGCCTTCTTGCGCTTCTCGGGACCCATCTTGTCGCCGGCGAGGACATAGTTGGTCTTGCCTGAGATGCTGCCGGAGTTCTTGCCGCCGTAAGCCTCGATGGTCTCCTTGATGCCGTCGCGGGAATAGTGCTGGAACACGCCACTCACCACAAAGGTCTTGCCTGCCAAAACCTGTTCCTTGTCGGAAACGGCTTGCTCGGCCATGGCGAATTGCAAGCCTTTGGCTTTCAGGCGTTCAACGATTTCGAGGTTTTTCGGGTCATCGAAGAAGGTGCGGACGGAAAGGGCGATCTTTTCGCCAATCTCGTTGATTTCGGTCATTTCCTCAACACTTGCATTGATGATATGGTCGATGTCGTGCAGGGCTTTGGCCAGCACTTTGGCCACCGACTCGCCCACGAACTTGATGCCCAAAGCAAACAGTACCCGCTCAAAAGGCACCGACTTCGACTTTTCGAGGGCATCCAAGATGTTTTGCGCGGTCTTTTCCTTGAAGCTGACCTTGCGTGTGGCCACGGGCATCAGGCTGAACTCGTCTTCTATGGTGATGACTTTCTCCAAGCCGTAGAGTTTTTCGTAGGTAAGGTCGTACAAGTCAGCGACATTGCGCACCAAGCCTTCCTCGTAAAGCAATTCCACCTTGCCTTCGCCTAAGCTCTCGATGTTCATGGCCTTGCGCCCGATGAAATGCTCGATGCGGCCTCGGATTTGTGGCGAGCAGCCTGAGCTGTTGGGACAATACCATGCCGCTTCGCCTTCATTCTGAACGAGTTGTGTGCCGCAAATCGGGCAGGCCTTGACGAACTCCACCGGCTTGGCTCCGACTTGCCGTTTGTCCAAGTTGACGCCGATGATTTTCGGGATGATTTCGCCGCCTTTGACGACCGTCACCGTGTCGCCATAATGCAAGTCGAACTGACGGATGAAGTCCTCGTTATTTAAGGTGGCGCGTTTCACGGTGGTGCCGGCCAACTGCACGGGAGCGAGGTTGGCCACAGGTGTTATCGTGCCGTGCCGTCCCACTTGGAAATCAACGCTTTGCAGCTCGGTTTCCACCTCCTCGGCCTTGAATTTGTAGGCGATGGCCCATTTCGGCGACTTGGCCGTGAAGCCCAAGGCTTGTTGTTGCTCGTAGCTGTTGACTTTCAGCACGATGCCATCGATGGCGAAAGGCAGTTCATGGCGTTTTACGTCCCAGTAGTCGATGAACTCAAAGATTTCGTCGATGGTCTTGCAGAGCGCCATGAAGTTGGAGATGTTGAAGCCCCATTTCCTTGCGGCTTGCAGGCTCTGGTAATGGGTTTGGTAGCGGCTTTCGAGGCCGTCCATCATCATGTAATAGCAGTAGTTGTCCAAACGGCGGCGGGCCACTTCCTTGCTGTCCTGCAACTTGAGCGTTCCGGCAGCGGCGTTGCGTGGGTTGGCAAAGAGGTCGTCGCCGGCCTCGGCGCGGGCTTCGTTCAGGCGATTGAAGCTCTCGAAAGGCATCACGATTTCGCCGCGCATCTCGAAGAAGTCAGGAAAGTCGCCGTGGAGCTTGAGCGGCACGCTGTGTATCGTCTTGACGTTGGTGGTCACGTCGTCGCCTTGGGTGCCGTCGCCACGGGTCACGGCGCGGACGAGCAGCCCGTTTTCGTATTGCAGGCTGATGCTGAGTCCGTCAAACTTCAGCTCGCAGCAAAACTCAACATCCTCGTCGACGGTCTTCTTGATGCGGCTGATGAAGTCGGCAATCTCTTCGCGGCTATATGAATTTGCAAGTGACAGCATCGGATAGCGGTGTCTGACGCTCTGGAACTCCTTGGTGATGCCACCGCCCACACGTTGCGTAGGCGAGGCAGGGGAGAGGTACTCGGGAAACTCTTTTTCCAATCGCGCCAGTTCTTCGAGTTTCATGTCGAACTCGTAGTCGCTGATGGTCGGCCTGGCGAGGATATAGTAGTTATAATTGTGTTGCTCCAGTTCGCCGCTTAGGGTGGCGATGCGCAAACGGGCTTCTTCTTTGGTCATAATTGTATGTATTTCAATGGGTTGACTTGTAATGCCCAAAGCAGCAGCCCAACGGCTACGACGGATGCCACGGCACCGGCAAGGGTCAGTAAGGCACCTTTGAAGTTGCGTTTCAAGCAGAGAATCAGGAGGATGCTGAAGACGATGAAAACGCTTTCGTACCAAAAGCAGATGCCTAATCCAAGCATGAGTCCTGCAATGAGGAACGAGGTGCGGTGTACGTTTTCGTTGAGGTTGTTTTGGCGCAAGACCTCTTGGCGGAGGACGACATTGGCACCGTAGAGCACCAACGGCAGCCCGAGGAAGGCGCTGGCGTTTTCGATGATGCCGAACTCAGGCATGATGATGCTGAAGGTCGGGATGAGGGCCAAGAGCCATGCCGCTTGTTTGCCTGCCGTCAGGTCGATGATGCGGTAAATCATTGACAGCGTGAAGATTGATACCAATGCGTAAAGCGAGCGGCTGAGCAGCATCATGCCTTGCGTTTCGCCGATGCCGAGAAGGTCTTTCATCTTGTCGAGAAAGCCGATGAAGAGGGTGGGGTGCTGCAATTCGCGGTTGGAGCCGAAGCCTGGAACGAACACGATGACGATGATTCTCACCGCTATGGCAATGAGCATCAGTGCGGTGAAGGGGTGCCGTTCCTTGAAACGTTTGATTCTCTGAAACATTTTTTGTCGAATTTGAAACGCAAAGATACAAAAGTTTTTGGAACGGGGGCCGCTTTTTGTGACAATGGGTCTATGCCAAAATCACTCATTGAATACGGATTGGCGAAGCGTCGGGTTGACTGGCGCTTCGCTTTTTGCGTTGTGGCAGGCTGCCTTGAGGCCATATCCGACGGTCCTCTCACCGTTGATTCCAACGGAATTGGCATGAATTACGCCCGAAAAGAACGCATCACCAGAGCCCGTTACGTTGACGGCCTCGACCTCGATGGCGGGGAAATGCTGCAACGTTTTCTTTGAGCAAAACGTCACACCATCTTCGCCTAAAGTCAGGTACACATTATCTATGCCTTTGTCAACTATCCGCATAGCAGCATCTTCAAGAGCCGTCTCACCTGTCAGGGCTTGCGCTTCGGCAAGGTTGCACTTCAACGCGAAAAACGATTTCCTGTATGACCGTTTCATGGCATCCGCAAGCAGCAAGGCGCGGTTGGGCGACACCGTGTCGATGTATAGCGGAACAAGGCAATGGTCAATCAAAAAGGAAAGCGCTTCAACGCTCAAAAGCGTGTCGGCCACCACCAAATCGGCGCGGTTGACGGCATCGATGCGTTTCATAAGCCAATCCAAATCAAGGCAAGCGTTAAGGTCGATGTCGGAAACGGCGGACTGCATATTGCCCACTTCATCGTTGAAACTGAGGAAGATAGGACTTTTGGCATTCTCATATTGCGAGGAAAGCGACAGGTCGATGCCCAAGGTCTCGCATTCGTCGATCATCGCTTGGGCAAAGTCGTCGTCGCCAAACACGGTGGCCAACTGCACCTCGTGTCCCAAAAGGCTGAGATTGTGTGCGATGTTGCGGGCCACGCCCCCGTGATGGAAGGCGATGTCGGCAGGCGTGCAACCACCTTGAAGCGGCTCGCCATGCGGCTTCACGGCAATGTCGATGTTGGATTCTCCGATGACGATGATCTTCATGTCTTCTTGATAAAAGCCGACAAAAATAGAAAACTTTCGCCATAATTTGGTTTTTCCGGTTTTATTTTGTTATTTCGTGCCTTCAAATCAAGGTGTTATGGCACAAAACAAGAAACGGAAACGTCGCAACTACCATTATCATGCGATCACATTCAAGCTGTCGGCGGGCCAATACCGCTCGCTACGCAACTATTGCAAGGCACGCCGAACAACGCCTATCAAGTTGATTAAGAAGAATATAGCGCGTTTTATCACGGCCTACGAATATGAAGTGCCGCAAGAATTGTATCTCACCGAAAACCAATTGGATTTGTTTGAAGAAACCGTTACTTCTGACTGAACGGGATGCGGTTTTGTATCGACCTGCCCAACGTCACCTCATCGACGTATTCCAAGGCGTCGCCCACGGCGATGCCTTTCGAAATCACCGAAATCTTTCCCTCAAAGTCCTTCAGTTGCCTGAAGATATAGAAGTTGGTCGTGTCGCCCTCGATGGTGGCAGGCAAGGCCAAGATGATTTCCTTAATGTCTTCTTTCTGAGTGCGTTGCACAAGCTGCGTAATCTTCAAGTCGTTGGGCGACACGCCTTCTATCGGGCTGATGACACCGCCAAGCACATGGTAGAGTCCGTTGTAGGAAGCCGTCCGCTCGATGGCTAACACGTCGCGCATGTCGGCCACCACGCAAAGGGTGTTCTCGTCGCGGCGCGGATTGCCGCAGATGGAACAAACTTGCGTGTCGCTGATGTTGTAGCACCGCTCGCACAGCCTGATGTTGTGCTTCATTTTCAACAGAGAATCAGCGAGTTGTTCCGTTTCCAAGTCGTCCTCGTTGAGCAGGTGCAAAGCCAAGCGCAAAGCCGTCTTCTTCCCGACGCCGGGCAGCTTCGACAGCGACTCCACCGCGTTTTCGAGCAATATGGATGAATATTCTGCCATACAATAAACGGCGCAAAATTAAGTTATTTCCTTAAATTTGCATCCTCAAAACAAAAGAAATCATGAAGCGAGCTTTCTTATTCATTGCAACTCTGATAGTTACGGTTTCGGTGATGGCGCAGGACTTCAACCAGACCGATGCCAAAGGCCGTCGTCAAGGCTTATGGCGCGATTTTTATCCCAATGGCCAGTTGCGCTACGAAGGCCAGTTCAAGAACGACCGTTGCAAGGGCACTTTCAAATACTATGACGAGCAAGGCAACTTGAAGGCTACCAACGAGTTCGACAAGTCGGGCGAGCGGGCGTTGAACAAGACTTATGCGTCGAATGGCCGCATGGTCGCGACGGGCTATTACCAGAACCAGAAGAAAGACGGTGAGTGGCGTTATTATGACGCCAATTCGGGACAGCTTCGCTTGGTGGAAGACAACAAGGATGGCAAGGTGCATGGCTGGTCGCGGCTCTACAACCCGCAAAACGGCGTTTTGGCCGAAGAAACGCAATATGTTGAAGGTCAGCCTGAAGGACTGTGCCGCAAGTACTCGGACACGGGCGTTTTGTTGATGGAATGCCGTTACCACAACGGCTTGTTGGACGGACCAGCCAAGTCGTTCTATCCCAATACGGCTCTGAAAGAGGAAGGACAATATGCCAATGGGCAGAAAACGGGCGTTTGGAAAACCTACAACGAAGACGGCGACATTATCGCGGAAGAGGCTTTCGGCGTGCAGGAAATCCGTTGATTATCAGTTACATCTTTTCAGATAGTCCTCCAAGTTGGGACGACCGTAATGGTCTGCTAACTTGTAGTATTCGCAGGCCTGGTCAGCGTCGTTGAGGAGGTAATACGTCCGGCCAAGGTTGAAATAGGCGTCAGCATAGTCGGGCTTCAGCTCTACGGCTTTCTCGAAGTCGCCGATGGCTTCCCTGTATTTCTGGGCGTTCACCTTGGCGCAGCCACGGTAATAGTAGGCCTCGAAGTTGTGCTTGTCGTACTTGATGGCCTTCGTGAGGGTTGCCTCGGCCTCCTCATATTGGCTGTAGCGCAGCAGCTGCTTGGAGCCTTCTTCCGTGTAAATGCGTGATTTTGCGGTGTTTTCGCACGAGGCCAAAGCCAAAAGCAGTGCGGTGGATATGATTAAAGTCAGTCTTTTCATCGTCTCAAATTTTTGCAAAGATACGAAATAGTTTAGAGTTTAGAGTTTAGAGTTTAGAGTTGAGAGTTTAGAGTTTTTTGGGTTGGGGTGTTGACGAGTCGTTTTACGGTGTCGATGATTTCTTTCAATTTGGTCTCGCTTTTCGCCTCGCAGAGGAAACGAAGGTAAGGCTCTGTGTTTGAAGGCCGTACATTGAGCCACCAGTCGGGATAGTCTAAGCGGTAGCCGTCGAAGTCCAAGAAACGCTCCGGCTTCTCGATGTTGACGAAATGGTCGCGCACGGCATTCATGGTTTCTTGCTTTTTCTCAATCTTGAAGTTGATTTCGCCGCTATTATAATAAGGTGTGATTTCGTCGATGATTTGGCTCATCGTCACGCCTTTGGCCTTGCGCTCGGCCAACAAGCGAAGCACGATGGAAGCCGCAAGTAGCGCAGAGTCAGAGTAATAGAAGTCGCGGAAATAATAGTGTCCCGCCAACTCGCCACCATAGCAGCCGTCCAACTCGCGGAGTTTTAGGGCGGCATAGGCGCGACCCACACGCCATGTCTCAACTTTAGCGTTATAGCGGTTCAAGTATTCCTGAATGGCTCTTGAGCTTCTAATATCTTGAAGCACAATGCCTTTCTGCTTTTGTTTGCCAATGAAATAGTCGCCCAAGAAGGCGATGATGAGGTCGGGGGAGATGAACCGGCCCTTCTCGTCGATGAAGGTGATGCGGTCGGCGTCGCCGTCGAAGAGCAGGCCGATGTCGCATTTCTCCTTTATCACCAAAGCCTTGATTTGTGCTTGTGCTTTGGGCTCCAATGGGTTAGGCTCATGGTTGGGGAAGCTGCCGTCCAAAGTGTCGTTGATGTAGTGCGCTTCGCCAATTAGGTCGTGGACGAACAGCGAGGCCATGCCGTTGCTGCAGTCTACGGCGATGCTGAGGTTGGACAGGTCGCCGGCAAACTGCCGTTGGAACTCCAAATAATCGGTGTTGGCGTACATTTCGGTGATGCGTCCTTTTTTGCCGTTGGCGGGCGTGGGCTTGTCGCTTTCCACAAGGGTCTCGAGGCGGTTCAGGCCTGTGTGGTAGCCCACGGGCTTGGCATCTTTGGCAGAGATCTTCAAGCCGTTATGGTTTTTCGGGTTGTGCGATGCCGTGATTTGCACGGAGGCGCCATAGCCGTATCGAGCCGTAGCCCAATAGACCATCGGCGTGGTGGATAGTCCGATGCTTTCCACGTCGCGGCCACGGTCGGTGAGGCCACGGGTCAAGGCTTCATACAGGGTCGGTGAAGAGAGCCGCATGTCGCGCCCCACGAGGTAGGTGTCGGTGTCTAATACATCAGGCAGGAAGTAGCCGATGCGGTAGGCGATGTCGGGGTTGAGGTCGGTGCCCCATTCGCCACGGATGTCGTATGCTTTGAATGCGTTCATGTCGATTGTCATTTTGTGATTCCTCGTTGGTTCAGTGCTTGTTGGTATCGGGCGGCGTTGCGGTTGTGTTCGGATAGGGTCTTGGCGAAGTTGTGGTAGCCCGAAAAGTCCTCCTTGGCGCAGAAGTAGAAGTAGTGGTGGTTTTCGGCGTTGAGCACGGCCTTGACTGCTGCGACGGAGGGGATGCAGATGGGGCCGGGGGGCAAGCCGATATGTTTATAGGTGTTGTAGGGCGACTCGATTTCCTTGTGGCGGTCGAGGACGCGGCGGATGCTATAGTCGTTCCAAGCGAAAATCAGCGTCGGGTCGGCTTGAAGCAACCAATTGTTTTTCAGTCTATTGAGATAAACGCCTGCCACGCGGGGCATTTCGTCCGTCATGTTGGTTTCCTTGTTGACGATGGAAGCCAAGGTGCTGACTTGGATGGGCGTAAGGCCTTTCGCTTGGGCTTGATCCTTGCGCTCACTGTTCCAGAACTTGTTGTATTCCTGAAACATACGCACTACAAAGCCCTCGGCGTCGGTGTTCCAATAAAACTCGTAGGTGTCGGGTAGGAAGAGGGCAGGGATGGTTTGGTCGTTGAAGCCCAACTGATGGATATATTCCTGATTGTGAAGCAAATTTGCGATGGAGGAGGAGTCGGCCTCGATTTGTGAGGCGATGCGTCCTGCCAGTTGGTTCACGTCGCGGAGGTTGTTGAACTTCACCTTGACGGGAGTTTGCAGTCCGCCGCGCAGCATGTTGACTAACTGGTTGTTGCTCATGCCGTTTTTCACGATGTAATGACCTGGATGGACGTTGGCGGGCAGTTCTTTCTTTTGCGCCACCCAGTCGAAGCTCTTCTCGTTGACGATGCAGTGGGTTTCGGTCAGCAGGTCTTTCACCTGATTGTAGTCTGAGCCGGTGGGGATACAGATGGCAACTTCCTTTCCGTCAGCGGTTTGCACATTGGGCGACATCACGGTTTTATAGAGCCAGTAACCGAAGGCTATGGCAAAAATGAGCAGTATGCCCATGACTAACAGCACGGTCAGTCGGGTGCATTTGGCGTTGTTTTTTTTGCCTTTCTCTTTGGGTAGTTTCGTTTCTATTTTGACCATTTGCGATGCTTTTCAGGCCACAAAGTTACAAATAATTCCTAATCTTTCATTTTCTGGTACTCCAATTCGTCGATGAACCCGTCAGGCGTTTTTATCCATTCCTTTCGCCGTCCGCAAAGCTCAAAGCCTTGTCCGAGAAACAGTTGCTGGCTTTCTGTATTGGTTTCGTCGATGCAGCAATACACTTGATGCAGCAAAACATCTTGGAAAAGATATTCGATGCATAAAGCGAGTGCGGCTTTGGCATAGCCTTGCCTGCGGTGCGCCTTGTCGATGAGGATGCCCACGCTGGCCCGCTCGTTGACGGCGTCGTAGTCGTAGATGTCGATGCAGCCGATGGTGTTTCCGCTTTCGGTCAGGCCAATCATAAGGCGCAGTTGCTTGTTGGCCTGCAAGTCGTTGTCGCTCAGCAGGAACTGCTCGATCTGGAAACGCGAGTAGGGGGCGTGAGTGCCGCTGACGCGCCACACATCGCGGTCGTTCTCCCAAGCGTAAATTAGCTCGGCATCTTGCGGCTCGGCGCAACGCAATGTAATCGTGTCGTTTTTGATGAACATGTCGTCCAATTCGTTGAAAAATCTTGTTTTAACAGACGGGCTGGCACATAATTTGATTGCCTCAATCCGCTGAAATCGTCAGATTGGCTACGCCGAATGCGAAGCATTTCGACGTAATCAAATTTTCGACAAAATTACATTTTTCGGCGCAATAAAGGTCGAAAAATCGCATTAATGGGATATAAAGAAGATAGGAAACCATAAAATTGAGATAAGATGAGAAAAGTGAGTATGACTTTGATGCTTGCCGGACTGCTGATGGCGGCATCGTGTGCCAACCAAACCCAAGACGCTGTCGTAAGCGAAAACCCAATCGAACAGCAGGCATCTGTGTCGCAAGTCGAACAGGTGCAGCAACCTACCGTGCAGCGTGCGGCCTTCATCCCGACCGAAAGCACACCCGACTTCGTCGATGCCGCTGAGCGCAGCGTCGACGCCGTGGTGCACATCATGACCAAAGTGGTGCGCCAAAGCAACACCTACGACGACTTCTTCGGCGCACTGCTCGGACAGCTTTACGGCTATCCTGGCCAGTCCCGCAACAATACCATGGTGGCTTATGGCTCGGGTGTGGTGCTTACCCCCGACGGCTACATCGTCACCAACAACCACGTTGTGGAAGGCGCCGACGAGGTGGAGGTCACCTTTAATAATAAGGTGAAGAAAACCGCTACCATCATCGGTACCGACCCGACCACCGACTTGGCCCTTATCAAGGTGGAAGCCTCTGATTTGCCGTATCTTACCTTTGGTGACTCCGACAATGTGCGCATCGGCGAATGGGTGCTGGCCGTGGGCAATCCCTTCAACCTGACTTCTACGGTCACGGCAGGCATCGTGAGTGCCAAGGCTCGCGACCTCAGCATCTTGGGCGAAGGCACCTCGGTGGAGTCGTTCATCCAGACCGATGCTGCGGTCAATCCCGGCAACAGCGGTGGCGCTTTGGTGAACACCAAGGGCGAATTGGTCGGCATTAATGCAGCAATCGCTTCGCACACAGGTTCTTATGAGGGCTATTCCTTCGCCATTCCGTCCAATATTGTCCGCAAAGTGGTCGACGACTTGTTGCTTTATGGCACCACACAACGTGGTTATTTGGGTGTTCAAATCGCCGAGCTGACCCAAGAGTTGGCCGAAAAGGAAGGCTTGGAAAACATTGACGGCGTTTATGTTGCGGATGTGACTGAAGGGGGTGCTGCCAAATTGTCAGGCATTCAGGCGGGCGATGTCATCACTTCCATCGGTGGCAAGAAGGTGAACACCACGACACAACTCAGGGAAAGCGTGGGCCAATACCGTCCTGGCGACAAAATCGAAGTGGGCGTGAACCGTCATGGCAGCCATCATCGTTACGAGCTGACCTTGCTCAATGAAGCCGGCAACGTGGATGTGATGAAGAAAGGCGATGCTTTCTACAATTCGGAGTTTGGCCTGATGCTTCAGCCCATCGACCAAAGTGACATGAACCGTCTGAACATCAAGAACGGCCTGAAAATCGTCGAAATCCGCGAAGGGCGCTTCATGAATTCGGGCGTGCCGGTCGATTTCGTCATCACCAAGGTGAACGGCTATGCCGTCAACAGCAAGACCGACCTTGAGAATGCCTTGAAGAGCAAACGTTCGATGCGCACGACGCTCGAAGGCGTGTATCCCAACGGCATGATGGGTTCGTTCTACTACTAATTGCGACACGAGCGAAATTTTTTCACTGAAAAACAAAGACTTCGGTATAGTTTTTGTTAGGAATTACTTCTTGGATTGAGAGAGGCGGTCCTCATGCCGCTTCTCTCGACCCAAAAGATTATGCTAAAATCAGAAAAGAGGAGATTGGTATGATGAGAGAGAAGATGAAAAACAAATGTAAAAACAATTAAAAGATTTGAAGAAATGAGACAACTGAAGATTTCAAAGCAGATTACCGACCGCAACTCGGGGACTTTGGACAAGTACCTTTCGGACATTGCGAAGGAGGCATTGCTGACCACCGACGAGGAAGTCGAGCTGGCTCAACGCATCAAGGCTGGCGACCAGGCCGCGCTCGACCGATTGGTGAGGTCGAACCTGAGGTTCGTCGTTTCGGTGGCCAAACAGTATCAGAACCAAGGACTTAGTCTTCAAGACCTCATCAACGAGGGCAACCTCGGCTTGGTGAAGGCCGCCCAGCGTTTCGACGAGACGCGCGGCTTCAAGTTCATCTCGTATGCCGTGTGGTGGATCCGCCAGAGCATCTTGCAGGCCGTGGCCGAACATTCGCGCATCATCCGCCTGCCCATGAACCAAGTGGGCGCCTTGGCGAAGGTGAAGAAGGCGGTGTCGAAGTTGGAGCAGACCCTTGAACGCCATCCCACCGTCAAGGAGATTGCCGACGAGGTGAACATGCCCGAGGACAAGGTGGAACAGCTGCTGAGCCTCAACTCACGCGCCGTTTCGACCGACGCGCCCCTCGATGCGGAGGACGACGCCAACTTCTTGGATGTCTTCGTGCAGGACGACCAAGAACGGACCGACGGCGTGGTGGAGCGCGAGTCGACGAGCCGCGCCATCCGCAACTCGCTCGACATGTTGACCGAGAAGGAACGTTCCATCATCAGCATGTATTTCGGCTTGGGCACTTCGCGCGAGTACTCGTTGGAGGAAATCGCGATGAAGCTCGACATCTCGCGTGAGCGCACCCGCCAGATTCGCGACCGCGCACTGAAGAAGCTGAAGACCGAACCTGACTCGCCGCTTTACCAGATTTACATGAACCAATGACGAAAAGGCTCTTCCGAGAGCCTTTTTTTGTCTGACGTTGTGGAAAATTTCCTATTTTTGCACTCAACTAACCCTAAAATCGAAAAATCATGAGGAAATTTGAATTGATCCAATTGCCATACGAGGCAAACGCACTGGAGCCCGTCATCAGCAAAGAGACTTTGGGCTTCCATCACGGCAAGCACTTGCAAGCCTACGTCAACAACCTGAATGCCGCCATCGAAGGCACCCCATACGAAGACATGCCTTTGGAGGAAATCGTCAAGACCGCCGAAGGTGGCGTGTTCAACAACGCAGGCCAAATCATGAACCACAACCATTACTTCTCGCAGTTCCGTGCCCCGAAAGCCGACAACAAGCCTGTTGGGAAAATAGCAGAACTTATTGAAAAACAATTCGGTGGCTTCGATGCCTTCAAGGAGGAGTTTGTCAAGAAAGGCGTTGGCTTGTTTGGCTCGGGTTGGGTTTGGCTCTCCGTCGACGCCGACGGCAAGTTGGTCATCACGCAAGAGGCCAACGCGGGCAATCCCGTGCGTCGCGGCTTGAAGCCCCTGCTGACCTTCGACGTTTGGGAACACGCCTATTATCTTGATTACCAAAATCGTAGGGCCGACCAACTGAACGCGCTTTGGCAAATCGTGGACTGGAATTATGTGGACGGTTTGCTGTAAGCGGCAAATTCGTTAGGAAAAGAAATCGCGGCGGGGGATGTCCCTCGCCGCGATTTCGCGTTTTATTCGGCCTTGATGACGCGATGCACTGTCGTGCGGTCGCCGTAGTCGATCTGCAACAGATACGCTCCCGGACTTAAATCGCTCAAGTCAATTTCAAGTTGTTCGCCATCGACGGAATGTTTCATTAGCAAGCGGCCATAGAGGTCGTAAATGCTAATGCTTTGAGCCGCTCTTTCAGTGGTGATGCTCACGACGGAGGCCGTCGGGTTGGGGTAGATGTGGCAACTGGAGCCGTTCTCTTCAATGCCGACAACATACTGGAAGTTGGCCACGAGGTTGCGGTTGCCTGCAACAATGAAGGTGTAGCTTGCTTCCGTGCTGACTTCTTCACCATCCTCGGTCCAATTGATAAAGTTGTAGTTTGGGTTGGGCGTGGCTGTCACAGTGCATTGCTGATCTGCATCGTAAGTGCCGCCGCCTGTCACTATTCCGCCTATAATGGGGTTGGGGGAAACATTAATGTTATAGGTGTCGGGGAGTTGTTCGTTGAAATTCGCGACCAATGAGCGGTTGCCAGTCACGGTAAAGGAATAGTTGGCGTCGTTTGAGACCACGCTGCCGTTTTCAGTCCAATTCAAGAAAGTGTAGCCATCTGTTGAGGTGGCGATGACCGTACAAGCCTGACCGTAATTATAGCTGCCGCCGCCGCTCACGGTGCCGCCATTGTTGGGGTTGGCCGCAACGCTGACGGTGTAGGTGTTGGCGGTGAAGTTGGCCACGAGGTTGCGATCGCCTTCAACGGTGAAGGTGTAGTTGGCGTTGGACGAAACCACGCTGCCGTTCTCGGTCCAATTGGTGAAAGTATAGCCCGTGTTGGCCGAGGCCGTGACGGTGCAGGATTGACCGTAGGTGAAGGTGCCGCCGCCGCTCACCGTGCCCGCGTTGCTCGGGTTGGCTGCGACGCTGACGGTGTAGGTGTTGGCGGTGAAGTTGGCCACGAGGTTGCGGTCGCCCTCAACGGTGAAGGTGTAGTTGGCCTGCGAAGTCACATAATTGCCGTTTTCGGTCCAATGGCTAAAAGTGAAGCCCGTGTTGGCCGAGGCCGTGACGGTGCAACTCTGTCCGAAATTGTAGGTGCCGCCACCGCTCACCGTGCCGCCATTGGTGGGGTTGGCCGCGACGCTGACGGTGTAGGTCGGGACGGTGATGCTTACTTCCTGAATGTTGCCTCCCACCATGGGATAGTTGGTGGAAATCACGCGAATCCTGTAATGCTCGCCACTGGTGACATCTGGAATTCTAGCCATAATGCTACTGCTTTCTTGCGTCGTCTTTCTGCCTAATTCGGTGGGGTTGTCGAAGTTGCCGTTTGCATCGGAGAGCTGTGCAATGACCACGTTAGGATCCGCATTAAGATTGTTGGGTGACATAGTACCCGATAGCGTGAAGGGAATAGTGGTCCATTCGTTGACTTGGAAATGGTCGCTTTCCAATTGCCCCATCGTAAGGGTGGGGTTGTAGATGAGCAACACGTCGTCGACAAACAGGTCGTCGTTTGTGCTGCCCGAGCCAGGGGTCTCGTTGGTGGTGGCGGTCATGAGGATATAGCGCACGTCGGTGCATGGGCCGCTGTTGTTGAACGGTATGCTCAGGCGTTGCCAGTTGTAGGAGCCGTTGGCCGTGGAGGTGCGCGTAAACGACAAGACGGCGGTCGCCACATGCATCTCGGCGGGTTCCTCTGTGCCGTTGGCGATGAGTTTGTAGTCGGCGTTGCCGTGGACGACGGCCTTCACTTGCGCCCTACTGCTCGTGCTTGAACTGCGGAAGCAGACCCACACCGAGAGCGAGTCGGGGAGTTGGGTGATAGGCGTGTTGAAAGCACTCTCGGCACGTTGCGTGTAGTTGTAGTTGCCCGATCCCGTGGCCGACATGCTGCCGGCGTTCATGCGCCCGTTGGTGAGGTTGCCGTTGGCCGTGATGCCCAAAACGCTCGTTGGGTAAATCCTGACGCTTTTGCTGCCCGACGAGCCAGGGCGCACGTGGGTCGACTGTTCGATTTGGCTCGACAATAAGCCGGAGAACGATCCGGTGGCGGTGCCGCCCGAGTGCCAATGCGTTGGCTCGCTGACCGTTAGCTCGTCGCGATTGGTCCATTGCTCGAAACCGCTATTGTCCAACTGTGGTCCATATTGGGCCGAAAGGTTTAGGCTTAATGCACTAAGAACGAATAAGATGAAAGTTTTTTTTCTGTTTTTATGCATATAGTGAGGTCTTTTAGAAATTGTTGGCAAATTTATGAAAAACAACAAAAGAAAGGACGCAAAATTCACTTAATTCCGATTTTTACTATTTTTGTAGCGAAAATTACTCAATTATGAAAAAACTACTGATTTCATTTGCGTTGCTGCTTTTTGTCCTGTCGGCGAGGGCGCAATGGACATTTCAGACCTACGGCGAGTACGACTATGCCCGCACTTCGGGGAGTAGTGCCTCGCTTGCCTTGAAAGGCGACTACCGGCTTGCCGACAACTTCAACGTCGGTCTCGGCCTGCAAGCCAACACCCTGGGCCGCTATTCCCTCAACCTGCAATACCAAGTCGATTTGCTCAAGGCGAAAAACGGCACTCTGTATGTGGAGAACCGCTATCTCTATCGGTTGTTCCCAAACTATAAGTTGCAGGAATTCAATGCCTTGCTTGACTTGGGCTGGCGCAACCGCCACTTCAACTTCCAGTTTGGCCTCACCAACCGCTACACGGCCCCCATCCCGCTGCGCAAGAACGGCGGCATGGAAACCGTCTTCGAGCCGATGAACGTCACCTTCTGTGTCGAAGGCAACCTGTTCGACCAGCAGCATCCGTGGAATGTGGGCGCCAGAATCTCGAATTACCGCGACTTCGTCATCGAGCGTTTCACCTTGTTTTTCTATAGTGTGAACGGCTATTACGACTTTGGCAACGGCCTTCGCCTGACCTCGGAATTTGGCCTTCACCCCGCAGGCGTACTCAACCTCTCGGCGCAATACAACGGCTGGTTCGGCAACGTCGGACTGGTTTGGAAACAGTGAAGCATTCCAAATTCAAGATTTAAGATTCAAGATTCAAGAATTAAAATTGTAATGTTATGAAAAACAGATATTTGTTATCGTTCATTTTTGCGGCTCTGCTATTTGTTACGGGCTGCAACCGTCTTGACGTGGCCGGTATGGTCGTCAACCGCAGCGACACCGAAGAGCGCGTGGCCGAATGGCTCGACTACGATGCGCAAAACGGGATGCCCGTCATCGAAAACGCTCCCGACGAATACCACATCTATTCTTGCTCCGACTCGCACTATTCCGAACGCGACAGCATCGTGGCGCAAGGAAAGAACGACCGTCTCTACAAATACATCACCGCCGAGCGCAACGACCCGATGGGCCTGTTCGCCATACATGCCGGCGACTTGGTGAACGAAAGCGGCGAGGCAGGCTTCCGCATGTCGGCTGAGGCCATGGCCTACAATCCAGAGACGCAGGCCAAAAACGACCCGTATTTCCCCGTCATCGGCAACCATGACGTGTATTTCGACTGCACGCCATATTACAAGCAGTATTTCCACACCTCGACCTACACCGTGACGGTGAAGACGGTGGGCGGCTACCAAGACCTATACATTTTCCTCGACTCGGGCAACGGCACCCACGGCAAGCGTCAGTTGGAATGGCTTGAGGAACAGCTCTCGTATCGCGCCAACTATCGCCATTGCATGGTCATCAGCCACAATTGGCCCTTCCGCACCTCATATAACTACACCACCACGCCTGCTGCCAACTTGCCCCAAGACGAGCAATATGCCTTCATGGACCTGATGAGCCGCAACAATGTCGAGATGGTCATCATGGGCCATTTCCACATGCGCGAGCAGCGTCAGTTTGGCGGTGTGCAGTATGTGATGACCGACAACCTCAACGAGACCCAAGTGACACCGAGTTATTTGGTGGTGAATGTAGGGGAGAAGGTAACATACGCGTATGAGGAACTGGAAATGGAATAAGTCAAATTCAATCACCATGAAATTTCAAAGGATAATATTGACCGCACTCTTCTGCCTGGCTTTTGTCGGTGGTTTTGCCCAAGTGAAGGTGTATAAAGGCAATTCCTCCTACACCAGCGATGTGATTTGCAATCTGAAGGACAATAAGGTGTATAAAGGCAACTCCTTATACTTGTCTGATGTCCTTTGTAGAATTGACGACAACAAAGTGTACAAAGGCAATTCCTCCTACAGCAGTGATATCCTGTTCACTATCAGGGATGGCAAAGTCTACAGAGGGTCGTCTTCCTATTCTTCCGATGTGGTTTTCACAATCAGAGATGGCAAACTTTACAAAGGCAACTCGACCTATACATCCGACATTTTTGCAAATAAGAAAGGCCTCAAAGTCTATAAGAACACCTCCAGTTACACTTCCGATGTCGATTTCACGCTTTCCGACAATGTCACCATCGAGCAGTTCGTGGCCATTTGGTATGCGGTGAAGTATTGTTGGTAGTATGGCATAGACCTAAGCAAAATCGCCCGCCGGAGACATTCTGGCGGGCGATTGTTTTGTGAATGCCCTGACTTATTATTTCTCGACGGGATAACTCAATCCCATGTTATAGAGGATGAACGAATAGATGTCGGCTTGCTCTTCCAAAACTTTGGAAATCGGCTTGCCGCCGCCGTGACCGGCCTTGGTGTCGATGCGGATGATCTTGGGCTGGTCGCCGGTTTGGGCTGCCTGCAAAGTGGCCGCGTACTTGAACGAATGGGCGGGCACCACGCGGTCGTCGTGGTCGGCAGTGGTGACCATGATGGCGGGATAGTGTACGTCAGCACCGCTCTTGATGGTGTGCAAGGGCGAGTAAGCATACAAGGCCTTGAACATCGCCTCGTCGTCCTCGCTGGTGCCGTAGTCGCTGGCCCAGTTCCAGCCGATGGTGAAGAGATGGTAGCGCAGCATGTCCATCACCCCGACTTGCGGCACGGCCACGGCAAAGAGGTCGGGACGCTGGTTGACCACCGCGCCGACGAGCAAACCACCATTGGAGCCACCGTTCAGAGCCAAGTACTTCGGTGAAGTATAACCATTATTAATAAGGTATTCCGCGCAGGCGATGCAGTCGTCGAAGACGTTCTGTTTCTGCAACTTGGTGCCGGCCAAGTGCCATTCCTCACCATATTCGTTGCCGCCGCGCAGGTTCATCTGGGCGTAGATGCCGCCGTTCTCAATGAAGGGCAGGCGCGAGGTGCTGAAGCCCGGGTTGAGCGTGATGTTGAAGCCGCCGTAGCCGTAAAGCAAGGTCGGGTTGGTGCCGTCTTTCTGCAAGCCGGCCTTGTAGGTTAGGAACATCGGGATTTTGGTGCCGTCTTTCGAAGTGACGAAGACCTGCTCGGTGACATAATCCTCTGACTTGAAGTCGATTGCGGGAGCGCGAAACACGGTGGAGGTGTTGTCGTCGATGTCGTATTGGTAGATCGTGGTCGGGAAGGCGAAGGAGGTAAAGGCGTAGAACACCTCAGGCTCCTCGTAGCGGCTGCTGAAGCCGACGGCACCGTAAGTCGGCAGCGCGATTTCATGGAGCTGTTGGCCGTCCATGGTATAGACGTAGGCGTGGTTGGCGGCATCTTTGTCGTAGGTGACGATCATCTTGCCCTTGGCCAAGCTGATGCCGGCAATCACGTTGTCGCTTTCGG
>CALFIT010000132.1 GCA_937877465.1 uncultured Bacteroidales bacterium | reverse complement strand
ATTCATTTTCCGCTGAAACGGAATGGCTAACGCAACCGTTCAAGCTGGCAAGGAAAACGAACAATATGGCGGCTAAAAGGCGCATCGATGCAGTTTTTGTTTGGGATTGCAAAGATAGGGAAAATTCTGCTTTCGAACAGAAAAATCCGCAAGACGGAGACACGAATTGCGGATTTTTCTCTAAAAGGTTCGATTTATTAAATCCCGAACATGAAAAACCGTGAGGGTTCGTAACGGATTTCTTCCTACCTTTGCTGCGAAAACCAAGAATTATGATAGAGGAACTGCAACGATTCGAGATGTTTTCCTCCTGCACCGAGACGATGCTGGAGGAACTTTTGAAGTCGTCTTACCGCCGCAAGGCATACAAAGCGGGCGACATGGTGGTGCGCGTGGGCGACACCTGCCAATGGCTGATGCTGCTCACGGAGGGCGGCATCGAGGCGCGGATGGGCGCGCAAAGCGGCAAGGAGGTGGTGATAGAAAGAATGCAAGCACCTAAGATTCTGGCACCTGCATTCCTGTTTGCCACCGACAACACTATTCCCGTCGAGGTTACGATGGCGACCGACGGCGTGGTGTGGCTCATCGACCGCGAGGCGTTTTTCCGCTTCATGACGGCGCATCCCGAGGTGCTGAGGAAGTTCCTCGAAGTCCTTTCCGACCGCAGCCATTTCCTCAGCAACAAGGTGCGGAGCTTCGCCGTGAAGAGCCTCCGCGACCGCGTGTTGGACTATGTCCGACAGCGCGGTGCCATCACCAATGTGGCCGAGGCCGCCGAGATGCTTGGCGTGGCGCGTCCCTCGCTCAGCCGCGTCATCGCCGAATTGCAGGACGAAGGCTTGCTGGAGCGGACGGAAAAAGGAATAGTGATAAAGCGTTGATATTAAACTTCCTCAATCGCGCCCACAGGGCACCCGTCCTTGGCTTCGGCGGCGGAGGCCAATGCTGACACGGGCACTTCGCCTTCGATAGCCACGGCCACGTCGCCTTGGATGGTGAACACTTCGGGGCAGGTGGATTCGCAAAGGCCGCAGCCGATGCAACTGTCGTTTACTTTGTACTTCATGATGATGTAATTTTGGTGGTTATTGATTATTTGTGGATGCCACGGTGTGACAGCCCTACAACTCTAAACTCTCAACTCTAAACTTTAACATCCGGGTTTTTTTCCCCGAATTTCTCTTTCAGCACCTCAATGATTTCGGCGCGGCCGGTGCCTTTTTTCTCCATCTGCTTGATGGTCTTGTAGGCTTGGAACAGCGTGGAAGGTCCAATCTCGGAGCTGAAATAGCCGATGCCTTGGTTCCATGCGAGCAGCTCAAAAACATCGTCCAAGGCGGCACTGTCGAGGCCATGGATGTAGGCTTTCACTAATTCGCGCGTAGCTTGGCGCATACGTCCCGCACCGACGGCGTTGGCCAGCGAGAGCAGGAGGCGCGTTTCGTAGGGCAGATAGCGGCGGCTGTCGTTCCACGTCAGGTCCCAGAAGTTGACGGCGGTCTGTGCCAAGTCCTCGTCAATCAAGGCCATGTTGGTGAGGGCGTAAGGGCGCATCGGGATGTCCTTCTCGGCTTGTTTCATCTCCGCGCGATAGAAATAGGTGTGGTATTCGGCATCGGCAACCTTCTCGGTATGGTGCTCAAATCCAAGGTCTTCCATCACCTCATAGAGTGGAATCGGCTCGAAGCTCTGAATGATTTCCATGCCTTCGCCAACGGCCATCTTCGTGGCTTGCATCTTCAGTCCGGGGAAGAAGTTCCCTTGCACGCCGCGCACATCGATTTGCTTGAAACCGGCGGTCTTGTCTTTCCAATCGTTGTAGTTCATTTTACTCGCAATTATTGTTTGTTTCTAGCCGCAAAAATAGGCCAACGCTATTTGTCGAGACGTAACAATTGTTACAAAAACAAAAAAAATCTCCGCTTTTGAAAGACCAAAAGCGGAGATTTTATTTAAACTAAACGATGTGCTTACTTCATCGGATGGTCCTTGGCAAAGGCGGCCAGCCGCTCGGCCAACACAGGAATCTGCTCGCGTTGGATCAGCGATGTGCAGGCGCGGATGCCTTGCTTGGTGCTGCCGCAGGTGTCGAGTGAGATGGCGGAGATGCCGTAATAGAGCATTTCTTCGACCAAGTCGGCACCCGTGAAGCCGGGATAGCAGTAGGTGAAGTAGAAACCGTCGGCGATGGGCTCGCCGCAGTCCTCGTCGTAGGTGATGTAGAATCCGTTGTCGGTGAAGGCTTTCTTCATCAGCTCGGCCTTGCGACCGTATTCCAGCACGTCGTCCCTATAATTATAGGTGCCGTCGCTGACGGCTTTCAGCACGGCGGCCAAGGCGTACTGGGCTGAATGTGAGGTGCCCGAACTCAGCGGGTGCAAAGCCCCGAAGAGGATGGCACGCAGGAAGACTTCTTGTCCGCAGAAGGCTTTCAGGTCGGCATAGTGGCGCTGGGCCAACTTGTCGCTGATGCCGAGCAGGGCGCAACGCTCGCCGGCATAGCTGAAGGCCTTTGAGCTGGAGATCATGAGGATGTAGTTGTCGGTGTATTTGCCCACGGTGGGTTGGAACGGCGCCACGCCCGGGTGACTGTAGTCCTTGCGGAAGTCCATGCCGAAATAGGCCAAGTCTTCCATGACGATGACGTCGTACTTGTTAGCCAACTCGCCGATGATGCGCAGCTCCTCGTCGGTGAGGCACACCCACGTCGGGTTGTTGGGGTTGGAGTAGAGCAGGCTGTGGATGTTGCCCTTGCTCAGCACCTCTTCCAACTTGGCACGCAGCTTCTCGCCACGGTATTCGTAGATGTCGAAGTGCTCCATCGGGATGCCCAACACCTTGTTTTGGAACTTGTGGACGGGGAAGCCCGGGTCGATGAAGAGGATGGTGTTTTTCTTCGCGTCGGTGTGACCGCAAATCATGAACGAGGCGAAGGCACCCTGCATCGAGCCGACGGTGGGCACGCAGTTGGCCGCGCTCACGTCGAGGTCGAGGAAGTTCTTGATGAAGCGCGAGGCCTCCTTCTTTAAAATAGGTGCGCCGTCGATGGGCGGGTAGTTGGCGGCCACGCCGTTCTCCAAGGCCTTGATTTGGGCTTCGACGCCGACACGGGCGGCAGGCAGGCCGGGGTTGCCCAACTCCATGTGGATGAACTTCTTGCCACTGGCGGCTTCAAGGTCGAAGGCGAGTTTGTTGATTTCACGGATGCCGGCCCTTCCGATGCTCGGCAGCCCGCTTTCGGCAAAGACTTTCTTTGCGATGTCTTGTGGTACGATATTGTTTTGCATCATATCAGTTGAAAAATTTTGCTCGTATGTTTGGAACGGCAAAGATAGGGAATTAGTGTGACATGGGCAAATAAAATGTTTTTTGGCGAAACGACCGTGTTTTTTTCCTACCTTTGCCCCAATTTAATCACTAATATCCATATCCAATGAAAAAGCGTTTGTTTCTCGCCTTGGCGCTGATGACGGGTGTCGCAGCAGTCCAGGCACAAGATGAAAAGAAAGAAGAAGGTTTCCGTTTCACGACCATCAAGGAAATCCCGGTTACGGCGGTCCGCGACCAGCACCGTTCATCGACCTGTTGGGCCCATTCGGGCATCGCCTTGATGGAGGCCGAAGTGCTTCGCATCAAGGGCATCGACGTCGATCTCTCCGAGATGTTCGTCGTCAGCCATTCCATGATGGACCGTGCCGAGAAATATGTCCGTCTGCACGGCAATGCCAGCTGGGCGCCTGGCGGCAAATGTGGCGACGTGCTCTATTGCTTGGAGCACTATGGCTTCGTCCGTCAGGAAGACATGCCGGGCAACCGCTATGGCGGCACCTTGCCCAACCATACCGAACTCGATGCCGTGGCCACGGGCTACGTCAACGCCCTTGCCAAAAGCGACATCGGCAGCCTCAGCCCCGTTTGGAAAGAAGGTTTGCAAGGCATCTACGACGCCTATCTTGGAAAATATCCTGAAAAGGTGAATGGCCTGACGCCGCAAGCCTACGCCAAGTCGCTGGGGCTGGAGGCCGACAACTACATCACCTTGACCTCGTTCACGCATCATCCTTTCTATGAGCCGTTTGCCCTCGAAATCGAAGACAACTGGCGCGGCTGCCCCTACTACAACCTTCCCATCGACGAGCTGATGGAAGTGATGCAAAACGCCATCGACAAAGGCTACACCTTCCAGTGGAGCGCCGATGTCAGCGAGCAGGGCTTCACGCGTGACGGCATCGCCGTTTGCCCCGACGTCGAGAAGGCCGCAGAGCTTTCAGGCTCCGACATGGCGCATTGGTTGGGCATGTCGGCGGCAAGCCGTCGCAACGAACTGACCTCCAAGCCGATGCCGGAGATTGAAGTCACGCAGGAGATGCGTCAGGAGGCCTTCGATAGATGGGAGACCGGCGACGACCACGGCCTGCTCATCTTCGGGAAGGCCAAAGACCAGAACGGGAAGGAATACTTCATGGGCAAGAACTCGTGGGGCGACAGCGGCAAATACCACGGCATCTGGTATGTCTCCGAGACCTACGCCAAATACAAGACCATGAACATCGTCCTGCACAAGGATGCCCTGCCCAAAAGCATCGCCAAGAAACTCGGGGTGAAATGAAAGCCCCGCAAGGAACTGCCTGCGATTGAGTGGGTAATAAAAAAAACGAAAGCCTACTGAATTTCAGCAGGCTTTCGTTTTGTGGGACGTACTGGACTCGAACCAGTGACCTCTGCCGTGTGAAGGCAGCGCTCTAAACCAACTGGGCTAACGTCCCGCCCTTCAAAGAAAAAACGCCGTCGGGCGTTTCGTGGGGCGAACAAGGATCGAACTTGTGACCTCATGCCTGTCAAGCATGCGCTCTAAACCAACTGAGCTACCGTCCCAAATGCGGGTGCAAAAATACGGCTTTTTCCGAAACCGACAAGATTTTTTCCGCTTTTTTTTCAAAAAAATTCTACCTTTGTGCTATCAAAACTACTTGTTATGAAGATTAAGTATTTATTAGTCAGTTTGTTCCTTGTTTTGGGAACGATTTCGGCTTCGGCCCAGGAAAAGAAAAACTTTGAATTGGAAGACCTCTATCAGCGCGGCACTTTCTACGCCAAAAGCGTGCGCGGCATGAATTCCATGAAGGACGGCAAGACCTACGCGACCTTCGAGAGAGGCCAACTCAACATCTATGAGTACAAGTCGGGGAAAATGGTCAATACCTTGTTCGGCATCTCCGACCTCACCCTGCATCCCGATTCGCTGCCCATCGGACTCCAAAACTACGAACTGAGCCAAAACGAGGATAAGATGCTGTGCGCCACAGAGATGGAGAGCATCTACCGCCATTCCTACCACGCCACCTATTATGTCTACGACTTTGCGACCAAGACCTTGCAGCCGCTGTCGGAAAACGGCAAGCAACGCTTGGCCACCTTCTCGCCCGATGCCACCAAGGTCGCCTTTATGCGCGACAACAACCTGTTCATCAAGGACTTGGGGACGGGAGAGGAGAAGCAGTTCACCAATGACGGCCTCTACAACCACATCATCAACGGTGCGCCCGACTGGGTCTACGAGGAGGAGTTCAGTTTCTCGCAGGGCTTCTATTGGTCGCCCGACAGCCGGAAAATCGCCTTCATGAAGTTCGACGAGAGCAACGTGCGCGAGTTCCAGATGGAGGAGTTCGAAGGCCTTTACCCCGATTGGTACAGCTTCAAATATCCCAAGGCGGGTGAGGACAACTCCATCGTCGGGATCTATGTCTATGACCTCGAAAGCGGCAAGACGGTGAAGATGGACACGGGCGTCGAGACCGACATCTACCTGCCCCGCATCGCTTGGACGAAGGATGCCAATGTGTTAGCCATCCAAAGGCTTAACCGTCACCAGAACCACCTTGAGATTTTGGCCGCCGACGCTACTACGGGCAAGAGTCGCGTGTTCTATGACGAGACCAACGACTACTACATCGACATCACCGACGACTGGCATTTCCTTGACGACGGCAAGCGTTTCCTCATGACTTCCGAGAAGAACGGCTACAACCACATCTACCTCTGCAATTTGGACGGTTCTTCGCCGAAGCAACTCACTGACGGTCAGTGGGATGTAACCTCGGTCTACGGTTTCGATGGTAAGGAAGTGTATTTCCAAGCCGCCAAAAACACGCCCGTCGACAGGCAGATTTATGCCGTCAACCTGAAAGGCCAGCTGCGCGAGGTGATCGGGCGCGAAGGCACCAACAACGCCCGTTTCAGCAACGACTTCAGCTACCTTATTAATATCAACTCCTCCATCAGCCAGCCGCATCAATACGAGCTGTATACCAACAAAGGCAAGTTGGTGCGCGTGTTGGAGGACAACCACGAGTTTGCCGAAAGGCTGAGCACCTTCAACCTTGGCGAGAAGAAACTCATGAAGATTAGCGACCCGGCTTTCACTTTGCCCGACGGTACCCAAGTCGACGTGGACGCCTGGCAGATTCTGCCCCCCGACTTCGACCCCTCGAAGAAATACCCCGTGCTGATTTACGTCTATGGCGGTCCCGGCTACCAAACGGTGAACAACTCGTGGGCCAACAGCGACTATTGGTGGATGCAACTGTTGGCGCAACACGGCATCATCAGCGTGAGCATCAATAATAGAGGCAGCGGTGCGCAAGGCGAAATGTTCAAGAAGATGACCTACCTGCAACTCGGCAAATACGAGACCGAAGACATGATTACACTCGCCAAATACATGGCCAAACAGCCTTACGTTGACGGTGAGAGAATCGGTATCTACGGCTGGAGCTACGGCGGTTTCATGGCCGCCAACGGCATCACCAAGGGTGCCGACGTCATCAGCACGGCGGTGTCGGTGGCTCCTGTGACCAACTGGCGTTATTACGACAACGTTTACACCGAGCGTTTCATGCGCACGCCGCAGGAGAACCCCGACGGCTACGACCTCAACTCGCCCGTCAACAACACGGCGATGATCAAGGGCAACTACCTGCTTTGCCACGGCAGCGGCGACGACAACGTCCACTACCAGAACGCGATGGAACTCATCAAGGCCATGATTTCGAACGGCAAGCAGTTTGACCTGATGATCTATCCCAACAAGAACCACGGCATCTACGGCGGCTATGAATACGGCCAAGGCGAATGTCGGATGCACCTGTTCAACAAAATCGACAACTTCCTGTTTGAGCATCTGTTAGGCGAATGAGCGACTTGACCAAACACACCAGGCTTGCCCTTGTCGGCTTGCTCCTTGTGGCGACTTCGCTCACCGCAACGGCACAAACGGAGCGCACGCCCGACTTCCATGAGCGTTACACCTTGAAGCAAGTCGTGGTGCTGAGCCGCCACAACATCCGCTCGCCCATTTCGGGGAAAAGGTCGACGCTGAAAAGGATCACGCCGCACGAATGGCACCGATGGTCGTCGGCACCGAGCGAGCTGTCGTTGCGCGGCGGCGCATTGGAGACAATGATGGGGCAGTATTTCCGCAAATGGCTCGTCGGCGAAGGACTGATGAAAGAGAACGAGATTCCTGCCGAAGGCGTCATGCGCTTCTATGCCAACTCGATGCAGCGCACCATCGCCACGGCGCAGTATTTCTCGTCGGGGATGCTGCCGGTGGCCAATGTCGCCATTGAGCATCATTGCGAGGTGGGCAGGATGGACCCCGTTTTCAACCCTCAAATCACCGACGACAACGATGACTTCAAGGCCCTTGCCCAACGGCAGATTGCGGCTATGGGTGGCGAGAGAGGCATGGCCGGGATAGGGGAGAAGATGGCCGAAAACTATCGGTTGTTGGAGCAAGTGCTCGACATCGAGGAAAGCGTGGCCTGCAAAAACGGCGACACCTGCCGTTTCCGCACCGACGACGCTCATGTCTACCTCGTCAAGGACCGCGAGCCGGGCATGGGTGGCTCGTTGCGCCTCGCCTGCCAAGCCGCCGACGCGCTCGTGTTGCAATATTACGAGGAACCCGACGCGGTGAAGGCCGCCTTCGGCGACACGATTTCGATTGAGGATTGGGAGAAGATTTCCGAAATCAAGGACTGGTACGGCGACGTGCTGTTCACCGCGCCCGCAGTGGCCTGTCAGGTGGCTCGTCCGCTCTTGCTGACGATGCGCGAAGAGTTGCAAACCGAAGGCAGGAGGTTCACCTTCCTCTGCGGCCACGACTCCAACATCGGCAGCGTATTGGCCGCCATCGATGCCGAGGACTACAGCCTGCCCATGACCATCGAGAAGAAGACTCCCATCGGCTGCAAATTGGTTGTCGAGAAATGGGAAAACGCTGAGGGACAGGTTTTTGTCGCACTCAACCTTGTGTATCAAAGCACGGAGCAGTTGCGCCAGATGTCGCTCCTCGACATCGACAATCCGCCCGTCGTGTTCCCGATTCGTCTCAAAGGCATGGAAACCAATGCGGACGGGCTTTATGGTTTTGAGGCTTTTGTGCAGCGTTTCATGCCCAAGTGAAGTTCTCTTTTCCCGCCCCGATTTCGAAGTGACATTTTCGGCAGACCGTTTTTGCGTTTTTTTTTGCTGAATCGATGGAAATAATGAGTATCTTTGCCCGTTGAATCGGACAATTCTAAAATGTCGGAAAGTCAGAACATTGAATATAAAAGCTCGTGGAGGTCAGAGTATTTGAAGTGGGTTTGTGGTTTTGCCAATGCCCAAGGTGGTGTCATCTTCATTGGCACCGATGACCAAGGCCATGCTGTGGGCGTTTCTGACGCAAGGAAGTTGATGGAAGACATTCCTAACCAAATCAGTGATGTGTTGGGAATAGTGGCTGAAGTCAATTTGATTGACGAGAACGGAAAAGATGTTATTGAGATAAGGGTTGAACCAAGTTCATTTCCAATCAGTTATCACGGCGAGTATCATTACAGAAGCGGCACCACGAAGCAGCAACTCAAGGGCAACGCCTTGACGCAGTTCTTGTTGAAAAAAACAGGCGTGTCGTGGGATGCCACCGAAGTGGCCAATGTCAGTTTGCGCGATTTGTCGCCTATTGCTTTCGACATTTTCCGCACACGGTCGGTGCGCCGAAAGCGTATGGACAAATCTGATGTGGACGTGTCTGACGAAGAGTTGCTGGAAAGACTTAACCTTTTTACCGAAGACGGCAAACTTACCAAAGCTGGTTATCTTCTGTTCGCCCGCGACCCCGAAAAGCGCGTGATTGGCTCCAACATCAAGATTGGTTTCTTCGAGGGTCCCGATGTGCTATATCAGGACGAAATTGGTGGGCCGTTGCTTGAGCAGGCGGAACGCACCATGGTCATTTCCAACGATGCTGCCGTGATGGAAGACTGGACAGTTGAAAAGCTGATGGGAAAACACAAGTCGGTGAAATACAATCCGTTGATTGCCACGACGTTGTTCAAGGCTGGCTTTATTGAGATTTGGGGTCGAGGCATTGAGAAAATGTGCGAGGCTTGTCGCGAAAATGGCAATCCGTTGCCGCAGTTTGAAATCTCAGCCAATGATTTTACGATAACGTTTACGGCCAACAACAATGCCCAGCCTAATAGAGGAGAAGGAAGAAACATGACGGCACAGAAAACTACACTGGAAACTACACAGAAAACTACACAGAAAACTACACAGAAAACTACACAGAAAACCAGAAATAAGATACTTATGATGATGAAGTTCAATCCATTCGTGACGATTGATTTTTTGTGTGCAGAATGCGGTCTGACACGTGATGGTTTGAATTGGCATATCCGTAAGCTGAAAGCCGAGGGGCTAATCCGTCGCATTGGCCCAGCCAAAGGCGGACATTGGGAAGTGATTGATAAAGAATAATATAAACGACAATAAAACTAAAAACGATATTAAAAAAGTAACCTAACATATTAATAACCATAGCGTTTGCTATTTGTTCCGACCAATCTGAAACGTAGGAAATTTCAAGAAAGGAATGTGAATGACAAGAGCAGATGTTCGCCGAGAGGCGTACATCTTAGTCTATTCACATTCGGCATCCTACGGCCGCAGATTGGAGACGAGATGTTCGCCTCCTTTTTTTATGTGGTCGCGGGAAAGCCAATAAGGTGTGGAATCGGTGGCAATGCGCTGAATGACAAATAGCAACATTATGCCCGAAAACACCCAAGTGAAATCAAGGAAACGGGTGGCTGACCACGGCGAGGTGTTCACCCATCCGCGCGAGGTGAACGCGATGCTCGATTTGGTGAAAGACGAATCGGAACGCATCGACAGCCGTTTCCTCGAACCTGCCTGCGGCGACGGCAACTTCCTCATCGAGATCTTGCGCCGCAAACTAACCACTGTCGCCTCGCGCTATGCCAAAGGCACCGCCGAGGCACAGAAATACGCCCTGCAAGCCGTCAGCAGCATCTATGGCATCGAACTGCTGCCCGACAATGCCGAACAATGCCGACAGCGGTTGTTCGATTTCGTGGTGGAGACGTTCCGCGACGCGGCCTCACCTGACGACGAATTCCAGAAGAACGTCCGTTACCTCCTGCAACGCAACATCGTGCAAGGCGACGCCCTCACCTACACCGCCGCCGATGGCCGTCCCATCGTTTTCAGCGAGTGGGCGTTTATCGGCGACAAGGTGCAGCGGCGCGACTTCCAGTTCGACTTCCTCGTGAAGAAAGAGCACCAATACAGCCTCTTCGACGAGCAGGGCGAGGCCCAGCAGTTTGACGAGCCTGTGCGTGAGTTCCCCTTAGTGCATTACACCAAAGTTTACAGCTATGGGAACGACTGAACGCCACACACCCGACATCCTCAACTGTTTGGCCAACCTGAGCAGCGACGAGGTGTTCACCTCGCCCGAGTTGGCCAACCGGATGCTCGACCTGCTGCCGCACGAGCTGTTTCGCAGCCCCATGACGCGCTTCCTCGACCCGTGCAGCAAGAGCGGGGTCTTTCTGCGCGAGATTGCCAAACGGCTGTTGGCGGGATTGGAAGACCAGATCCCCGACTTGCAGCAGCGCATCGACCACATCATGACCAAGCAGGTGTTTGGCATCGCCTGCACCGACCTCACCGCCGAGATGAGCCGCCGCACGCTCTATTGCACCAAGCAGGCCAACGGCGAGTACAGCGTGGCCACGGCGTTCACTGACGTGCAAGGCAACTTGCGCTACGACCGCTGCCAGCACACATGGGAAAACGGCAAGTGTAGGCATTGCGGTGCCAACCGTGCCCAATACGACCGCGTAGAAACCATTGAAAGCTACGCTTATCCATTTATTCACAAAAACATCAAAGAAATATTCCATAAAGATATGCAATTCGACGTAATTATTGGAAACCCGCCGTACCAGATGAGTGACGGGGGAGGAAGAGATTCAGCAGCAATTCCATTATACAATAGATTTGTTTCGCAAGCAAAACTGTTGAAGCCTCGTTATCTTTCTATGATTATCCCTGCAAGATGGTATACAGGTGGTAGAGGTCTTGATGAATTTAGAGATGAAATGATACATGATAAAAGACTAAAGGAGATTCATGATTATCCTGAAACAAATGATTGTTTTCCAGGGCTTAACATAAGAGGAGGAGTTTGCTATTTCCTGTGGGAAAAAGATTACGATGGGAAATGTATGGTCGTCAATCACATTAAGGATAAAACAAATGTGTTACTTCGACAATTGAATGAGTTTGAATGTCCTGTTATGATTAGGTATAACGAATCGATTCCAATTATTCACAAGGTTCGAAAGTTTAAAGAAAATACATTTAACCAACATGTGAGTGTAAGCCGGCCTTTTGGTATGCGTTCAAACTTTGATGAATTTGTTGATACAAAAGATAAAACACATGACATTAAACTTTATCGTTTTGGAGCGGCTGGATATATTTCAAAAAACAAAATCACAAACAATTTAGAATTGGTGGATAAATATAAGGTAATAGTTTCAAAAGCGAGTCCTGGAGGAGACGAATATCCACATTCAATCATAACTATTCCAATACTATCCGAGCCAAATTCCGTATGTACTGAAACATATCTGGTGATTAAATCATTTTCAAATGAAAATGAAGGAGAAAACCTTATATCGTATATGAAAACGAGATTTTTTAGGTTTATGATGTCTATAGTGAAAAATCGGTCTAATGGACATTTGTAAGGCTATTTTTGAGACGCACCCCCATTAATGGACATTTGTAAGGCTGGGAATTTTCGTGTTTTTGTCGGTCGCGTCAAGGGGAGTTGTAGCTTTGCGTCCGCTGGTGAAGCGGAGTAGGGCTCTGCTGGAGAGCAACCCGACAAGGAATAGCCAGCCCCCGATATACCGATGGGAGGGCCGTCCTTAGAGGGATGGCCCGTTTTCCTTTCCATTGGGTTGAGGGGTACATGCCTTGAAAAACTCATCGACGAACTTCTGCTTCCGCCTGCGCGACAGCCCGTTGTGGCACAGCAGCCTTGACTTGAGCTGCGAGAAGTGCGCGTCGATGACGTTGGTTGTGTTGGGGATGCCGCTGCCCATGAGGTCGTACCACGTGAACAGGTTGGGCAGGTTGCGTCGGATGCTCAAGTATGCGCTGCGCAACGGCTTGTGCGTGTAGTGCGTCTTGCCTGTGCCGTCCGCCTCCGTCCGCTCGTTGAGGTAGCCTTTCCATTTGTCGTGCCATTCCTCGAAGGCTCCCACGAAAGACTCCTTGTCCGTCTTGGCGAGCATGTCCGACAGCTTCTTCAACTCCCGTGCCGCAACCGACTTCGGCTTGGATGTCAGGTGCTTCCTGACGGTCTTCTGCTGGTGGAACTGGCATATCTGGACGGGGATGCCGCCGAAGGCCTTCACCAGCCCGCGCCTGCCGTCGCATACGATGCCCACGATCTCGTAGCCCATCGAAAGGAGCGTGTTCATCCCCTTGACGTACATGGCCACCGTCTCCGTCTTCACGAAGAACCACAGCAGGTCCTCGCCCGTCAGCGCGTCCTTGAACAGCATCACGCCGAAGTCGCGACCCCAGTAGGTTGTGTCCATGACCACCACGACGCGGCGGGGGCTGTGTACCGCGGCAACCGTCCTGTAACGGTCAATCCTGCGCTGGATCGTCTTGGCAGAGCAGCCATGCCGCTCTGCCAACTGCGAATAGGTCTGGCGCATCGTCACATATTCCTCCCAAAGCAGCGCGTCGTCCAACCGCTCGCCGCCGAGAAACTGCCGCCCGCATTGCCAGCATTTGTAAATCTGTACCCCGTTCTTGTGCCCGTTCCTCTTCACTTTCGGGCATCCGCAATAAAAGCATTTTTTTTGTTCATAGTCTTTGACCTTTGTTTATCCCCTGCAAATATAGGAATTCCCAAAGATTTCAGCCTTACATTTGTCCATTACATCGAAATTTCCCCAATCCTTCCCACCTCGCTTGAGTTTCCCATTTCCAAAAACAGTCCGAGGGCAAGCCAAAACTGGCCTGCCCTCGAACAACGACTCAAAAACGGAATCTCATTAAAACTCCGCCATTAGCCTCACCGAGTTGAAGATGGTCTTTTCCCGTGCCTCGTTGCCGTATTTTTCGACGTCGACCACGTTGCGCGGGCTGTGGGTGATGCACACCGGCCCGTTGAGGCAGCCGCCGTCGCAGGCCATGCCCTCGAAGAAGTTCTCGGTGGCCTTGTTGAATTTCAACTTGGTCAAGGCGGCCTTACATTCGGCGATGCCGTTCATGGCGATGGGATTCACGCCCTCGATGCCCATTTCCTTGGCCACGTCCGCGATGCCTTGCGTGATGCCGCCCGACTTGGCGAAGATGCGCCCGTAGTAAGAGGCGTTGTTCAGCTCGGAGTCTTCCATCTGCGTGGTGTCGATGCCACGGGCGTCCACAAAGGCTTGAAGCTCCTCAAACGACATGACGCTGTCGATGGCGCCGCCGGTCTTTTCAAGCCTGTATTCTAACTTCTTCGACGTGCAGGGGCCAATGAAGACGACCTTTGCCGTCGGGTCGCTCTTCTTGATGAGCCTTGCGGTTTCAACCATGGGCGACACCGACGAGGAGATATATTGCGCCAGCTCGGGGAAGTTCTTCTCGATGAACGACACAAACGACGGGCAGCACGAGGTGGTCATCAGCTTCTTCTCGCTCCACTCGTGGGCCTCGCGGTAGAGGGTGATATCGGCGCCGAGGGCGGCTTCCACCACATGATGGAACCCCAATTTCTTGATGGCCGTCACCACTTGCGTGACGCGCCCGAAGCGGCATTGGCTGACGATGGCCGGCGCGATGACGGCGTAAACCTTGTACTTGGTGTTGTTCTCCGACTTTTGCAAAATGTCGATGATGTCGAGCACAAGCGACTTGTCGGAGATGGCACCAAAGGGGCATTTATAGACGCAGGCCCCGCACGAGATGCACTTGCCGTTGTCGATCTTGGCTTTCTTATTCTCGTCGATGGAGATGGCCTTCACCTTGCAGCTTACCATGCAGGGGCGGTGTTGCAGGATGATGGCCGAGTAGGGGCAGGCTTGGGTACACTTGCCGCACTCGACGCACTTGTCCTTGTCGACGGTGGCATGATGGTTGACGATGCTGATGGCGTCTTTCGGGCACACTTCCTTGCAGCTGTGCACCATGCAGCCACGGCAGGCAGGGGTGATGTAGATGCCGTCAATCGGACATTCGTCGCAGGCGCTGTCGATGACCTCGATGACGTTGGGGTTGTCCTTGTCGCCACCCATGGCCATCTGGATGCGGTCTTGCAGGATGGCGCGTTCCTTGTAGATGCAGCAGCGCGTCTCGGCCTTCGGTCCGGGGCTGAGCAGCTTGGGAATCTCCATGTAGGCGTTCTCCAAGCCGCCCTCATAGGCGCGTCGGATCACCTCCTTCAGCACATTGTATTTGACGAGTTGTACGTTGGTGTCAAAAATCCTGTTTGAGTTCATCTTTTGCTATCTTTCTTGTTGTTTGTTTGTCAAAATAGTCTCGCGTCTTTTGTCGCGCAGTCCAATGTCAATAATAGTTCAGTTCTACGACCTTGCCCACCTTGCGGAGGTCGGCGGCAATTCTCTCCACGATCTTCATCTTCATGGTCGTGTCGATGGGCAGCCCTTGGTGGGCCACATTGACGCTTTGCCCGACGAAGAAGTTGATGTGGGTGGCCCGCTCGAAGAGGTAGTCGGCAAGGAGCGAGGCGCCGTCTTTCTTGTTGAAGGTCTTGGGGCTGAGGTCGGAGATGGAGACGTATTTCTCCAACATTTGCATCAGTCGGCGCAAGGTGAGCACGCCTTCGGTAGTCAGGTCGATGCCTTTGATGTAGCCGATGGGCGGCACTTCCTTGTCGGGGAAGTCGAAGCTGGTCTTCAGTTCAGTCTTCAGGTGGCGTGCCACGATGGTGGAGCTGGTGCCGCCGCACACGATTTTCTTCGACGGGCCGGCCAAGAACTGCTCGATGTAGAAGTCGTCCTTTTCCTTGTCAACGGGCGGACCAACCATGATGTTGACGTCCAAGCGTTTGCGGATCTTGACGGCGGCCACGGTGGTGTCGTCGCCGGGCTTGTCGGCATAGAGGTCGTTGCAGGCCGATGCCAAGAGGCAGGCCACGGCGCGGGCCGACATGGAGCGGGTGATGTTGGCGTCCAAATGCTCCATGATTTGGTCGCGCTCCCAGCCGAAGTTGAGGATCTGTCCGATGCCGGCGTGGATGGTGCCGTCGGACATGACGATGATGATGTCGTCTTCCTCGAGGGCGAGTTCGGTGCGAAACACCTTCTTGCCGCACACGTCAAGCTCGGTGCGCTCGAAGTTACGGCACTGGCCGCGATGGTAGTAGATGGCCTCGGGGTTGTCGAACTCGAACATCACGCCCTTGCCCTCGGTATCGACATGGATGATGGAGAAAGTGGAGTAGGCCACGCCGCGCTCCGAGCACACCGGAAGCGTCTGTATGATGGTCTCCACACATTCGTAGATGTCGATGTCGTTGGCGGCCATCGTACAAAGGATCTTGGAGGTGAGCGTCGAGAGGATGTTGGCCTTCACGCCGCTGCCCAAGCCATCGGCCAAGACGAGGGTGGTGAAGTTGTCCTTGACGGTGCTGGCCACATTGTCGCCACACAGTTCCTCGCCGACATGGTTCAGCGAGGTGCAACCCGTTTCTAAGCAGAGTTCCATCAGTTCGTCTTGTTTTCTTCGGTTAGGGTTTTCTTCAGTTTCAGCAAGGCCACCTTGGTCTCGGCCGTGGTTTCGCCCAACAGCGACGCAATCTCTTGTGCCACACGCATTTGCTTCTTGATGACCTCATCTGTCGTCGTCAGGGTTTCCATCTTCACCTTCATGATGCGGTTCTCGTAGTCAACGGTGTCGGTGACATCCTTCAGGATGCCGAAGATGACATTTTGCCCAGCTAAGTAATTAATCGAAATGTCAACGTATTTCCTAGTGGCGGGGATGAGCGACTGCTTGCAGGTGATGTGCTTCTTCTGGGTATAGGCATTGTAAAAATCAATAGGACTAAAAAAGTCAGAGGCGGGACGACCTTTGGCGTTGGGGTCGTCGATGCCCAAGATCTCCATGCCTTTATTGTTGATTTCCAAAATGTTGAGGTCGGAATCAAGAACAATGATGCCTTCGGGACTGTTTTGGATGACCTCGAACGAGAGCGACTCGGCGCGTTGGCGCATGTAGGGCAGGCAGATTTCGAGGTCGGTATAGCCGTTGTAAACGGCCCAGGCCTTCTCACGGCAGGTGGCGTAACCACATGAGCCGCAATTCAGTTCGTCTTCGGGCCGCATCTTGCCTGTCTTGTGCAGGATGGCCTCAATGTCGCGCTCGGCGGCGGCAAGGCTGTGGCTGCGAAGGCGGGGGTGTGCGGCGGCTATGCTGAAGTCGAGCGGACTGTCGTCTTGCGGGCCGGTAAGGGCCTGCTTCTCACGGCTGACGTATTTGCGCACGTCGGCGGTGGCCTTGATGGAGCCGCCAGGCTTGACCAACGAACAAGGTCCGTTCACGCAGGCGTCGACGCAGAGGTTGATTTCCATCACCACATGGTCGAGCTGCTCGATATTCGTCAAGGCCTCGACGCATTTCTTCGGGCCGTCGACGGCGATGTATTCGTAGCCGTCGGGCAGCACGGGAAACGAGTTGATGATGCCTTGCGGTATCGGGTATTCCTTGGCCAAGTTGGGCGACCCGCCTTTCCTGATGAGGTTGAGGTTGGTGATTTCGTCGAGCTTGATGTTCTTCTCCTCGAAAAGCCTCACCACGTCCTCGAAGGTCAGCACATGGTCGATCAAGTGGCACTCCTCGGCCTCGCGTTTTTTGGCGATGCAAGGGCCGATGAAGACGATGTTGGCGTCGGGGTGTTGCTTCTTGATGATCTTGGCGTGGGCCACCATCGGCGAATCGACCGGGGCAAGGTATTTGAGCGCTTTCGGATAGTATTCCTGTATCATGCGGCAGGCGGCAGGGCAGGCCGAGGTGATGAAGTTGGCGAACTCGCCCGACCTGAGCAGGCGCGCATATTCCTTGGTGACAGCCTGCGCGCCCACGGCGGTCTCTTCCGCTTCGGCGAAGCCCAACTTGGCCAAGGCCAATTTCATCACGCCAAAGTCGGTGAGGCCGAAGCTCGAAATGAACGACGGCGCCACGCTGGCGACCACCTTCCGGCCGCCGTCGAGCATTTGCTTCACTTCCTCAAGCTCGCTGTGGACCACCTTCGCGTTTTGCGGGCAGGCCAACGTGCAGTGGCCGCACAGGATGCAACGGTCGTCGATGATTTCGGCCCGATGTTCCTTGAAGTCGATGGCCTTCACCGGACATTCGCGGAGGCACTTGTAGCAGTCCTTGCACCTCGCGTTCCGAAACTCCAAGTATTTCGACATGGCGCTGGCGTTTTAGATTTCTATCAGCGGATAGATTTCCCTCACGAATTTCTCCTCGGCGTTGTCCTTCGTGACGTTGTGGAGCAGCAAGGTGCCGTCAGAGAGCGTCGTGTAGGATTTCTCGGCCTTGTCGGGCGCGATGTCGTCGGCCTTCACGTTCACGCCTTTGGCGCAATGGCCGAGGCAGAAGCTGGCTTGCAGTTCGACGAGGTCTTCCACGTCATACTTCTTGAGGATGTCTTTCATGGCTTGGATCACATCGTAGGATCCCTTCAGGTGGCATGAGCTGCCCACGCATACTTTGATGTTCATTTTCAGTTAGTTTTAAAGGGTTGTTTGTTTTGAACGGATTTTTCTTTATTTTGTTATAGGTTGCTTGGCTTTTTGGGGCGGGCGGCGTGTTTTTTGGGGCCGCCCGCCGTCAAAAAGGGGTTAACAACTCAAAAATCTACTTCGGTATCGTAATAGCAGCACTTCAGCAGCTGTTCCATCTCGGCTTGCGTCGGGATGCGCGGGTTGGAGCCTGTGCAGGCGTCGCCGATGGCGTTCTTGGCGATTTCGGGCAGCCTTTCGAGGAACACGTTCTCGGGCACAAAGCCTTGCTCGCAAGGATACGAGTCGGCACCGTAGTTCTTGATGCAGTGCGGGATGTTGAGGTCGTCGTTCATCTTGCGCAGCGCGGCGATGAGCAGGGCCACCTTCTCGTCGTCGTTGTTGCCGCCAAGGTTCATGGCGTCGGCAATGGTGCCGTAGCGTTGCTTGGCCACGGGGTTCTTGGCGTTGAAGGCAATCACCTTGGGCAGGTACATGGCGTTGGCGGCTCCGTGGATGATGTGTGCGCCGAAGTCGGCAAACACGGCACCCGTCTTGTGTGCCATTGAGTGGACGATGCCCAACAAGGCGTTCGAGAAGGCCATGCCGGCAAGGCATTGGGCGTTGTGCATCTCGTTGCGGGCGGTCACGTCGCCGTTGTAGGAATTCACCAAGTCTCTCTGGATCATCTTGATGGCATGCATCGCCAATGGGTCGGTGTAGTCGCAGTGGGCGGTCGAGACGTAGGCTTCGATGGCGTGTGTCATGGCGTCCATTCCCGTGTGGGCCACTAACTTCTTGGGCATGGTTTGGGCCAATGCCGGGTCGACGATAGCCACGTCGGGCGTGATTTCAAAGTCGGCGATGGGGTATTTGATGCCTTTGGCATAGTCGGTGATGATGGAGAAGGCGGTCACTTCGGTGGCCGTGCCCGAGGTGGACGAAACGGCGCAGAACTTGGCCTTGGTTCTCAGCTTGGGCAAGCCGAACACCTTGCACATGTCTTCGAAAGTGGTCTCAGGGTATTCGTACTTTATCCACATGGCTTTGGCAGCATCGATGGGCGAACCGCCACCGATGGCCACGATCCAGTCGGGTTGGAACTCTTGCATCGCGGCGGCACCGCTCATCACGGTCTCCACCGACGGGTCGGGCTCGATGCCGTCAATCACTTTGACTTCCATGCCGGCCTCTTGCAGGTAGGCGATGGCCTTGTCCAAGAATCCGAAGCGTTTCATGCTTCCGCCGCCAACGCAGATGACGGCACGTTTGCCTGTGAAGGTCTTTAATGCTTCAAGAGCATTTTCTCCATGATAAAGGTCTCTCGGTAAGGTGAATCTGTTCATTTCTTTGTTTAATTTTGAGTTGTTGTTAATAGGTTGGTTGGTTTCGGTTTGGTTTTTGGTTCTTGAACAATCCCGTTCATTTCCCGTAGTAGGCCTGCTTGTAGATCTCGACGATTTCCTTCACGAGCGGGTATTTCGGGTTGGCGCCGGTGCATTGGTCGTCGTGGGCCTTCTCGGAAAGGGCCTCCACATTGTCCATGAACACCTTCTCGTCAATGCCGGCCTCCTTGATGCTGAGCGGCATGTCCATGTCTTTCATCAGCTGGCGGATGGCGGCTATGAAGTTGTCGATGCTTTCCTCGTCGTCCTTTCCGCCGAAGCCGAGGAAGCGGGCTGCCTTGGCTAATTTTTCGTCGGCCATGAAGCGCTCATATTTCGGGAACGGGACAAACTTGTTAGGCTTCAGCGAGTTGTATTTCACCACGAAAGGCAGCAAGATGGCATTGGCGCGACCGTGCGGGATGTGGTAGTCGCCCCCCAACTTGTGGGCCATGCTGTGGTTGAGGCCGAGGAAGGCGTTGGTGAAGGCCATGCCGGCGATGCACGAGGCGTTGTGCATCTTCTCGCGCGCCTTCAGGTCGAACTGGCCGTTCTGGTAGGCGCGTTTCAGGTAGCCGAACACGAGGTCCATCGCCTGCAACGCCAAGCCGTCGGTGTAGTCGTTGGCCATGTTGGAGACGTAGGCTTCGATGGCGTGGGTCAGCACGTCCATGCCCGTGTCGGCGGTGGCACGCTTGGGCAGCGACACCACAAACTGCGGGTCGATGATGGCCACGTTGGGCGTCACGGCATAGTCGGCCAACGGGTACTTGATGCCTTTCTTCTTGTCGGTGATGACGGTGAAGGCGGTCACCTCGCTGCCAGTGCCCGAGGTGGTCGGGATGGCCACCATCTTGCATTGCTCGAGATGCGGGAACTTCACCACGCGCTTGCGGATGTCCATGAACTTCTGGCGCAGGCCGTCAAACGAGGTCTCGGGATGCTCGTAGAACAGCCACATGCACTTGGCCGCGTCCATGGCCGAGCCGCCGCCCAAGGCGATGATGACGTCGGGCTGGAACGAGCGCATCTGCTCCACGCCGCGCATCACGGTCTCCACGTCCGGGTCGGGCTCCACGTCGGAGAACACCGTGTAGTGGCAGCTTTCCTCGCGCTTGTTGAGGTAGTAGGTCACTTTGTCCACATAGCCGAGCTGCACCATCATCGGGTCGCTCACGATGAAAGCCCTGCTGATGCCTTCCATGTTTTCGAGATATTGCACCGAACCGTATTCGAAATAAATCTTCGGCGGGATTTTGAACCATTGCATATTCACTCTTCTTTTTGCGATTTTCTTTTTGTTGATGAGGTTGACGGTTGAGACGTTGGCCGTGGTGCTGTTGTGGCCGTAGGAGCCGCAACCCAAGGTCAGCGACGGGGTGTTGGTGTTGTAGATGTCGCCGATGGCGCCTTGCGACGAGGGCGAGTTGACGATGATGCGCCCCACCTTCATGGCCTTGCCGAACTTCTCGATGAGGTCGCTGTTGGTGCTGTGGATGATGGCCGTGTGGCCCAAGCCGCCCATGTCGAGCATCTTGCGGCACATCTCGAAGCCCTCCACATGGTTGTTGACGACATAGTAGGCCAACACGGGCGAGAGCTTCTCGCGCGACAGCGGATAGTCGGGACCGACGTCTTTCAGGCGGGCAATCAGTATCTTCGTGCTCTCCGGCACCTTCACACCCGACTTCTCGGCAATCCAGTAGGCCGACTTGCCCACCACGTCGGGATTGACGGCGCCCTTCTCGGCGTTGATGACGAAAGCCGACACCTTCTTGGTCTCAGCCTCGTTCAGGAAATGGCAGCCGTTCTCTTTCATGTAGCTCTCAAACAGGTTGGAAACCACCTTATCGACGATGACGGCCTGCTCGGAGGCGCAAATCATGCCGTTGTCGAAGGTTTTCGACATCATCAGGTCGGTGCAGGCGCGTTTCACGTTGGCCGAGGTCTCGATGTAGCAAGGTGCGTTGCCGGGACCCACGCCAAGGGCCGGCTTGCCGCAGCTGTAGGCCGAGCGCACCATGCCCGAACCGCCAGTGGCCAAGATCAGCGACACCTTCGGATGGTTCATCAAGGCCATCGTGGCTTCTACCGAAGGATGCTCGATCCACTGGATGCAGTGCTCGGGCGCACCGGCGGCAATGGCGGCGTCGCGAAGGGTCTTGGCGGCGGCCAACGACGACTGCTGCGCCGACGGGTGGAATCCGAAGATGATCGGGTTGCGTGCCTTGGCGCAAATCAGCGACTTGAACATGGTGGTGGAGGTGGGGTTGGTGACGGGCGTCACGCCGGCCACGATGCCCACGGGCTCGGCCACTTCCACATAGCCTTCCATCTCGTTGTCTTCCACGATACCCACCGTCTTCTCGTCCTTGATGGAGTTCCAGATGTATTCCGTCGAGAAGATGTTCTTGATGATCTTGTCTTCATAAACGCCGCGTTGCGTTTCCTCATGCGCGAGCTTGGCCAATTCGCGGTGCTTTTCCAATCCGGCCAAGGCCATGGCATAGACGACCTTGTCCACTTGCGCTTGGTCGAAGGTCACATAGGTCTGCAAGGCCTTTTCGGCGTTTTCGACCAAAACGTTGATTTCATCTTGAATCGATACATTTTTATCGATTTTAGGTGACGAAGTTTCTTTTGATGCTTTCATATTCATTGAATTGAAGTTAAGGATTATTGTTGGTTAGTTGTTGTTCAGTTTGTTGGCGAGTTGGTGCGAGAGCAAGGCGAGCGACGAGGGCAGGTTCTCGTTTTTCACGAGGATGCCGGGTGGCACGTCGAGAAGGGCGAAGGCGAAGTTCCAGATGGCGAGGATGCCGCAGGCCACCATTTGGTCGCACACCTCTTGCGCTTGGTCGGCGGGAACGGTGATGATCCCGATCTTGATGCCAGTGCGGTTGACGAAGCCTTTCATCTTCTCCATGGGCAACACGAACTTTTCGCCGACTTGGATGCCGCTCAGGTCGGGGCTCTTGTCGAACCCGACGGCGATGTTCAGTCCGAGGGTCGCGAACTCCTTGTTGGTCAGCAAAAGCCGCCCAAGGCTGCCGACCCCGACCAGAATGGCTTCATCAACATTATTATAACCTAAATACTCACTAAGATCCTTGACCAAGGTATCGACCTCGAAACCGGCGCGAGGCTTGCCCGTCACGCTGCTCACGCCCGCCAAGTCCTTGCGCACCAGCACGGGGTTCATGTTGAGGCTTTGGGCAACGGTGGTCGCCGACACATATTCCACACCCTCGTGCTGCATCTGGCGGATGTAGCTGTAGTATAACGGCAACCGGCTCAACGTCGATTTCGTTACTACCATGGATGTGTTTTGTGTTGTCATATCGATAAAGAATTATCTATTTGTTTGATGGCGCAAAAATAATACATTTTCAGATATGCCGTATCAAAAAAAATCACTTTTTTTGAAAATATTTATAAATCTCTGTTATTCAATGTTTAAATATCACGGTGCAAATTCAATCTCGATGCCGAAGTTCCATGGCGACGGATTGTTGGCCTTTGTGCCAATCAAGAAATCGTCTTTCGTGATGACGGGCGATAGGCGATAGCTTGCGTAAACGCCGACGTTGACGAGGTTAGCGATGTTGTAGCTGACGCGCGTCGTGGCACCGTATTCGAAGAGGTTCATGGCCTTAGCGTGGTTGTAGAAAGTGGTGACCTTGTTGCTGTAAGGCTTAGTCGCATTGCCATCAGCATCTTGCCATTCGACGTTGTCGATTACCCTCACGCGACGCAAGGCATTGATGCCGCCATACACGCCCAAATCCCAATTGATGCCCCACAGGCGGATGACGACGCGTTGCATCAGTTCGCCACGCAGCTGCATGTTGCGCATTATGGTGGTGCGGTCGGCCACTTCCAAGGCATCTGGAATCTGTCCTTTGGCCACATAGCGGTTCCAGTCGAGGCCGAGACCCATACCTATTTTATATGTCTTGCCGTACATCCAGCGGCGACCGAAGGCGAAGTGGCGGTTGAAGCCGTTCCAAGTGTCGGTGTAGAGGTTGTAGTCGTATTGGAAGAACGTCGACTTTTGCCAGCCTTCCTCCTTGATGGTCGGGAACGTGCCGTCTTGTCCCCAAAGGCGTCGGGTGTTGGCATCCAAGCTGATGTCGCCGCCCATGCCGCTGATGGGGCAGGAGTCGTAATAGCCGTTGTAGCTGACATTCAATTTCTTTCCTTCTCCTAAATCCTTATTTTTCAGTATGATACCTGTGCTGTCGGGAGCGGCCTTGTAATAACCGAGCAACACGCCGTCGGCCCCTTCCACATTGATGAACATATACTGGCCTTCCACTATTTTGGGAACGGTGATGCGCACGCCGTCCTTTTCCTGCACGAGGTTGAACGAACGCTCGGCGGGCTTCAGTTCGTTGGTGAAATAGGCCGCTTGGGGCACGCCGTAGCCAAAGGCATAGTCGAAATAGGGGTAGAGGTCGGCTGACTTCTCGATTTCGGCCTTCATCTCAAGGGCGGTCTTGTCGCGCATGGTCTGCCAAGCGCAGGCACAGAAACCTGCCGTCAGCGGACTGGAGAACGAAGTGCCGTAGGCATCGGTGAACTTGCCGTTGCTCGGGTTGGCCACTGCTGCGTGACCGAAGGCCACCACATTGGGTTTCAGCCGCTTGTCGGCACTTGGACCGTAGGAACTGAAGTCGATATGGTTGTAACGCTCCAAGTCGTCGTCGATGCCGCCCACGCAAAGCACGTTCTCCGCATCGGCAGGGGTGATGATGGTCTTCCAACGGCGGTCGTCGCCTTCGTTGCCGGCGGAGTTGCACACCAAAATACCCTTTTCGACGGCTTTGTTGGCGGCCTTGGCGACATAGGAAGTGCCGTCCATGTCGCGGGTCCAGTGGCGGTCCTTGCCATAGCCTAAGGAACTGTTGATGATGTCGGCGCCGTTCTTGTCGGCCCATTCCGCGCCTTGCGCCCACCACACCTCTTCCTTGAACGGCTCAGGTTCGATTTCGGTGCGGGCAAGGAGGAACTCCGCTCCTGTGGCAAGGCCGAGTTTCTGTCCTTCGGCGTTGATGCCCGCAATGCAGCTCAGCACCATCGTGCCGTGGGTGTTCCAGCCATAGACGTTCTCCTTTTTGTTCGGGAAGTTGTAGGTCATGAGGATTTGGTGGTTGTCGCGTAAGTGCTTGAAAGCCGGATGCGTATCGACTTTTGGGAAGCCGCCGTCCATGACGCAGATGCGCAGCCCCTTGCCGTCGATGCCGTGGTCGATGAAATGCTGTCCGCCGAAGCGGATGAGTTGGTCGGTGAGGATGCCAACGGTGTCTTCATTGAGGACTTCGCTCAAATCGTACCCAATGCTTGCGGTACTGCCCTCGGAAACGATTTCCTGCACGCGGGCCACGAAAGGCAGTCGGGCAATCAGGGCGGCATTGTCGTCGGTGGCTTCAATGCCGATAGCGTTGAGCCAGCGCGATTCGCCGAAGACTTCGGTGGAGTAGGAGCCTACTGAATTAACGTACATCTCGTTCAGCGGGTAGTTGCTGATGTCGTAGAGGTCGGCGCCACACTGTTCGTAACGCGCGATGGCCTTTGCGTCAAAATAGGAATAGGGGTCGAATTGGGTGTCGTTTTTGTCGGTGAAGAACACCCAGAAACACTTTTCTTGTGCCATGGCCACGCTCGAAACGAGGACAAATATGGCGATGATGAAATTTTTTCTCATAAAATTTGAAATTTGCGGCAAAGATATGGTTTTATTTCCTAATTTTGTGCCATCATCACTTTAAAACTTCAATGCTATGGAAAACCTGACCAAAGAGAAATTCGAGATTTTCATGATGCTTTGCGCCTCGGGCATCGACGGCAACATCTCGATGAACGAACTGGAACGCATCTGTATGCAGTTCGACGAAAAGAGCTACCAAGAGGTGTTTGAGGCATGGAAGTCGATGACCAGCCCTAACTGGCTCAGCTTCTTCAAGGAACACAAGGATGAGTACCTGAAGACCGAAGAGGACAAGGCGGCTTTCATGGCCGACCTCAACGACATCGTCGCCGCCGACGAAGGCGAGGAGAACCTCAAGGAGAAGAACTTCATGAAAGTCGTCGAGATGCTCATCAACGACGAGCTTTGATTCCACTTGCTCCAAGACCCGCGAAACCCCGATTTTGAGCCAAAATCGGGGTTTTCTAAATTAGAATCATTCTAATTTACAGTTAGCGTCGTTTTCAAAGTGCTTAAATATTTGTAATACAATGTTTTAAGTTCCTTGAAAAAATCGTTAAAAAGTTGCCGCATTATTTGGAATGGCACGTTTTTTTTCCCTACTTTTGCAGCGGATTTGACAGGATTCGGAAGATTCCTGAAACCAACGGCAAACAACTCAATCAACAATAACCCTAAAAAGGAAAAATATGGCAAAAGTTAAGTCTTTAGCAGAACTGAAAGCTATGAGAGAAAAGCTTCAGTCGAACCTTGACCTTCGCGAAAAGAGCAACGACCCTGACTCTTTGGTGCAAATCAAGGTCGCAATGGCCACTTGCGGTATCGCCGCCGGTGCAAAACAAGTTATGGAACACATGATGGAGAAGGCCGACGAGCTGAAGCTCGGCATCGTCTTCACCCAAACCGGCTGCATGGGCTACTGCCACGCCGAGCCGACCATCGAGGTGAAGTGCCCGGGCAAGGACCCCGTCGTCTTCGGTCATGTCGACAACACCAAGGCTGACGAAATCCTCACCAAGTACGTCATGAACAACGAGATGGTGGACGGCGTCATCCCCGTGAACTACGAAACTATCGGTTAATCAATCTTAATTGGAGGACTTTATATGACAAAAATCAAGATGCACGTGCTTTGCTGCGGTGGTACCGGCTGCCAGGCATCGGCAGGTGCTGAAATCATCAAGAACTTCGAGACCATCCTGGCCGAGAAGGGCTTGCAAGATGAGGTTCAGGTGGTCAGGACGGGTTGCTTCGGCTTCTGCGAGAAGGGCCCCATCGTCAAGATCATGCCTGACAACACTTTCTACACCCAGGTGAAGCCTGAGGATGTCGAGAAGATCGTGAACGAGCACATCATCAAAGGCCGTAAGGTCACCGACCTGCTCTACATGGATCCCGAGAACAAGGAGCACGTCTCCGACTCGAAGCACATGGGCTTCTATCGTAAGCAACTGCGTATCGCCTTGCGTAACTGCGGTTTCATCAACCCCGAAAACATCGACGAGTGCATCTCGCGTGGCGGCTATGAAGCCTTGGGCAAGTGCCTCACTGAGATGACTCCCCAACAGGTCGTCGACGAGGTTACCAAGTCGGGCCTCCGTGGCCGTGGCGGCGCTGGTTTCCCGACCGGCGTGAAATGGGGCCTCTGCGCCAAGAACAAGTGCGACGAGATGTACGTCATCTGCAACGCCGACGAGGGCGACCCGGGCGCGTTCATGGACCGTTCCATCATGGAAGGCGACCCGCACAGCGTCGTCGAGGCCATGGCCATCTGCGGCTACGCCATCGGCGCCACGCACGGCTTGGTCTACATCCGTGCGGAGTACCCGCTCGCCATCCACCGCCTGCAAATCGCCATCGCCCAGGCCCGCGAATACGGCCTGCTCGGTAAGGACATCATGGGCACGGGCTTCGATTTCGACATCGAGCTTCGCTACGGTGCCGGCGCTTTCGTCTGCGGTGAAGAGACTGCCTTGATCCACTCGATGGAAGGCAAGCGCGGCGAACCCACCTTCAAGCCCCCGTTCCCGGCTGTCGCTGGCTACAAGATGAAACCCTCCAATGTGAACAACGTGGAGACGTTTGCCAACATCCCGATCATCATCACCAAGGGTGCCGACTGGTTTGCCAGCATCGGCTCCGAGAAGTCGAAGGGCACCAAGGTGTTCGCCTTGGCCGGCCAGATCAACAACGTCGGTCTGATCGAAGTCCCGATGGGCACCACCCTCCGCGACATCATCTACGAAATCGGTGGCGGCATCAAGGGTGGCCGTCAGTTCAAGGCCGTGCAGACCGGTGGTCCTTCCGGCGGCTGCCTGACCGAGAAGCACTTGGACACCCAAATCGACTATGACAGCCTAGTCGCTGCCGGCTCCATGATGGGCTCGGGCGGTATGGTCGTCATGGACGAGACCTCCTGCATGGTGGCCATCGCCAAGTTCTACCTTGAGTTCACCTGCGAAGAGAGCTGCGGCAAATGCACGCCCTGCCGCGTGGGTAACAAGCGTATGCTCGAAATCCTCAACAAGATCACCGAGGGCAACGGCACGATGGACGACCTCCAGGAACTCCGCAACCTTGCCGCCGTGATCAAGGACACCGCCCTCTGCGGTTTAGGCCAGACCTCACCCAACCCGGTGCTGTCGACCTTGGACAACTTCTGGGACGAATACGTCGAGCACGTCGTCGACAAGAAATGCCGCGCTGGCGTCTGCAAGAAGCTCATGCGCTACGAGATCGACAAGGACAAGTGCATCGGCTGCACGAAGTGCATGAAGAACTGCCCCGCCGACGCCATCTCGAAGACCGACTACATCGCCGAAGGCCACAAGTTGCCTTCGTTGGTCATCGATTCCACGAAGTGCATTAAGTGCGGTGCCTGTATCTCTGGTTGTAAGTTTGGTGCCATTTCTGTCAAATAAAATAGAGGAGGAGAACATTATGATTAACGTAACAATTGATAACAAACAGATCCAGGTCCCGGAAGGCACTACCATCCTGAAAGCCGCCCGCATGGCCGGTATCCATATTCCTACCCTTTGCTATTTTGAACTGGCAGGAATGAAATTTGAAAACAAGCCCGGCGGCTGCCGCGTGTGCGTCGTCGAAGTGGTCAAGGACTTCAACGGCCGTCCGCGCCGCAACCTTGCCCCGGCCTGCGCCACCGACTGCGTGGAAGGCATGGAAGTGCTGACCCACACCAACCGCGTCATCAACGCCCGCCGTACCGTGGTCGAACTCATCCTTTCCGACCACCCGGCCGACTGCCTCACCTGCGCCAAGAGCGGCAACTGCGAGCTGCAATCGCTGGCCCAATACCTCGGCATCCGTGAGATTCCTTACAAAGGTGAGCAATCGCACTACCGCCAAGACATGTCGCCCGCTATCGTGCGCGACGTCGACAAGTGCGTGATGTGCCGCCGCTGCGAGAACATGTGCAACAACGTCCAGACCGTCGGTGCCTTGAGCGCCATCAACCGTGGCTTCAGCGCAGTCGTGGCTCCTGCCTTCGAGCAAGACCTCGTCGACTCGCCCTGCGTCATGTGCGGTCAGTGCGTCCAGGTGTGCCCCGTCGGTGCCCTGAGCGAGGTTGACGACACCCGCAACGTGATGGCTGCCATCAACAACCCCAAGAAGACCGTCATCGTCAATACGGCTCCTGCCACTCGCGTGGCCCTCGGTGAAGAGTTCGGCATGCCCGCCGGCACCATCGTCACCGGCCAGATGACCGCCGCCTTGCGTCGCCTCGGCTTCGACTATGTGTTCGACACCGACTTCGCTGCCGACCTTACCATCATGGAGGAAGGCACCGAGCTGCTCGGCCGTATCAAGAGGTTCATGGAAGGCGACAAGAGTGTCCGCCTGCCTATCCTCACTTCGTGCTGCCCGGGCTGGGTCAACTTCTTCGAACACAACTTCCCCGACATGCTCGACGTGCCTTCAACGGCCAAGTCGCCCATGCAGATGTTTGGTGCTGTCGCCAAGAACTACTGGGCCGAGAAGATGGGCATCAACCGCGAAGACCTCGTGGTCGTCTCCATCATGCCTTGCTTGGCCAAGAAGTACGAAAGCAAGCGTAAGGAATTCTACAAGGATGGCAATCCCGATATCGACTACGTCCTGACGACCCGCGAGTTGGCCCGCTTGATTAAGCAGTTCAACCTCAATCTGAAGGACATGCCGTGCGAGGAATACGACGACCCGTTGGGCGAGTCCACAGGTGCTGCCGTCATCTTCGGCGCCACCGGTGGTGTGATCGAAGCCGCCACCCGTACCGCCTACGAGGTGTTCACCGGCAAGCCGCTGCCTAAGATCGACTTCACCGAACTCCGTGGCATCGCCGGCATCCGTGACGCTTGGGTCGACTTCGACGGTACGCCCATCCACATCGGCATCGCCCACGGTCTGTCCAACGCCCGTGCCTTGCTCGAAAGAGTGCGCGAAGGCAAGGAACAGTTCCATGCCATCGAGGTCATGGCCTGCCCCGGCGGTTGCGTCGGCGGCGCTGGTCAGCCCTATCACCATGGCAACAGCGAGATCATCAAGAAGCGTACGGAAGCCATCTACCGTGAGGATGCTGGCAAACCGATCCGTAAGTCACACGAGAATCCTTCGATCAAGAAGCTCTATGCCGAATACTTTGGTGAGCCTTGCGGCCACAAGTCACACGAACTGCTGCACACCCACTATTTCGACAAGTCGGAACACGTCGAGATCAGCGAGGATTAATAACCAGTAAACAATAGAAAGGAAATATACTATGGCAGTTATCAAATTATCAGAATCGAAAGTGAACTTCATCAAGGATGTTTGCAAGTCCTTTGGCAACGATGGTGGCGAAGTCATCAACGTGCTGCACAAGGTCCAGGGCGAGTTCGGCTATTTGCCGGCTGAGGTCCAGGAGCTAGTGGCCAAGGAGCTGAACATTCCGGTTTCAAGGGTTTACGGTATCGTGTCCTTCTATTCCTTCTTCACCATGACGCCCAAAGGCGAGCACCCGATCAGCGTTTGCTTGGGTACGGCCTGCTATGTGCGTGGCGCCGAGAAGGTGTTGGACGAGCTGAAGCGTCAGTTGGGCATTGGCGTCGGCGAGGTCACTCCCGACGGCAAGTTCTCGCTGACCTGCCTCCGCTGCGTCGGTGCCTGCGGTCTGGCTCCTGTCATCGAAGTCGGTGAGAAGGTCTATGGCCGCGTCACCCCCGACCATGTGAAGGACATCTTGGCCGAATACAAATAATTGGTTTGTGTAGAGACGCAAGATTTTGCGTCTCTACCATACCCATTTATATTAATAGGCAATACGAAAAAAAACTCCATCTCGTTTGAGGTGGAGTTTTTGTTTGGTTCAAATAGTACAAATACTATCTCTTCACCGCCTCGGCAACGACCTTGCCTAAGTTGTAGAGCTTGTCCCAGTCCTCCTCGCGGATGGGCGCGCCTTTCACCTCGACGCTTTCGGCCACGAGGTTCCACTTGCCCTCTTCGGCGTATTTGGCTAAAGTCTTAACGCCGCCACCGCTCCAGCTCATGCCTCCAAACAAGCCGTAGACCTTGTCCTTCGGCTTGAACTCGTTGATTTCATGGGTGAGCAGGGTCATGTTGGGGAACATGCTGCCGTAGTGGGCACAGGCTCCGATGACGACGCCCTTGTATTTCCAGATGTCGCTCATGATAAAGCTGACCTCGGTTTTGGCGATGTCGTACACCTTCACCTCCTTGATGCCGGCTTCGGTGGCGCCACGCGCCACGATGTCGGCCATGACGCCCGTGTTGCCGTGCATCGAGCCGTAGACAATGACCACGCCTTCTTCGCTCTCTTGCTTGCTCCATTGGGTGTATTTGCCCAAGACCCAAGCTATATTGCTGCGCCACACAAGGCCATGCGACGGGGCTATCATCTTGATTTCCAATCCTCCCAGTTTCTCAATGGCTTTCAGGGCTTGCATGGCCACCTTGCCGACGATGTTGGCATAGTAACGACGCATGTCGTCCTCATAGAACGCCAGGTTGACTTGGTCGTCGAAGATGCCGCCGTTGAGGGCACCGAAGCCACCGAAGGCATCGTTGCTGAAGACGATGCCGCTCGATTGCTCGTAGGTCACCATCGACTCGGGCCAGTGCACCATCGGCACCATGAAGAACTGCAAGCTGTGCTTGCCAAGGCTCAAGGTTTCGCCTTCGGCCACGACCTTCTTGTTCTCGACGAGGCCGTAGAAAGCCTCAAGCGGCGCAAAGGTCTTGGCGTTGCCAACGACTTGAATCTCAGGCCATTCGCGAAGCACGGCAGCAATCGAGCTGCTGTGGTCAGGCTCGTCGTGATTGATAATGAGGTAGTCGACCTTGCGGCCTTGCAGCACGCTCTTCACCTTGAAGAGGTATTCCTCGATGAAGCCCGCTTCGAC
>CALFIT010000131.1 GCA_937877465.1 uncultured Bacteroidales bacterium | reverse complement strand
GTCTAAACATTGTATAAAATCAATTGAAGGTATTTGTCTTATTTGCGAAAATAATTTTTTCTTATCAAATGATAATCAATGTTCCAATACAAATTTTTGTTTGAAAACACAAAAAATTAGTTCTAAATGTTTAATATGTCAACCAGGATTTACTTTAACAATTACAGGTCAATGTTCGTTTACTAAAAATTGTTTAAAAAGTAAAGAAAAAGCAAAGATAAGTCCATTTTATCTTTGTTAATATATATATGCAAATAATCATTCAAAATTTTTTGGTCAAAAATATATTTACTAAACATTTGAATAAGAATAAATTCTATTTTATCAAATCCATTGTATACAAAATTACCTTTAAATTTTGTTAGGCTGTTCACTCTTAGAAATGAGGATAAATCACTGAAATTAAAAATAGGATTTCTTTGAGATTTTTTATTTCCATATTTACAATCATTAGAACATATATTAATTCCGCAACAATTAATATCATTAACAGAAGAAGTCATCGCTAGTGTTGTGGTAGTAAAAGAGCGATAATTAATTTTTTCAATAATAAAATTGAACAAATTATTATCAATAACATTAGAATCAATATCCAATTTAATTAAAATTCTAAATATATGACCAGGCTTTTTAATTCCTATTTTTTCTAAATCATTATAAGTTAAAGAAGATATTCCTTCTTGTAAATCATTTATATATGAATCTATTTTATACATTTTTTTTTCTATCATTAAATTATAATAGCATAATAAATCACACACCTACACCGAGGCCATCGACATCCTGCGCAACTCCAACTACAACAAGAAGGGCAAGTTCCAGTATCCCGTCAACGGCTGGGGCGTCGATTTGCAGTCGGAGCACGAGCGTTATCTCGTCGAGAAGCACTTCAAGAAGCCCGTCATCCTGACCGACTACCCTAAGGAAATCAAGGCCTTCTACATGAAGCAGAACGACGACGGCAAGACCGTCCGCGCCATGGACGTGCTTTTCCCCGGCATCGGCGAGATCATCGGTGGCTCGGAGCGCGAGACCGACATCAACAAGATCCTTGACCGTATGCACGAAGTCGGCATCCCGGAGGAGTCGATGAACTGGTACTTGGACAGCCGCAGGTTCGGCTCGGTGCCCCATTCGGGCTACGGCCTCGGCTTCGAGCGTCTGCTGCTCTTCGTCACCGGAATGTCGAACATCCGCGACGTGATTCCCTTCCCGAGAACACCGAAGAATTGCTTGTATTAAATAAGTTGGCAGTTGTTCAGTTATTCAGTTGTTCAGTTGATGGACGACGCTAACTGAACAACTGAAAACTCAAAACTGACAACTGAATGAACACCCAACGATTGACTCAAACCCAGCGGCAGGAACTGAAGCTGTCGCCGCAGCAAATCCAGCTGATGAAGCTGCTGCAACTGCCATTAATCGAGCTCGAACAACGCATCAAGGAGGAGATTGAAGCCAATCCCGCCTTGGAGGACTCGCACGAGAACGACTATGACGACAACGAGCCAACCGCTGACGACAACGGCGAGAACGACGACTACAACGACGATGAGGTCGACTTCAACAAGGACGACGAATTCGACATCACCGACTACTTGCAGGACGACGAACTCGACGACTATTCCTACAAGCTGCAAGCCAACAACTACAGCACCGACGACGATTCCTACGAGACTCCCATCGTCAACGAGGAGACCTTCCAAGACTACCTCAACCAGCAACTTGCCTACCGCAACCTCACTGAAAAGCAACTCGAAATCGGGCAATACATCATCGGCAACTTGGACGACAACGGCTACCTCAACCGTCCCGTCCCCAACATCGTCGACGACATGCTCTTCACGATGAACGTGGCCACCACCGAAGAGGAAGTGACCGAGGTGTTGCACATCGTGCAGGAACTCGACCCGCCCGGCATCGCCGCCCGCGACCTCCAGGAATGCCTGATGATACAGCTGCACAGGCTCCAAGAGGACAACCCCCTCGCCGACTACAGCCTCTCCATCCGCATCATCAAGGACTATTTCGAGGAGTTCACGCGGAAGCATTACGACAAGATCGCCAAGAAGATGGAGGTGAGCAACCGCGAGCTGAAACCTGCCTTGGACGAAATCCTGAAACTCAACCCCAAGCCCGCCGACGCCTCCACGTCAGGCTCGAAGAACATCCATTACATCACGCCCGACTTTTTCGTTTTCGTACACGACGGCAAGGTGGAACTCTCGCTCGACGGGCGCAACACCCCCGAACTGCACATCAGCAAGAGCTACCTCAAGATGTTGGACGACTTCTCGAAAAACAAGGACTCGCGCAACATGCAGGAGGCCGTGCAGTTCGTGAAACAGAAAATCGAGTCGGCCAAATGGTTCATCGACGCCATCAACCAAAGACAAAACACGCTCTACATCACGATGAAAGCCATCGTCGACATCCAAGAGGAGTATTTCCTGACGGGCGACGAAACCAAGCTCAAGCCCATGATTCTCAAGGATGTGGCCGACAAGGTTGGACTCGACATCTCCACCATTTCGCGCGTGGCCAACAGCAAATATGTGCAGACGCCCTACGGTACTTTCCTGCTGAAGTTCTTCTTCAGCGAAGGCATCACCAACCAAGAGGGCGAGGAGGTGTCGACCCGAGAAATCAAGAAGATCCTGAGAGACAGCGTCGACGGCGAAGACAAGGCCAACCCCATGACCGACGAACAGCTGATGCTCGTGCTGAAGGAAAAGGGCTACCCCATCGCCCGCCGCACCGTCGCGAAATATAGGGAACAGATGGGGATTCCCGTGGGCAGGATGAGGAAGAGAATCTGATGAAAGCGAACCTCTATTATACAAACAAGAAACACTGGAAATGGGCCTTGGCGACCATCGCCTTGCTCATCATCGGGGCCTCGCTGTGGTACACCAACCACTTGGTGAAATCCATCGCCGAGCAGGAGACGCGGCAGGTGAAGATGTGGGCCGCCGCCATGGAGCAACACGCCATGATGATGAGTTCGACGGAAGAGTTCTTCAACAAGGTGAGCGAGCAGGAACAGCTGCGTGTCGACCTTTTGGTCAACGCCTACCGCCGCATCCTCGACATCTCGACCAACGAAAACACCGCCATCTATTTGGACATCATCCAAAACAACATCAGCATCCCTTTGGTGGTCACCGACGAAAACGGCAAGATCCTCTTCAAGAGCAACCTGCCGCCGTCGCAAGAAAACAAGACGACTTTCGACGAGGAGATGCAGCAATACTACTCGAAGTTTGCGCCCATCAAAATCGACCCAGGCTATGGCTTCGTACAATGGTTCTATTACAACGAGTCGCTGACTTACACGGAGTTGAAGGCTGTCCTTGAAGGCATGATCGACCACTTCATGGAGGAAATCACGCTCAACTCGGTGGGGGCGCCCGTCATCATCACCAACGAGGACCAAAGCAAGATCCTCAGCTTCGGCAACCTCGACTCCATCCAGATGCAAGACACGGCATATGTGCGCCACCAACTCGAAGTCATGCGCGCCGAGAACGACCCGCTGCAAATCGAGTTCATGAACACGGGCAAGGCCACCATTTTCTACCGCACCTCTGACCTTGTGCAACAGATGCGCTACTTCCCTGTCATCCAGATATTTGTATTCGCCTTGTTCCTTATCGTGGCCTACCTGTTGTTCAGTTCGGCCCGCCGCTCGGAGCAAAACCAAGTGTGGGCCGGCATGGCCAAAGAAACGGCGCATCAGTTGGGCACACCCCTCTCCTCGTTGATGGGTTGGGTGGAGCTGCTCAAGATGGAGGAAAAGCCGTTTGTGGGCACGAAAGAGATGGAGAAAGACATCGAGCGGCTGCAAATCGTGACCGACCGTTTCTCGAAAATCGGGTCGGTGCCCATGCTTGAGCCTACCGACATCAATTTCCTCATCCGCGACACGATGGACTATTTGCAGAAACGTTTCTCCAAGAAGTTCGAGTTTGAAGTCAACCTGCCCGAAGGCGAATTGGTCATGCCGTTGATACCGTCGTTGTTCCGTTGGGTACTCGAAAACCTAACCAAGAACGCCATCGATGCCATGGGCGACCACGGCAAGGTGACCCTCGACCTCATCGACGACGGCGACCACATCCACATCGACTTGAGCGACACGGGCAAAGGCATCCCCAAGTCGCAGCTCAAGCAGGTGTTCAACCCAGGCTTCACGAGCAAGAAACGCGGCTGGGGACTCGGCCTCTCGTTGGCCAAACGCATCATCGAGGATTACCACAAGGGCAAAATCGGCGTGAAGTCGTCGGTGGTCGGACAAGGGACAACGTTTAGAATCACACTGAAGAAATAATAAAAACACGAAACAAAAGGGAGGCGATAAAGAACCGCCTCCCTTTTTTAATAAATGCCTGTGCAGAAATCCAAAACAATTTATTTTAGCAGCACCTGCGGACCCATGTTGAAGTAGATGTCGGTGGGGATGCCGGCGGCGTTCACGCGGTCGAGGTCGCCTTGCAGCTCCGGCTTGATGACGTTGTTTTCCTGCATCCATGCCTTGGTGGCTTCATAGTCGCCGTTGCCTTGGTGCATGAGGATGTCGCCAGCTAATTTCTCGACGGCCAACTTCATCTTGTCGAAGTCGATGGCATAGCGGCCATCGTCGTTGCGCACAAACGCGCCTTCGTTCTGGAAGTAGTTGAAGGTAAGCATGTTGGCCCTGCCGTGGGCGCTGGCGGCACCGAAGCGCACCGAGCGGAAGATGCCCGCCATGAAGGTGACGTAGTTGTCCTCCATGGTGGTGTTGGTGTATTCGCCCATCTCGGCCAACTTGGTGACCAAGTAAAGGCCCAACACGTCGGCCTTGGCCTCTTCGAGGGCATTGTATTGGTTGCCGAGAGCCTCGCGCACGGTGCCCTTGCCGTCGATGGTGTTCTTTATGCCCATGCCGTGGGCGGTTTCATGGAACATCACGTTGGCGAAGAAGGCATCAAACTTGATGTGCTCCATCGATTCGGGAGTCATCAGCACCTCGGAGATGGGATAGAGGATCTTCTCGAACTTGGCTTGCATGGCGTTCTTGAGCTGGAGCTTGCGGGTGCCGCGCTCAAGCTGCACGCGCTCGTCGTTGGGCAGGTTGATGGCGATGGTCTTGGAGTTGGCATTGCAATCGCCGGCGTAATAAACGACGTCGTAGGCGGCCAAGTCGACGTCCGAGCCGGGCACTTCCCTCTTGTATTCGGCGGGCACGGGCAGTTGCTTCTGGAGTTCGGGCACAAAGGCGGCGTAGCGGGCTAACTGCTTGGTCCATTCCTGGTCCTTGACGAGGATGAAAGCCTCGTGCGAGGCTTTGATGCCGTAGCGGGCGTCGGTGTAGTTCTCAATGGGGCCCACCACCATGTCGATGTTGTTGTTGCGCACGTCCATCCACTGCATGTCGCTCTCGAGGTAGTCGTCAGTGCGGAGGGCCTTGGCACGGAGCTTCAGGTAGGTGGCGAACTCCTCGTCGCCAGCCAATTCAGAGGCGTCGTCGAGCAACGAGGCGGCCTTTTTGATCTTTTCGGCGAAGTAGTCGTGATACCACACGCACTTCAGGTTGCCGTCCGCGTCGCGGACAATCATAGTGTATTGGCTGGTCTTGTTGGGATCGCTGAAGGCGTTCCATTCGTCGTCAGTCATGTCGATGGGATAGAACATGGCACCAGCGGGTTTCGGGCCGATGCCTTCCACGAAGGGGCGGTTGCCGTCGAGTCCGTCCCAAGGGCCGTAGGCGATGGTGGCCAATTTGCGGATGTCGGCGTTGTCGCCAATGAGGTCCATGAGTTGTTCCCTGTCGCCGCAGTTCTCTTGCCAAAAGAGGTCGTCCATGATGTCGGCGGCTTCGAAGAGCAGACCGAGCATCTCGCGTTCGTTGTCGCTGAGGTGGCTGATGTCGGTCGTCAGGGTGTACTCGGCGTACTTGTCCGCCAGATGGGTTTCTTGTTGCTGTGCAGGCTCGACGGGCTGCTCAGGCTTGTTGTTGTCGCAGGCGGTGGCACCAATGGCCAAGGCTGCGATGAGGGTTAAGTGTTTAATTTTCATAAGAGTATAAATTAATTGTATTAAAGATTCTGTTTTCAACATCCGATGGCGCGTGAAATCACCAAACGGAGGATCTCGGAGGTGCCTTCGCCGATTTGGAGGATGCGCTGGTCGCGGTAGAAACGCTCCATGTCGAACTCCTTCAGCAGCCCGTGGCCGCCCATCACCTGAACGGCGTTGTCGCACACCTCGGCGGCCACCTCTGAGCAATACAGCTTGGCCATCGCCGCCTCCTTGCCGAAAGGCCGGTGCTGGTCCTTGAGCCAGCAGGCGTGATAGAGCAGGTTCCTCGCCGCCTCAATCTTGACGGCCATGTCCGCCAACTTGAACGCCACGGCCTGGAACTTGCACACCGGCTTGCCGAACTGCACACGCTTCTTCGAGTAGGCCAAGGCCATCTCGTAGGCGCCTTGCGCGCAGCCCAAACCCATGGCCGCGATGGAAAGGCGACCCGAGTCCAAGGTGGCGAGCATGATGTGGGAGCCTTCGCCCGGCTTGCCAAGGATGCAGTCGTCGCCGAGGCGCACGTCGTCGAAGACGAGCTTACCCGTATTGGAGGCACGCCACATCATCTTGTCGTGCATGGGCGTCTGCGTGAAGCCTTCTTTCTTGTTCTCGACGAGCAATGCGGTGAACTCTGGCTTGCCGTCCTTCATGCCCGACACGGCTTGCACCGTCGTGCCGAGCGTGAGCGGCGTCGCGCTGTTGGTGATGAAGATCTTGGAGCCGTTGAGGTGCCACAGCGTGCCGTCGTATTCGGCGGTGGTCTTGGTGCCACGCGAGTCGCTGCCGGCGTCTTCCTCGGTCAGGCCGAAGCCCCAAAGACGGTCTTTGCAGAGGCGGGGCAGATAGCGTTGCTTCTGCTCCTTGGTGCCATAGTCCTTGATGGGACCGATGCCGAGCGAGTTGTCGGCGGCGATGGTGGCGGCGGTGGAGCCATCCACGCGGGCCAGCTCCTCCACGGCGATGATATAACTCAGGTTGTCAAGCCCTTGGCCGCCGTATTCCTTCGGGACGGTCATGCCCAAGAGTCCGAGTTCAGCCATCTTGAGCGTTAGGCCGACGTCGAAATGCTGGTCTTCATCGTTCTCGCGGGCCACGGGTTTCACTTCCTGTTCGGCGAAGTCGCGCACACGTTGGCGGAGGGCTTCTTGTTCGTTTGTGAGGTCGAAATTCATATTGGTTGCTATTAAATCGTCTGCGTTTCGACAAGCTCAACGACCTTAGGTCCTTGAGCCTGCCGAAGGGCCGTTTCAAATTATTCCAACTCGATTAACTGCATTTTATTGTCCACCATCTGGCCTTCGGCGACGAGGATCTTCTTCACCTTGGCCTTGCCAGTGGCCACGATGTTGTTCTCCATTTTCATGGCTTCCACGACAATCATCACCGTGCCTTCCTTCACCTCGTCGCCTTCCTTGACGTTGATTTTCACCACCTTGCCCGGCATGGGCGACACCAAGCGCGACTTGTCGTTCACCGTTTCCTTGCAGGCGTAGTCAAAGGCATCGTTCAGCTGGTCGGTGCGATGGCAGGTGAAGTTGAGCCCGTGGAAGTTGACGATGGTCTTCTGCTCGTCGTTGACGGAGCAATAGACCGTCTCGGTGCGACCGTTGAGCATGAGTTTCAGCTGTTTTTTGTCGTATTGGAGGAACTCGACCACGAAAGGCGTTTCCCCTATCGTCCCCTCTATTCTTCCCGCCTCGGCTGCGAAAATGTCGACCGGGACTTTTTGTCCTTCCACATCCACCGTCAGCTGCATCCTGTAACGCCAATAGCCAATCTCCTCCCACACGTTCTCCGTCCGTTGTTCCACCTGCCTCTTGCAGAAATCGAACATCAGGAAAGCGGCCACTATATCGTTGACGTTCTGACTGTTGCGACTCTCTTTCAGGGCATTCAGCAAGGCCTCCTGATGGGTGACGCAGAAAGCAGTATCGATGTTGTTGCCGATAAAGTCTTCATTCTTAATCACTTCCCAGAGATAGGCCTTGTTGGTGGTCAGGCCTTGGATGATAAACTGCTTCAAGGCTTGGCGAGCGGTCTCCAAGGCGACCTGACGGTCTTTGCCATGACAAACCAACTTGGCGATCATCGGGTCGTAGGCTTCGGAGATGGTGCAAGGCCCGTCGATGCTGCTGTCGACACGAGTGCCGCGCACCTGTGGCTCGTGGTAGGCTGTCACCTTACCGGGCGTGGGCAGGAAGCCGTTTTCGGGGTCTTCGGCATAGATGCGCAACTCGATGGCATGACCTTGGGGTTGAATGTTCTCTTGCGTCCAGCCCATCGCCTTCCCTCTCGCGATGCGGATCTGCTCCTCCACTATGTCGATGCCCGTGCGCATCTCGGTGACGGGATGCTCCACCTGAATGCGCGTGTTCATCTCCAAGAAATAGAAGTTCATGTCGTTGTCGACGATAAACTCCACCGTACCCGCGTTGCGGTAGCCGATGGCTTTACATAGTTTGACCGCCGTTTCGCAAAGCTGTTGCCGTTTCTCGTCCGTCAAAGTGGGCGAGGGCGACTCCTCGATGATTTTTTGGTAGCGGCGTTGTATGGTGCACTCGCGCTCGTGAAGATGGATGACGTTGCCGAAATGGTCCGCCAGAACCTGCACTTCGATATGGCGCGGCTGCTCGATGTATTGCTCGACGAACACCGTGCCGTCGCCGAAATACTTCTCCGCTTCGCGTGAGGCACGTTCCAGTTCGTTTTTGAGGTCTTCTTTTTGCCAAACGATGTGCATGCCCTTGCCGCCTCCGCCTGCCGCCGCCTTGATGAGAACGGGATAAGGCAGGCTGTCGGCACCAGCGAGGATTTCGTCATGGCTGCCCATCATGCCAAACGTGACGGGGATGCCATGCTTGATGGCGATTTTGCGTGCCTCGACCTTATTGCCCATCAGTCGCATCGACTTGGCATCGGGACCGATGAATATCAGGTTGTTGGCTTCGCAGGCCTCGGCCAGCTCGGGACTCTCTGAGAGGAAGCCGAAGCCGGGATGGATGGCATCGGCACCGGCATCCAAGGCCGCGTCGATGATTTTCTTGACGTTGAGATAGGTGTCCTTCAGCGTGCCGTTGCCCAAAGGATAGGCCTCGTCGGCCATGCGACGGTGCAAGGCGTTGGCATCGTCGTCGGCAAAGACCGCCACTGAAGCGATATGCAGCTTGTGCAAGGTCTTGATGACGCGCACCGCTATCTCTCCCCTGTTGGCAATCAGGACTTTATTGATTCTCTTGCTGTTCATAATGCCATAATGATACCGCAAAGATACAAAAAGAAAGGCAATCCATAAAGACTGCCTTTCCTGTTTTTGAAGTTTTCGAGGATTAGTACACCAAGAACTTCACGCACTCGTTGCCAGCACCCTGATTGAGGCGCAGGATGTAGGAACCCGTGCTGAGGTTCTCGACGTTGACGGTGACATGGTGCGAGCCTTCAGCCATGCGACCCAAGTTCTTGTCCATCACCATGCGACCCATCATGTCGAACACCTGATAGCTGACGTTGACGCTCTCCTTGAGGTCGAAGCTCAAAGTGGCTTGGCCTTGGACGGGGTTCGGATACAGGTCGACCGTGACCGTCACGACATCGTCGTTGTCGGGAACGGCGGTGAAGTCTCTCTTGTAGTTCTCGCAGCGGAACACGCCTCTGCCGTAGGTGGCGGCATAGATGATGCCCGTGTTGTAGATGCCAGGATATTCGGTGATGAAAACACCTTCATCCGTGATGTTGATGGTTTGCTCGTCCTCGTGGAAGAGGAGTTGTTGTTTCAGCTCCATGACCGGCACTTCGCCCATCTGTGAGTTATCGGCAGACCAGGTGGGGTTGGCGATGTTCTTCGTCCTGTAGATACCGCGCTCGGTACCGAGGATGACGTCGCCCGTTTCCATTTCAATCAAGGAAGAATAGACCGGCATGGCGGGCAGGTTGCCTTGCTTCGAGACGAAGGTAGGCTCGGCGGCCAAAGCGTTGGTGGAATAGAACACATAGTCGGTGTTGCCGTAGTTACCGCAGGTGACGATGACCTTGTTGGCGTCTCTCGGGTCGACGGACACGGAAGTCACGCACTGGCCGCTGACGGGCAGGGTGATTTCGGTGGTGGTCACAAAGAAGTTGACCGTATCGGTGATGGTGCCCGACAGGGAGTCGAGCACGGTGTTCAGGTTAGAGACGCGGAAGAAACGACCGCTCTTCATTCCGACAAACACATTGTCGCCATCGGCACTGACGGCCATGCTCAGAGGCTCGCCCGTGAAACCGGTGTGGGCCTTGTCAGCCACCTTGAACCAAGCGGCTTCGACAGTGAAGTCGAGAGGCGTGCGGGTGACATAGAAGGCATCGGTGAAGCTCACGAACATCTTGGCTGAAATCGGGTCATGCACCTCGATGGAGTCGTTGTTGGCGAGGGTAGCGGTGAGCGTGTAGTCGAAAGGATAGTTGCAGTTGCTCATGGCCTGCACGGTGGTGCCGGCGGGAATATCCTCGCCCGTCAGGTTGTAGATCCAAGAGGTTTCAGGGTTGAGGTCGTCGTTGTAGTTTTCATACAGCAGGATAGGCATGCGGTATGAAGACGTGCTGATGGAGATGCCGGAGAGGAAGTTGGTCGACACCCAGTCTTCACCAGCCGTTTCGGAACGTTGCAAGCCACCAGCCTTGTAGGTGACGAAGATCGTGTTGGGGTTGATTGTGGAGATGGCGCAAGGACCGGCTTGTGCCGACTCGTCGTAGAGGCCCATGTTGTAGCCCGTAGGATTGATCCAAAGGCCCGAGCAGGGGCTGACAGCGTTCTCGTCGCCTTCAATCAGCACCGTGCCATGGTCGAGGCCGGCGGCTAAGATGCGGGTGTCCTTGCCAGCGAAGGCCACATTGAACATGCGGGTGGTGACATAGTTTCTGTTGCCGCCCTCGAAGGAGAACCTGCCAGTGCCTTTGTAGATGCCACCGTCGGTACCCACATAGCATTCGTCGCTGTTGTTGGGGTTGAAGACCATGGTGTGAAGGCCGATATGGAGGTACGACGACAAATAGTAATAGGAGAGTGATGTGAGTTGTTCGGCAATGTAGAAGCCTGTGTTGTTTTCGGGCTTTTGCAGCGACCACAGATAAAGGCCGAGGACATAAACGGTACCCTCGTCATCGGGGTCGACCACGAGGCCGTGGTTGTGGAGTCCGTAGGCGCCATACACGGTGTGACCTTGCGAGGTCGTCACCGAAGGCAGGGCCACGCTCCAGTTCTCACCCTTGTTCTCCGAGACATAGATGCCGGAGTGGTTGCCATCGGTACCGATGCAAGCGGCATAGATGACATTGGGATTGGCGGGAGCGATGGCGATATCGAGCAGGCCGGCGGCCTTGGGCAGCAGTGTGTCGCCCTGCATGGTGCTACCCGTAGACGAGTGGCAAACCATGTTGTCGATAGAGGTGCCGATAAAGATCTGGCCACCCACTGAGGCCACGATGACCTTACCGTTTTCGGCGGTTGTGACGGCCTTCACCTCGTCGGCTTGGCCTTCGATGGCCATTTGCCAGGTCTGGCCCTTGTCGGTGGAATACCTCAGGCCTTCGTTGGTGGCGGCCAACACGGTATTGCCATACACGGCGAGGTCGTTGATGAAGAGCCATTCGTCGGCGGTGGGGGCCACCACTTGGGTCATGGCGTCGTTGTTTCTCGCATCGATAGTGTAGAGTCCGGTGCCGATGAAGCTGTTGGAATAGCTCTGTTGGCTGAGGCCGTTGTAGGTAGCGGCGCTGTTGCCTTCACCCGTACCGACATAGATGATGCCGTCGGCATCCTGAGCCATGCAGCTGACCATTAGGTCGAGGCCACCCACTTGGTGCCAGGTGACGCCGTGGTTGTAGGTCTTGTAGACGCCACCGCCCATCGAGCCGATGTAGGCTACGCCGTTGGGGTTGCCATAGGGGTTCGGGGTGTTGTCGTAGACGACGGAAGTGGTCTTACCACCCATGTTGTCGGGACCCATGCTGATCCAATACAGCGGGTCGTTGGCAGCGTTTTTCGTTGCCGGGGCTTGCATGGCCTTGAACATGTCGGCCGGGTCAATCAAGCCCGTCTTTTGGTTGGCGCGAAGACTGCCCATAAAGCTCTCCGCATTCATTGTGGGTTGCGTGCGCGGCACATAGTGCCCACCTTGGTCAGCGATAACCGACTGACCTAAGATCATGGTTACCAGAAGTAAACTGAAAGGTAAAAATCTCTTTTTCATATCACGAAATTTTAATTAATCCTCTATTTTACATGTGTTTTGACACTTTTTCACTTTAATTATGGTCTGCAAATATAGGACATTCTCTCGAAGGAATTGCAAATTGTCGAAAAAAAAATCAAAATTTTTCTCATTTTGCCCTTTTTCGAGGTCGGAAAACGTCAAAAAGGAAGCATGGAATCCGTCGTCAGCCAGCCCACACTGCCGTTGGCAATCCTGATTTTGCTCCAGCCTTCGGAAGTCGTCTCAATGATGTCGACCTTGGTGCCTTCGTGCAGCACGAAGAGGTCGACGCTGGCATCGCTCGGCGAGCTTTTCACCGTCACCGTAGGGGTCGTCACGATGGCTTGGTCCTGCCGCTCCGACGCCTGTTTCAGCTGCGCGGCGAAGACCACCGAGAGGGTCAATGCCAGCACGAAGACGATGCCCGTGAAGAAGCCCAACTTCCGCAATCCCACACGGCGCGAACGCACGAAAAGGAACACCGAAACGAGCAGCAGGGCAAACAACGCCACCGAGCACCAAGCCCATTGGTCGCCCGACAGACTGCTCCTCAGCCCACGCCATCCCTTGACGATGAACGACTGCGGCACAGGCTCGATCTTGTCGACGATGGCGCGGTTGGCAATGGCGAGGTTGGCCTGCACCTCCTCATTCGAGGGGTCGAGTTTCAGGGCTTTCTCGTAATAATAGATGGCCATCGGATAGTCGTGTTTCTTGTAGCAGGCATTGCCCATGTTGAAATAGAGCGGCACCGATTCCATGTCCATGTCGACGATTTTGCCGTACAAGGCCATCGCCGAGTCGTAGTTGCCCGCGTTGTAGGCCGCGTTGGCCTGTTCAAACCATGCGTCGCCACTTTCTTGGGACACGCCTAACACGGCGAAGAGCGACATTAATATTAATAAGGTGTATCGTTTCATCTTTGTTTCCCTTTCATTCATTACAAGACTTTTTCGGCTTTCGAGATCACGTCGATGCCCTTTTGGTAGAGGTCGTCCATCTTCTCTTCCGCGCTACCGGGGGCGAAGCGGGCAAACTCACAGCTGTTGAGCGTGTCGACAAATTGTTGGGTCAGTTCGTCGGGCACATGGCGTTCCTTCATGGCTTCGCTCACGGTGTCCATCGAGAGCTTGGAGCGTTCGATGCCCGTCTTGTCGGCGATGTAACCCCACAAGGCCTGCGACATCTCGACATAAAACTTGTCCTGATCCTTGGCTTTCAGGTGCTGGTAGGCGTTCTTCAGGCGGCCACGCGCCACCTTGTCGGCCTTGCGGTTGCGGTTGGCGGCGGTGTCTTGCGTCAGCTGCTCGCGTTTCTTCAACACAAAGAGCAAAACGATGAATACCAGCAAGATGGCAAGAAGAATCACGAAGTAGGCCGCCGAAGCGAAGAAGGTGGCATGCGTGGGTTTCAGCTTGGCGTCGCCCGTCATGATGTGGCGGATGTCGCTGCCGAGATACTGGATGCCCTCTTGGTTGGAGGCATAGATGCCGCTGCCGCCGTCGTCGTCCTTGCCTTTCGCCACGCTGATTTCGTAGGCGGGCGACTGCTCGGAGTGGTAGGTGCCGTCGGCGGGATTGAAATAGGCGAACTCCACCGGCTGCACGACAAACGAACCTGCGCGGCGCGGGATCACGAGATATTCAGCCTTTTTCGTTCCGCCAAGTCCCTGCGAGGTGACGTTGGTCGAAACCGTGACTTTCGGGTCGTAGACCTCGAAGTCGGGCGGGAACACCGGCTCGGGCAGTTGCAGCAGCTCCACGTTGCCCGTGCCCGAAACCGTCAAGGTGATGGTGACGGCCTCGTTGGTGCTCAGTTCCGTCTTGTCGATGTCCGACTTGAAAGTGTAGTTGCCCACGGCGCCCGCAAACGAGGCGGGCTTGCCGTTGTCGGGAAGCGGCTTCACCTCCAAATCGAAGGCCTGCGTCGATAGTTCCTTCTTCACGTTGGTAATGTTGCGGTTGAAGAACGGGTCGTTGAAGAAAACGTCAAACGGGTCGTTGCTTGGCCGGCGGTTGCTTTCCGTGCGGACCTGCGCGATGCATTCGATGGTCATCGGGTCGAGGCTGTGCTTGCCGCTACGCTGTGGCACGACGACCATCTTCTGAATCTCGGCTGTCGTGTATTCAATGCCGTTAACATATTCTGAAGACTGGCGCAACGAGCCGCCGCTGTTGTCGGAGATGTCCTTGGTCCAGAAGCCCGCGTATGACGGCATCTTCTCGACCGAGAGCGACGACACCGGCACCTTGGTGTAGAGCTTGTAGGTCAGCACCACCTGCTCGCCGACGTAAACCGACTTCTTTGACGGTATAACCCTGATAAACAAGTCTTTGCCACTCACCTGCGGGTCGTTGGTGTTTTGCTGCGATTGGCCTTGGTTGGTGTTGCCTCCCCCACTCGATGGCGCGGCATGGCTACCGTCGTCGGGCAAGACCTTGATGTCGAAAGGCTCGCTGCTCACCTTGTTACCCTTGACCGTCAGCGAGGCCGGACCCACATGGAACGTACCTTCCTGATAGGCTTGCAAGGCGAAGGTGTAGGTACACTTGACCGTATGCGACATCGAACCGTTGACCATCGAGAAGCTCGAACTCGTCGAGGTGAAGGGGCCGCCCACCACGGTGAGACCTTCAAACGATGGCGCTTGGAAGTTCTTGCCTTCGGCGTTGGCCTCAAACACCACTTGGAAACGCTCGCCCACCACGACCTGCTTCTTGGCGGAAACCGTCAGTTTGGGGTCGTCTTGCGCCCATGCTGCGATGGGTATGACGAATGCCATCAATAACAATACGCTGAATATCCTCTTCATTTATTCAAATTTTTACGATGCAAAAATACATAATTTGTCGCTTTTATTGCAGGGGTTCCGCTGCGCTTCACCGCCTGCCTAAAATCTGTCGTCCCTACGGGACTAAACTCTCAACTCTCAACTCTAAACTCTAAACTTCAAACTACCAGTCCTTATCGCTCTTCTTCTTGGGTTGTTGCCTGACTTTCTGTTCGTTGACCTTTTCCATGGTCTTTTTCTCTTGGTTTTCAAGGGCATCCAACATACGCTGCGCGTCTTCCTTCGACATCTGCTGGTTCTGTTGCTGTTGCTGCTGCTGTTGGTCTTGACCTTGCTGGTCTTGCTGTTGTTGCTGCTCTTGTTGGTCTTGCTGTTGGTCTTGGTCCTGCTGCTGTTGCTGCTGGTCCTGACCTTCGCTCTTCTCGAATACCGCCGATACCTCCACGTCGAAGTCGGGCATGGTGAAGAAATTGCCCAATGGTTGCACCTTGACGGCGGTGTCGCCCACCTGATGGATGACATATTCCTTGAACTGGTAGCCCAGCTCGGGTGCGTTGTCGAGTTTCACCGTCTCACGGCGTGTGGCCTCGGTTTGGTCGAGGAGGACGTGACCGCCTTTCAGCGTTGTGTCGGCCTCAACCTTGTAATAGTCAGTGGCTTCCACGAAGTTGGCTTTCACCGTCACGTCGCTGTCGAGCATCTGGAACATGTTGTCGTTGCTGACGGGAGCCGACTCGGTGGCGTCGCGGTTGCTGACCACGCGCAGGTCGCCGAGTTGGAAGCCTTTGTCGGGCTTCACGATGACGGCGATGTTGTCGCCCGGCTTCACCAAACTATCTGTCACGGAAATCGTGCCGTTAGCGACGCTGTCGATGCTGACTTTCAACGCCGTACGGAACGAGGCCGTCACCGTCACGTCGAAGTTGGGCATCTGGAAGACACCTTTGTTGACCGGCACCGTGTCGTTGCGGTTGCCTGTACGATACACCGTTAACTTGTCGAGCACGAAGTCATCCTCGCCGTGGGCCTCAAGTTTGACTTGCTGTCCCTCGATGGCCTTTTGGCGGTCGGCCTGCACCGTGCCGTTCTTGATGTTCTTGTCGATTTCAATCTTGTGCGACGGCTTGAACACCGCCGTCACCATCACGTCGAACTTGGGCATGATGAAGCTGCTGCCGCTCACATCGACCTTCACCTCCATGTTGTCGAGCTTCGTCACGACATACTCCGACAAGGCGTAATCCTCGTCAGGCTGTGCCGAAAGCGTGACGCGCTGCCCGTTGAAAGCCATCGCCTCGCTCGACTCCACCAAGCCGTTTTGCGGCTGTGCCACCCAAATCTCGCTCTTGACGAGGTGGGCGCGGCAATATTCGAGGTTGTAAAGCGCGTTCTCGTTCTCAGGATTCAGTTTCAGCGACACCTTGTATATATTGAAGGCGTCGTAGAACCTTTCCTGCGCCAACAGGCAATTGCCCATGTTGAATACCGCGTTCGACTTCAACTTGGCGTCGGGCGACATCTCCAAGGCCTTCTGGAACTCAGCGTATGCCGTGTCGTACGACTGCTTGGCATAATACACGTCGCCGAGGTTGAACTGCGCTTTGGCGTTGTTCGGCCTGATTTCCAAGGCTTTACGATAGCTCTCGATGGCTTGTTCGTAATGGCCGCTCTTATAGTAGCGGTTGCCCTTGCGGATGGCCTTCTCGTCGCTTTGTGCCGAAACCGTCAAGGCCGACGCAAGGAAAACAATGATTGACAGATATTTAACGAGCTTCTTCATCTTTCTTCTCAAAAATGTTAAACTTTCTCTCCCACCCTTTCTTGCCCGACGAAACGAAAATCTCGATGAGCAGAAGGACGATGGCGGCGGCCACGAACCACTGGAACTGGTCCTCGTAGTCGGTGAAGACCTTGGCGTCGATTTCGGTCTTGTCGAGCTTGTTGATGTCGTCGTAGATCTTCCCCAGACCCACGTTGGAGTTGCTGGCGCGGACGTAGATGCCGTTGCCCGCCGAGGCAATCTTTTGCAGCATCTGCTCGTCGAGGCGGGTGATGATGGTGTTGCCGTTGCGGTCCTTGCGGTAGCCAACCTGATGGCCGTATTGGTTGTATTCTGGAATTGGGGCGCCGTCGGCGAGGCCCATGCCGATGGTATAAATATGGACGCCTTGCTTGGCCGCCTCTTGCGCCGCCTTCACCGCCGCGTCGTTCTCGTGGTCCTCGCCGTCGGAGATGATGACGATGGCACGGCTGTGCGTCTCGTCGGGGAACGACTTGAGCGCCAGATTGATGGCTTCGGCGATGGCCGTGCCTTGCGAGGCCACGAGGCTCGTGTTGATGGTCGAAAGGAACATCCGGGCCGCCGAATAGTCGGTGGTGATGGGCAACTGCACGAAGGCTTTGTCGGCAAAGACGATGACACCGATACGGTCGCCGCGCATGTCGCTGATGAGCTTGTTGATGGCTTGCTTCGAGCGTTCGAGACGGCTTGGGACGATGTCTTCGGCATTCATCGAATTGGACACGTCGACGGCCAAATAGAGGTCGATGCCTTCGCGTTTCACCTCTTCCATCTTGCTGCCACTCTGCAAGTTGGCCAAAGCCAAGATGATGCAGGAAACCATGAGCAGGAAGACGACGAACTTGAAGTTGGCGCGACGGTTTGAATAGCTCGGCGCCAATTGGTCGCGCATCCCGATTTGGGCGAAACGCTCGAAACGCTTCCGTTGCCCGATGCGGAACAAAATATAGATGATGACCAATAACGGAATGATTATCAGTCCGTAAAGGTATTCTGGGTGTTCAAATCGCAATACGTTTTCCATAGCTTCAATCAGTTAAGGTTCTGAAAACGGTTTTACGCAAGAGGAATTCAAGCAGCAGCAAGGCCAAGGCCCAAGCCGCGAGGGGGTAGAACTCCTCGTGGAGGCGGCGAAACTCCGTCACCTCAATCTTGGAGCGTTCCAACTTGTCGATTTCCTGATACACCTCGTCCAACTTCTGGTTGGAAGTGGCGCGGAAATACTTGCCGCCCGTCATTCCTGCGATGGAAGCCAACAGCTTCTCGTCGATTTCAACCTTCATCTGCTGGATTTGGGTGCCAAACGGTGTCTGCACTGGATAAGGTGCTGTGCCATAGCTTCCTACGCCGATGGTATAGACGCGGATACCATAGAGTTTAGCCATTTCGCCCGCCGTGTAAGGATCGACGGAACCGGCGTTGTTGAGACCATCGGTGAGCAGAATCACGACCTTGGAGATGGCTTCGCTGTCCTTGAGTCGGCTGATGGCCGTGGCCAAGCCGTCGCCGATGGCGGTGCCGTCGTCGATGAGTCCGTTTTTCATCTCGGCGAGCATGTTGAGCATCACGCCGTGGTCGGTGGTCAGCGGCACCTGCGTGAACGACTCGCCAGAGAAGATGACCAAGCCCATGCGGTCGCCGGGGCGGTCTTTCACGAAATCGGAAGCCACGTTCTTGGCGGCGGTGAGGCGGTCGGGCTTGAGGTCGCGGGCCAACATGGAGCCGGAAACGTCCATCGCCATCACGATGTCAATGCCTTCGATGTTGGAGGTCGTGTTGGTCGATGAGCTTTGCGGTCGAGCCAAAGCCACGATAAGCAAGGCCAAAGCCGCCATCTTCAAGGCGAAAAGCAAATGACGCATATAAGCCCTCCAACTCTTCGGCAACTTGACGAAGCCGCTCGTGTCGGAGAAACTCACCGAAGCCTCCTGCTTCTTGTGGCGCAACACATACCATGCGATGGCCAAAGGCACCAACAGCAAGAGCCACAGCAACTTGGGATTCGCAAATTCAATGTTTTCAAGCATCTTTCACCTCCTCCTTCACTGTTGCTGACTGCGAGACGCAGTCAGCACTTTCCATCTGCGAGGACGCAGATGGCGACAATGTCTTTTGATAATGCGCATAGCTCTCGTTGACGAAATCAGTCATGTCGCTCATGGCCGTGTCGCTTTCCAAATTGGAAGCCGAGTATTTGGCAAACTTCACCAAATCAGCGACTTCCATCGTTTCTTTCAGTTTGTCGTAGGTTTCCTTCGGGAAACGCAATGGACGGATTTCCTCCAAAATGTCGTCGGTGGTCATCTCGACGGCATTCACGCCAAACTGCCCTTCGATGTACTCGCGGGCGATGTCGGTGAGCGAGGAGAAATACTCCTTCACCTTGCCGCTCTGCCACAGCTTCTGCTGCTTCAGGTTCTCCAAGTCGCCCACGGCCTTGTCGTAAGGCGGGATGACAGGCCCCTTGACGACGTTGCCGTTTTCATCGACGCGCACCTTGCGGCGTTTCACGATGAACCAAACGCCCAAGCCGACCAACACGAGGAGCAAGACCGCCAAGATCCACGGGAAGACCTCCTTCATCTGGACAGGCGCGGCCATCGGTTCCACGATGGGCTTGTAGGGCTGCAAGGTGTCAACGACGATCGTAGTTGCATATAAATCAATGGGTTCCGTAAAGGCTTGCTGGCGCATCGGGTCGTCGAACGAGCGGGCGTAAGTCAGGCCGACAGCGGGCAACTGGATTTGTCCCGTGTCGAAAGTCATCAAGGTAAGCTGTTGATGCACAATAACATTGCTATCCGCATCGGCGGTGCGCTCCACGTTGCCCCGTTTCAGAATGTCGATTTGCTCGGAAAGGGCCTCTTCCTTGAAATCGTTCCATTCCACGAACCAGCCGTAAGGCACCTTGAGGCTCAAATCGAGCGTAAAAGGCTTGCCGACTTGCACGTCTTGGCTTTCCACCTTGCCTTCCACCTCCACGTTTTGGGCATTGAGGCCAAAGGCAAAAGCGAACATTGCCAGCACAAACAAAACATATCTTTTCATCTTCTCGCCTCCCTTTTCTTGAAGAGTTGCATCATGGGCTTCACATAGTCTTCATCGGTGTAAATCAGCGCGTTGTCGATGCCGTGTTTGGTGAACTCGCGGTTCAGTTCCGTCGACTTGTAGTGAATCATCTGCTGGTAGGCGTCGTGCCAGGCGCGACTTGAGGTGTCAACCCAGCGTTCCTTGCCCGATTCCGAGTCGCGGAACTTCACCAAGCCCACCTTGGGGATGTCCATCTCGCGGCGGTCGGTGATGCGCAGCGCGACGAGGTCGTGCTTGTTGGCGGCAATCTGCATCTCCTTCTCGAAACTGCTGTCCGTCATGAAGTCGGAGATGAGGAAGGCCGTGGTGCGCCGCTTGATGGCCGAAGTCAGGAAACGCAAGCCCTCGCCAATGTCGGTGCCGCGCTCAACAGGCTCGAAGTCAACGATTTCGCGGATGATGCGAAGGATGTGCGAACTGCCTTTCTTGGGCGGGATAAACTTCTCGACCTTGCTGCTGAAGAAGATGACGCCCACCTTGTCGTTGTTCTGGATGGCAGAAAACGCCAAGACCGCTGCCAATTCGGCAGTCAGGTCGCGCTTCGACTGCGTTTGCGAGCCGAAGTCGTTGGAACCCGACACGTCGATGAGCAGCATCACGGTCATCTCGCGTTCTTCCTCGAAAATCTTGACGAAAGGCCGGTTGAAACGGGCAGTGACGTTCCAGTCGATGTTGCGGATGTCGTCGCCGTACTCGTACTCGCGCACCTCGCTGAAGGTCATGCCACGCCCCTTGAAGGCGCTGTGGTACTGCCCCGAGAAGATGTGGTTCGACAGGCCCCGCGTCTTGATTTCGATCTTTCTAACCTTTTTGAATATTTCTGTTGATTCCATATTTAAACCATTGATAATCGGATTTTTACATTTGGCAAGGATTCCATTTCATTCCATCGCCTGCCTAATATCCGTCGTCCCTACGGGACTTCAACAGTATTCAAAATCTCGTTGATAATTTCTTCGGTGGTGATGTTCTCCGCCTCAGCCTCGTAGGTCAAGCCGATACGATGACGCAGCACATCGGGAGCCACGGCGCGGATGTCTTCGGGGATGACGTAGCCACGGTGCTTGATGAAGGCGTAGGCCTTGGCCGCCAACGCCAAGTTGATGGTGGCACGAGGCGAGCCGCCGTAGCTGATCATGTTGGCGAACTTCTTCAGCTTGTAGTCCGACGGATAGCGCGAGGCGAAGACGATGTCGGTGATGTAGTTCTCGATCTTCTCGTCAAGGTAAATCTCGCGGCATACCTCGCGGGCGCGGATGATGTCGGCGGGCCTCACCACGGCGTTGATTTTGGCTCCAGTGCTTGCAATCTGCTGACGCAGAATCAGTTTCTCCTCCTCTTTCTTGGGGTAGTTGATGACCACCTTCAGCATGAAACGGTCCACTTGGGCTTCGGGCAGCGGATAGGTGCCTTCCTGCTCGATGGGGTTTTGCGTGGCCATGACCAAGAACGGGTCGGGCAGCTGGAACGTCTCCTCGCCGATGGTCACCTGATGCTCCTGCATGGCTTCGAGCAGGGCACTCTGCACCTTGGCGGGCGAGCGGTTGATTTCGTCGGCGAGGACGAAATTGGCGAACACGGGGCCGCGACGCACCACAAACTCCTCGTTCTTCTGGCTGTAGATCAGCGTGCCGATGAGGTCGGCGGGCAGCAGGTCGGGGGTGAATTGGATGCGGGCGAAGTCGGCATCGATGGCACTTGCCATCGACTTGATGGCCAAGGTCTTGGCCAAGCCCGGCACGCCTTCGAGCAGGATGTGTCCATTGGCCAAGAGGCCGATGAGGAGGCGTTCGGTCATGTGTTTCTGTCCCACGATGACCTTGTTCATTTCGAGGTTGATGAGGTCGAGGAATTGGCTCTCCCTTTGGATTTTTTCGTTCAGTTCACGAATGTCAGTTTCGATCATTTTATGTTTGTTTTTGTTGTTTTGTCGTTATTGCGCAGGGACTTACGTCACCTGCTTATTGGCTGTCGCCCCTACGGGGCTTGGCTTGAGACTTGCTCTATTGGCGGGGATTGAAATCGCCCGTTGACATCGGGTCGTCCTTTCAGGACTTTGATGGCCCGTCAAAAAGTGTGCAAAAATAGTGGTTATTTGGGTTGATAACTCCTATTTAATAAATTTATTGCATTTGTGGGGCAACAAAAATCCTCCTGCTGTATGATTTCAGCAAGAGGATTTGGTTTTGTTTCACGCAGAATTCGCTGAATACGCAGAACCTGCCTGACGTGAATTTCTCTCACGCTGAATACGCAGAAACCTATCGGGCACTATCTTGGCCTCGCTTCGCGCTTCATATAATTCAGCGATTTCTGCGTGAGAATAATCAATCCACCACGATTTTCCGTGTCGTTTCGCCCAACTTCACAAACCACATCCCACGCGGCAACTCGACGCTTTCCTTGCCGGTGATTTCGCGGGTGATGACAATCTGCCCAAGGGTGTCCATGACAGTCAGCGTGCCCGTGCCTTCCACGGTGAAGAAGCCGCTTGTCGGGTTCGGATAGACCTTGAAGGCCGGCGTGTGTTGTTCGCCGAGGCCCACTAAGTCGTAGCTGCGGTTGGAGAGGAGGCGCGTCTCGCCGTCCTTGCCGGCTTCCACGCCTTGCACGACGATGTAGCCGTTGTCGAACTGGCTCTCTTGGCAGGTGTAGCTCGTCACGGTGGCGCCGACGTAGTCTATCACGGAAAGGTCGCCGTCGGGGTTCCATTCGCAGATGTTGTAGCCGAGAAGGTCGTAGCCCGTGGGGACGTTCCAGTTGACCTCGATGGTGTTGTTGATGCCGGTGAGGTAGGCCATGTGGATGGTCTCTTTGGGATAACTCACGATGGGGCAGGGCGTGCCGTCGGTGGCGATGGCTGTGACGGTGTAGGTTCGCGAGGCGGAGCCGCTTCCGATGTTGTCTAAGAAGTAGCCGTCCGTGTAAGGTGCGGTGCCGACCACGAGACCGTCGCGCTTCACTTCAACTTCGCTGACGTACTCGGCTTGGGCGGGCGTTGTTGGCCAAGTGACGAGGTTGAGGTTTGTCACAAGGTCGCAGGTGGCCAAGTCGATTTCCACGTTGTCGCGGACTTGGATGGTGTCATAGAGTTCGCCGCAGTCGTTGTAGATACGAACCCAGTAAGTGCCGGGGTCGGTGACGGTGATGTTTCGATACGTTTCTCCAGTGGACCATTGGTAAAACAAGTTTTCGCCCCAAGTTGCGCTGAGTGTAGTACTTGTGCCTGTACGTTTCCAAACATAGTCTTGTGACCATGGTTCGTTGATGTTGAAATCATGAAAGATAACATGACACTCTCTGTGATAGATGTCACATCCTCCATGGTAAACAACTTCAAGATGTGTTGCGGAATTAGGTATTAAAACCAATTCATTGTAAGATTGTTGAATGACCTGCTGAGAGGCCCAATCTCTAACACCCCAAATAACTTGGTTATTGCAATTAATTTCCTTAGTGAAGACAATGCTATCGTAATCATTCACACAGAATTCAAAGAGTTGCTGCTCTTGTATCTCGGTGATATTCATACTGAGATAGTTCTGAGCGTTTGCTATTCCGCAAAATAGCATCAATGCAATGATAAACATTTTTTTCATCTTTTTTCCTTTCTTAGTTCGTTTATTGTTTGATAATTAGGTTAAGTTTTCAGCCGCTGTGTCTGAAACGCTCATCCTCATCAAGCCGAAAGGAAACTCCAAGAAACGAAACAGGGCGGAATTGTCCTTTGAATGCTTATTTCTTCCTTAGGCTCTGGAAAACACCTTTTACCAAATAAGCAGGATCAATCCTCGCCCTTGGGCGAGAACTATCCGCAAAACTTATTCTCGGTAAGAAATTTTCCAGATTTCAAGGAAGGAGAATAAGAGCGTCAGCTCTGTTTATGTCAATGTTCTATTTTCTACATCGTTCTGTTTGTATTTTATTGGTTTATAGTGCTTTCAATTCGTTTTCGTTTAATCCTGTTGTGGCCATGATGACGGCATCGGCCACGCCAGCGGCTTTCAGCTTGCGGGCTATCTCCAACGATTTCTTCCGCTCGCCTTCCTTCAGGCCTTCCTCTTTGCCTTCTCTCAACCCTTCCTCTTTGCTTTCGCGGAAATGCTTTACGTTGCTATTGACTATTTCTGGGCTGATATATCGCTGCATGGTCATAGTAACGGATTATAGTTTTTCAATTTCTTCTTCCGGCAAGCCAGTCATTTTGGCTATGGATGCGACAGGCATACCAGCAGCTTTCATGTTCTTGGCCACTTGGAGGATACCTTTTTCCAAACCTTCTCTTAGGCCTTCCTCTTTGCCTTTTTCCATGCCTTTTTCCATGCCCTCTCTTAGGCCTTCTTCTTTGCCTTCGCGGAAGTGCTTTACATTACTATTATTAATGTCGTTGTAGTCGAACAGCGACTTCTCGTAGTCGAGCCGCATCTTGGGCTGCATCTTGTCAATCTCGGCGTGGCGAAACAGCGAGGCGAACACCCTCTCCTGCAAGGCCGCAGGCCGCTCCATCAGCCGCGACATGTTGCGCAGCACGAACAGCCATTTGTCGTACAAGGTCACCAACTCGTCCTCCCTCTTGTTGAACTTCGGCAACTCTATCGTGATGAACGAGAGCTTGTCGTAGAACACCTCTTTCGTCGCCACGTTCATCAGCTTGGCCTCGTGGTGCACGTCGTCGCTGCTCTTGTCGAAGATGAAGTTGAGGATGCCTATCGTATAGACGGGGTTCAGCTTGTAGTCCCAGTCGCCGCGCTTGGCCTGCTCGCGAATGGGGAAGGTGGAGTAATACACCATGCGGTCGGCAAAGTAGTCCTGGTCCACGTTCTGCATCTCCACGATGATGTGGTCGCCACGGTCGGTGGTGCAATACACGTCGAAGATGGCGCGGCGCGAATACACCACCTCGTCCAGATGCTCCGAGTTCTGGTAGGTGACGTCCGTGATGTGGTGCCTGCCTTCGAAAAGGGCATTCAGGAACGAGATCAAATACTCCTTGTTCAGTTCGCTGCCGAAGATGTACTTGAAGCCGAAGTCGGTGTAAGGGCTGATATATCGCTGTCCGTTCATGTGCTGCACGTTGGTTGACGGTGCAAATATAGGGATTTTTTCGGATGGAGGGAAGAAAAAGTGTGCTTTTTGTGATTTATGGGAGAAAAATGTCACGTCTTCAGGAACTTTTTTACTTTTGCATCTTCAAAAGACAAAGACAATGATCCAAAAAATCCATAAATTCGGTGGGGCATCGGTGAAGGATGCCGGGGCGGTGCGCAACTTGGCGCATATCGTCGGCCAACACAAGGATGAGGACATCCTTTTGGTGGTCTCCGCCATGGGCAAGACGACCAACATGTTGGAAAAGGTTCTGGCCGACTTCCGCGAACACGACGGCAACCTCGGCATGGAGGCACTGCAAGATGTCATCGCCTACCACGACGGCATCATCAACGACCTCTTTGGCGAAGACGCCAACCCCGCCTTCGGCGAGAGCATCGCCACCCTGTTCATCGAACTTTGGGAGAAACTGCAACAGACCGACGCGCCCTACGACTACCAATACGACCAGACCGTCAGCTACGGCGAACTCATCTCGACCAGTATCATCCACGAATACCTCAACAAGTGCGACATCCCCACGCGCTGGCTCGACGCAAGGAAATATGTCATCACCGACATTGAGCCAACCTTCCGCGCCGCCAACCCCGACTGGGACGAGACGCGGCTGCGCATCGGCAAACTGAACGACGAGCACATCCGTGGCCTCGTGTGCCTCACGCAGGGCTTCATCGGGGGCACTCCCGACGGCAAGCACAGCGTCACCCTCGGGCGCGAAGGCTCCGACTTTACCGCCGCCATCTTCGCCAACTGCCTCGACGCCGAGGAAGTCACCATCTGGAAAGACGTGGACGGCCTGCTCAACGCCGACCCGAAACGCTTCGCCAACACGGTGCAACTGCCGCACATCCCCTACTCCGAGGCCATCGAATTGGCTTTCTACGGCGCCACCATCATCCACCCCAAGACCATCAAGCCATTGCAAAACAAGGGGATAACGCTGAAAGTACAGTCGTTCCTCCACCCCGACCATGAACCCACGCTCATCGACGGCAGCCACCGCAAAAACGACGAAAGCATCCCGTCATACATCGTCAAGGACAACCAAACGTTGGTCTCCATCTCGCCCCGCGACTATTCGTTCATGGACGAACGCAACCTCAAGACCATCTTCGCCGTCTGCGCCGACCTGAACGTCCACGCCAACATGATCCAGACCTCCGCCCTGATGCTCTCGTTTTGCTTCGACAGCGACAAGACAAAGCTGAAGCAGCTGATGACCTGCCTGAAAGAAAGTTTCAGCGTCAAGTACAACGAAGGGTTGCAACTGTTCACCATAAGGCATTATCAGGATGGCTTGGAACATGATTTCATCCAAGGCAAGAAGGTTTTGGTGAAGCAAGGGAGCAGGAGCACGATGCAGTATGTTTTGAGTTAACAGTTAGCAGTTAACAGTTAGCAGTTAACAGTTAGCAGTTAGGAGTTTTTCTTTTCGGCGGGAAAAGCCTTTGGTTGACATTTTTTTCAAAAAAAAGGCAAAAAAGATTCCTCTTTTTATGTTTTTCCTAAATTTGCGGTCACTTTTAACGACTCAAAAATCATTCTGATATGTACAAAATCGAAAAACACCCCATTTTGGACATCCCACAGGAAGACCTCGTGGAGTTCAAATATGAAGGCCAGACCGTGCGCGGTCAGCGGGGCAAGACCATCGCCGCCGCCCTTCACCAAGCCGGATTCCCTATTCACAGCCACAGCCTGAAAGGGCGCAACCGAAGCCTCGAATGCGGCATCGGCAAGTGCGGTGCGTGCGAGATGCTCGTCGATGGCAAGATCCGCCGCATCTGCATCACCCTCGTCGATGGCGTGAAGGAAGTGCGACAACTGGACAACTCCCAACTGCCAACTCTCAACTCCCAACTCCCAACTCCCAACTCCCAACTCCCAACTAAAATTTACAAGACCACCGTCGCCATCATCGGCGCGGGTCCGGCGGGATTGGCCTGCCGCGAGAAACTCAACGAGCTTGGCATCGCCAACCTTGTCATCGACAACAACGCCAACATCGGCGGACAGTTCAACATGCAGACGCACCAGTTCTTCTTCTTCGAGAAGGAACAGAAGTTCGGCGGCATGCGTGGCTTCGACATCGCCAAGACCTTGGCCGGCGACAACCACGAAGGCATCCTTTTGAACAACACCGTTTGGGACCTGCTTGAAGGCAAGCGCATCGCGCTGAAGAACGTGGTCACGCAGGAAATCAGCTATGTCGATGCAGAGCATCTTGTGGTCGCCACGGGTGCCGTGCCCTTCATGCCGACATTCGAGAACGACGATGTGCCGGGTGTCTATACCGCCGCCGTCTTCCAGAAGATGATGAACCAAGAGCACACGCTGTTGGGCAAGAAAGTCCTCACCGTGGGCGCGGGCAACATCGGCTACCTGACCTCCTACCAAGGCATGCAGGCTGGCGCCACCATCAAAGCCATCATTGAGGGCATGGACCACGAGGGCGGCTTCCCCGTGCAAGCCAACCGTGTGCGCCGTCTCGGCATCCCGATTATGACCTCGCACGTGCTGCTGAAAGCCATCCCGAATGAGGATTACACGGGCATCGTGGGGGCCGTCATCGCCGAGTGCAAGAACTTCAAGCCCATCCCGGGCACGGAGAAGGTCATCGACGACATCGACATCATCAACATCTGCACCGGCCTGACCCCCGACAGCCAGCTGCTCGAAAAGGGCAAGCAAGTGTTCGGACTCCACACCTACGGCTGCGGCGACGCCGTCCGCATCGGCGAAGGCACCAGCGCGGTGCTCCGTGGCAAGCAAGCCGCCTTCGAGGTGGCCCAAAACCTCGGCATGCGCTACAACTATGACGAATACCTTGAGATTTCAAGACAATACATCGACTCGCAACAACGCCCCATCCGCGTGTTGGACGAGCCTAACCTGCCCGACGAGGCACGCATGAAGGCCAAGCCTTTCGTGCAATTGGACTGCCTCTACGGTTTCGCCTGCAACCCCTGCTCGTTCAGCTGTCCGCAAGGCGCCATCACCAAGGTCTCGACCAACACCACACCCGCCGTCGATTACACGAAGTGCATCGGCTGTATGCAGTGCGTCAACCACTGCCCTGGCTTGGCCATCTTCGGCTACGACCTCAACAAGGAAGTCGTCTTCCTGCCCGTCGAATACGACGTGGAGGAAGGCAAGGAGGTCTATCTCATCGACAACAACGGCAAGATCCTGACCGACGGCATCATCGAGAAGGTGCTGCGCAAGCCCAACAAGACCCATGTGACGCGCGTGAAGGTCGATAACGCCAAGTGGAGAACCGAGCTGCCCGTGATGACCGACATCAAGGGCTTCATCCTGAAGGAACGCTATCCGAAACCCATCGTCTTCAAGCCCAACACCGAACCCGTCCTGACTGAAGATGCCTACGTCTGCCATTGCGAAGACGTCGATCTGAAGACCATCCTGAAGGCCGTCGGCGACCGTAAGTTCATCTCCGTCGATGAGCTGAAGCACATCACCCGCATGGGCATGGGTCCCTGCCGTGGCAAGCGTTGCGTGTCGCGGGCGAAACAGGTCCTGCGCAGCTATGGCATCGAGGTGGTGGGCGAGTCGTCGCCGCGTGCGCCTTTGGCCAACCAAGTCACCTTGGGCGAGGTGTATCACCCGAATGTCAAGGAAACCTTTGTATTCCAGACCGATAACGACGTGAAGCACGAAACCGTCGAAGTGCTGATTGCGGGCGGCGGCATCGCGGGTAGCGGCGCGTTCCGCTATTTCGCCGAGGCGGGCAAGAAACCCGTGTTGGTCAACTACGACCGTGGCTCCTCGTGGCGTTGCATCGCGGGTGGCCGTCCGGCCTTCTCCAACCCCGACATCGCCGACATCGCCAACCACAACCTTGAGATTTTCAAGGAGATACAACAAGTCCACAACATCGACTTCAAGCTGACGCGCTATGTGAACCTCGTCCACGACGACGCCACCTACAAGGCCCTCGATGCCTCACGCGCTTGGAGCGATGCCTACATGATCGAGAAGAAGGACTTCCGCAAGGTGATTTCGCCGCTGTGGAACATGGACAGCAACGTGTATAGCCACGCCTTGATCTCCAACAACTGCTGGCAGGCCACGCCCGGCCGCACCATCGACTACATCCGCACCGTCGCCATCGAGCACGGCGGCACGCTGATGGAAGACTGCGAGCTTGTGTTTGTGCAGAAGAGCGGCGACAAATACGTGGCCTTGGTCCGCAACCACGAGAGGCAATATATCGAATACACCTGCGACCACTTCGTGAACGCGATGGGTTGGGGCGCGGAGAAGTTCACCGACATGCTTGGCATCGACACGCAGCTCTATCCCGTGAAGCACCAAGCCTTCATCACCCGCCGCCTGCCCAACTTGGGCGCCAACGGCGACTCGCTTGACATGATCATCGACCGCCGCCACTACAAGGGCTTCAGCGCGGTGTATGGGCAGCAGTTCCTGCACACGGGTCAGGTCATCGGCTGCGCCTCGCCCGACTGCGACGCCTTCGAGGCCCATCAGAACCTGAAGTACAACAGCAAGGAGTTCTTGGAGATTTGCAGCGAGGTGTTTGCCGACTGGATCCCGAACCTCGCCGAGGTGGGCTTCCACGCGGTGTGGGCCGGCTACTATATGGAGCCGCGCTACATCGTCGACCCCGAGGTGGGTATGCTCACCGGCTTGCGCGGCCATGGCTTCATGCTCGGCCAGTATTTAGCCAAGCTCTATGTCGACAAGTACTTAGGCAAGGAGACTCCGAGCTACATGAAGGACTTGGCCTTGAGCGGCAAGGGGTTGAGCGAGAATGCGTTTAAGTAATTGATAATTGAGAATTTATAATTGATAATTAAGGCTGTCGCAGTTGCGATAGCCTTAATTTATTATATTGTATTTCAATCGTTTACAGACAAGTGTTCTCTGTTCGCGAACGGAGAACACTAAAAAAGTAGGGAGAAAATATATCAGTGGGGAGAAAAATTGTATCTTTGCGGCAAAAACAGCAATATGACCATCTGGGAAGAAATAGAAAAGCTGATACAAACCTACGAAGACTTGGGCATCGGGCAGCAATTGGACTACGACAAGTTCTATTTGTACTCCCTTATCACCCACTCTACCGCCATTGAAGGCTCAACCATCACTGAGGTGGAGAATCAACTCCTTTTTGATGAAGGTTTAACTTCCAAAGGCAAAAACATCAATGAATATTTGATGAACTTAGACTTGAAGGCGGCTTACGAAGCCAGTATTTCAATGGCAAAAGCCCGCACTGAAATAACGTTGGAATGGCTCAAAAACATGGCCACCTTGGTGATGAAAAGCACGGGGAGCACTTATAAAACCGCTTTGGGTGAATTCTCATCCGCCAACGGAGACCTAAGACTAGTGAATGTTAGTGCTGGTATCGGAGGCGCATCGTATATGGATTTCCACAAGGTACCCAATCAATTACAGAACTTCTGCAACAATCTGAACGACAGTCGGAAAAGCATAAAAAGCGAAGACAAAAAAGCGCAATACGAACTCAGCTTTGACGCGCATTACGAGTTGGTGACCATCCATCCTTGGGTTGACGGCAACGGCAGAATGGCCCGACTGCTGATGAGCCATCTGCAATTTGAGTACGGACTGATACCCACAAAAATCCTAAAAGAAGACAAATCCGAGTACATTCAAGCACTTATCGACACCCGCAAAGACGAAAACTTGCAGATTTTCAGGGATTTCATGTTCAAAACGCTGAGAAAGAACCTTCGGCAAGACATCCGCTCCTTTGTTGATTCGCAAAACGAAGTAGGGAGGAAGACTCCAATTAGTAGGGAGAAAAACAAAAACAGTAGGGAGAAAATCCTTGAGTTGTTGCGTGAGAATCCAAAACTCACCACGGCGGGGTTGGCCCAAGCCTTGAACATCTCAGCCAAGGGTGTGGAGAAGCAACTCGCCAACCTAAAGCGAGAAGGCTTGCTTCGCCGTATCGGTCCCGACAAGGGCGGGCGTTGGGAAGTCGTTTTATAAAACCGAAAAACAACGCCCAAGAAACGTTTCTCGGGCGTTGTTTTTCGGTTTTCGCAGCAATTTATCGTACCACGAATTTCCGTGTCGCGCCGCTAAAGGTGATGAAATACATGCCCTGCGGCAAACCCGACACGTCAATCTGCTGGGTTTCGGCATTCAAATTGCCTGTTTGGACGGTTTGGCCCATGAGGTTGGTGATTCGGAATGCGGAATGACGAATGATGAATGCGGAATGATGGATGGTGAGGATGCCGTTGGTGGGGTTGGGATAGATGGCGAAGGCCCCTGAGCCTGTCGAAGGGCCGTCTTCCTCGATGCCGTTATGGATTTCCTGATAGATTTCGTCGCAGTCCCTTTCGCCGTATTTGAAGAACAATTCGCCGTTGCGCCAGAAGCAGCGCATTCCTTCCACGCGGTAGTTCTTTCCTCGGTTCATCAGCCTTTCGGGGAAGAAGCTGGTCAGATGGCCGATGCCGCAAACAATGGTACCGCCGAAGAGTTCGCCAGCGTCGCTCACGCGCAACAGCCTGAAACCGCGACCGCCATATACGTATTCCTCCACCGCGTCGACATGCATGGTGATGCTCTGTGAGCCCACACTGATCTCCCAT